>JBJMJS010000069.1:0-13670 GCA_045806225.1 Gaiellaceae bacterium
CCGTTCGACGAGGTCGCGCCGGAGCCAGCCCGACCGCTCGGGTCCGAACGTCGACACGATGATCTCGTCGACGCGCTCCTCGCGCATCGCCTCGATCGCGGCGGAGAACGGATCAGGGTGCGCGACCTGGCCGTGCGCGTCGATTCCGGCGCCGCGCAACTCCGCGAGCGCCCGCTTCAGCCGACGCTCCGCCTCCGGATGCTCGGCGTCGCTCGGGTCGCTCTGCGGCGCGAGCAGCAGGAAGCTCGCACGGCTTGCTGCCGCCCGCTCCTTGATCGTGTTCAGCAGCTGCTCGCCGAGGACGGTCTCGTTCGCGATCACGAGCACGTTCGCCTCGCCCTCACCTTCCGTGCGCACGTCGACGACGACGTGCTCGACCGGCGTGTCGCCGGCGGACTCCTGGATCCGGTCGACGACGTTCTTCCGGAGCCAGCCGGATTTCTGGACGGGGTGCGTCGCGACGATGATCTCGTCGACGGGCGGCTCGAGCTGCGCGAGCGCGTCGCGCACTGCCGTGACGGGATCGGATTCGACGACGAGCCCGTGCGCGAGAATCCCCTCGCCGCGCAGCATCGACAACGTCTTCTCGAGGCGGCGGCCTGCGGCTGCGCGGCGCGTGTCCAGGTAGACGACGTATGCGCGCTGCGGCTGGTTGACCGGGCAGATCACCGTCACCTGGAGGTTCTGGTCAGCGCGGTGCTTCTCGATCGCCTCGATCAGGCGCGTGCCCGTGACCGTCTCGTTCGCGACTACAAGTAGATGCACTAGTCCACCGGGACCCGTTCGTCGGCGGTGCGCTCGGAGGTGGAGAGCACCGCATGCCGCGCGCCGGGCACGCCGTACTCGTACGGGCCGCCGACGACCTGCGGGATCTCGTCGAAGTTGAACACCGGCGGCGGCGACGACACCTGCCACTCGAGTGTGAGCGCACGCCATGGGTTGCCGACGGCGATCGGGCCACGCCGCATCGAGACGACCATGTTGTAGAGGAACACGATCGTCGACGCGCCGAGGAAGAACGACGCGATCGAGATGAACATGTTCCAGTGCGCGAACTGCGGGTCGTAGTCGGACACGCGTCGCGGCATCCCCTCGGTCCCGATCAGGTGCATCGGGAAGAACGTCGCGTTGAAGCCGATGAACGTCAGCCAGAAGTGGAGCTTCCCGAGCTTCTCGTTGTACATCCGACCGGTCATCTTGGGGAACCAGTAATAGATCCCGGCGAAGATCGTGAACAGCGAGCCGCCGAACAGCACGTAGTGGATGTGCGCGACGACGAAATACGTGTCCGAGACGTGGATGTCGATCGGGACGGCGCCCAGGTAGATCCCCGAGAGCCCGCCGATCACGAACATCGACACGAAGCCGACCGCCCACAGCATCGGTGTTGCAAAGAGGATCTTCCCCTCCCACATCGTCGCCAGCCACGAGAAGACCTTCACCCCCGTCGGCACCGCGATCAGCAGCGTCGTGATCATCATCGGGACGCGCAGCCACGGGGCCATCCCCGACACGAACATGTGGTGCGCCCACACCGAGAAGCCGAGGACGAGGATCGCCATCAGCGACAGTGCCATCAGCCGGTAGCCGAAGATCGGCTTGCGCGACATCACCGAGATCACCTCGGAGGCGATCCCGAATCCGGGCAGCATCATGATGTAGACGGCGGGGTGCGAGTAGAACCAGAAGATGTGCTGGTACCCGAGCGGGTACCCGCCGCCGGCCGTCTCGAAGAAGCTCGTGTGCATGACTCGGTCGAACATCACGAAGAACTGTGAGCCGGCGATGAACGGCGTCGCGATCACGACGAGCAGTGACGTCGTGAAGTTCGCCCAGACGAGCAGCGGCATGCGCCAGAAGGTCATTCCGGGCGCGCGCATGGTGATGATCGTGACCAGGAAGTTGAGCGCGGTCATGATCGACGACGCGCCGGCCCACTGGACGCCCATGTTGAAGAAGATCGTCCCCATCGGCTGGTGCACCGACAGCGGCGCGTAGCCGGTCCAACCGGCAGCGAACGCGCCACCGGGAACGAGGAACGACGACAGCATCATGATCCCCGCGATCGGCAGCAGCCAGAACGACAGTGCGTTCAGGCGCGGGAACGCCATGTCGGGTGCTCCCAGCATCAGCGGCACGACGAAGTTCGCGAGCCCGGCGAAGGCCGGGATCACGAACAGGAAGATCATCAGCGACGCGTGGACGGAGAAGAGGCCGTTGTATGTCTGGTTGTTGAAGAACTGCATCCCCGGCTTCGCGAGCTCCGAGCGCACGAGCAGCGCGAGCAGGCCGCCGGCGAGGAAGAAGAAGATCGTCGTCGTCAGGTACTGCATGCCGATCACCTTGTGATCGGTGTTCACGCGGAAGTAGTCCCGCCACGAGTACGCGCCGTGTCCGGAGTGGTCCTCCGGGACGGTCGGCGCGCCCACGGCATAGCGCGTCCAGTAGTCGAACGAGCCGATGCCGGCCAGGAACCCGATCGGCGCGGCGACCAGCGCCCCGACGAGGACGATCATCTCGCCCTTCCAGATCGGGTGCCAACCGCCCCACCAGCGACAGAGCACCACGATCGCGCTGCCGAGCCCGAAGAAGAGCGCGGCCATCCAGATCGCGCGCAGGAAGCCCGGATAGAGCAGGCGCCGCGGGCCGCGCGGGGGAGGCGGCGGGCCGTGGTGCTCGTGAACCTCGTGGTGGACGGGAGCGGCGGTCGCGGTCACGGTTGCTTCTTATTTACCGAAGCTGCGAGGAAGTCGGCGAGCGCACCGACCTGGGCCGTCGTAAGCGTCTTGCCGAAGTCCGGCATGACGCCTTTCGGGTAGCCCTTCTCGACGTAGGCGTTCGGCGCGACGATCGACTGGTGGATGAAGCCGTTCAGCGGCTTGCCGGCGGTCTGCGCGTACGTGGCGAGGCGGTCGAGGTCCGGTCCCGTCGTCCCGTTCGCCCCCGCAGCCTCGAGCGTGTGGCAGCCGTTGCAGCCCTGTTGGCGGAACAGGACGAGGCCTTCCTGCCCGGTCGGCGGTGCGGCGTTCCCGCCTCCCTGTGTGCCCTGGCCCGCGCCACCGCCGCGCCCGCTCTTGGCCCAGCTCGCGAACGCCTTTTGCGGCATCACGATCGCCTGCGTGCGCATCAGCGCGTGGCCGAGCCCGCAGAGCTCGGTGCAGACCACCGTGTATGTCCCGACGCGGTCGGGGGTGATGTGCAGGGTCGGATGGATGCCGGGCAGCAGGTCCTGCTTCTGCGAGAACTCCGGCACCCAGAACGAGTGCGCGACGTCCTTCGACGTCATGTGGAGAACGACCGAGCGGTTGACGGGAAGCCGCAGGATGTCCGAGCGCTTGTTCCCGTAGCTCGGGTACCCGAACGACCAGGCGAACTGCTGGGCGGTCACGTCGACACGGAGCGGATTCGCACCGGCCGCGTCGTCCTTGGCGAGGACGATCGCGCTGACGATGCCAATCGCCGTCACGAGCACGGTCGGTACAGCCGTCCATGCGATCTCGAGACCCGTGTGCCCGTGGATCGGAGGCCCGTCCGTGTCGTCGTCGGGCTGCCGGCGGAACTTCACGACCGCATAGGCGAGCACGGCGGCGACGATCGCGAAGATGAAGACGCAGATCGCCGTCACGAACCAGAAGACGAAGTGAATCCGACCGGCCTCGCGCGTGGCCGGCTCCGGCAGCCATGCCGGCGCCAACGCCAACGTCGTCCCCGCGGCTGCGGCGATCAGCCCGAAGAGCACCAGCTGGACGATGGATCCCCGGCGCACGCTTCCGCCGAATCTACTGGACGCCTGGGGCGTCCGGCGTTTCCAACCGGCCTCCGGAGGGCATCCAGCTCATATCTCCCCAAAGGAGGGAAACGTGGGACTCGGAGTTGGAATCTTCCTGATCGCGGTCGGTGCGATCCTGACCTTTGCGGTCAACACGGACACGAACGGCACCGTGAATCTCGACACAGTCGGCTGGATCCTGATGGGCGTCGGCCTGATCAGCGTCCTGCTCTCGATGATCTTCTGGTCGTCGTGGGCCGGTCCCGGCTACTGGTCGCGCCGTCGGACGACGTACGTCGACGACGCGCCGCCGTACTGAGCCGCGGCAACTGCTTTCGCGGCGTGGAGTGAGGAATCGCCGCCTGCGCACGGGACCGCGGTCTCGTGCGCGGCGATCCGGGTGGGCCGGCGGGCTGGAAGCTGTTACGCGCGAACCAGCTCGACGACGAACATCGAGCCGCGGCCGTTCGGTGCCGCGACCCAGATCCGGCCGCCCATCCGCTGCACGAGCTCGCGTGAGATGTACAACCCGAGGCCCGTTCCGCCGACGCCGCGCGTCAGGTTCGGGTCGAGGCGATAGAACTTCTCGAAGATGCGTTCGCGCTCCGCGGGCGGAATGCCGAGACCCTCGTCGCTGACGCAGAAGCGCACGCGCGTGCCTTCGGTTGCGACGGTGACCTCGACGGGACCACCGTCCGGCGAGTACTTGATCGCGTTCTCGACGAGGTTCGCCAGCACCTGACGCACCTTGTCGCGGTCGGCGGCGACCGGCGGGACGTCGGTGTGTGCCACGAAGGAGAGGCTGATGTTGGGCGGGACATACTGTGCCGCCGCGTCGACGACGCTGCGCGCGAGCTCCACGGCATCGCATTGCTCGATCACCGTGTGCATCGTCCCCGACTCGAGACGGCTCGCCCAGAGGATGTCGTTCACGATCCGCGCGAGCCGGTCGGACTCGGTCGCGATCACCTCCAGCAGGCCGGAGCGCTGCGGCTCGGCGAGCCGCATGTCCTCGCGGCGGAGCGTCAACGCGGCGCCGTAGATCGCGGCGAGCGGCGTTCGCAGCTCGTGCGACACCGTCGCGACGAAGTCGGACTTCAGATGCTCGACGGCGCGTTCCGCTGTCAGGTCGCGGAACGCGAAGACGCTGCCTTCGTCGAACTCGACGCCGGTGACGGAGAGCCACAGCTCCCGTCCGTTGATCTCCACCGGCTGCATCTCGGCGCGCGTGCCTCCACTCGTCGCCACCGGAGCGATCGACGCCCACGACGGGAAGACGAGCTCCGCCCGACGGCCGACGACCTCCTCCGGCGCAAGGCCCGTGACCCGCTCCGCACTCGGGTTCCAGAGTCGGATCACGCCGTCGCGGTCGACGAGGAGGACGCCGTCGGCCACGTGCTCGACGACGAGCGCCGCCCGCGCGCGCTCGTGTGCAGCGCGGTACAGACGCGCATTGTCGACGGCGACGGCGGCGCGCCGTGCGAGATGGCCGGCGAAATCGAGGTCGTCCTCGTCGTAGAGCCGGTTCGGATCCCCCGAGACGAGCATCAGCGACCCGAAGGTGCGGCCCCCGGCCCGGAGCGGGACGACCATCGCCGACTCGATCCCGAGCTGGCGCAGGACCTCGTAGTGCTCCGCGTTCTGCGTCGACGATGCGAGCAGTTCGTCGGGGATCGTCCGGTAGAGCACGGGCTCGCCGGTACGCGCGACGCGACCCGGGCCTTCCGGCTCGTCGCGTGTCCCGCCGTACAGCTCCTGTGATTTTCGTGCCCATCGGCGCTTCGCGGGATCGCGGTGGACGACGGCGATCCGCCGGAACGTGCCGTCGTCGTCGATGACGTCGACCGCGTACCAGTCCGCGAACCGCGGGACGAGAAGCTCGGCGATGTTCGCCAGCGTCGCTTCGTAATCCAGCGATGCGGCCAGCTGCTGGCTCGCATCGGCAAGGACGGCGAGTCGTTCCCGCGCCGCCTCGGCGACCGCGTGCGCACGCCGGTTCTCCGTCACGTCGGTGACGACGACGCCGAGCCCGTTGATGTCGCCGAACTGATCGCGGACCGGGAAGTAGCTCGCAACCCAGTGCCGTAGGGTCCCCGGCTGCGTCGGCAGCTCCCCGCCCAGCTCGACGTCGACCACCGGCTGCCCCGTCTGCAGCACTCGAGCAAAGATCGCCTCGAGCCGCTCGGCGACGTCGGAGCCGAGGACGTCGCGAACGTCGCGGCCGAGGTGCTCCTCGATCGAGCGGCCGTTGATGGCCGCGAGAGCGTCGTTGATGCGCTCGTACCGAAGCTCCGCGTCCAGGTATGCGAGCCCGACCGGCGCGGTCGCGAACAACGTGTCGAGGAGCGCGCGCGATTCCTCCGACCTGCGAAGGAGGAGGGCGTTGTCGACCGCGGTCGCTGCGCGGCGCGCGAGATCCTCGGCCGTCGCCAGGTCGGCCTTCGTGTACCGTCGGGCGCCCTCTGCCGAGACGAACGTCATCGCACCGAGCACGCGGTCGCGCGCACGGAGCGGCACGCACATCGACGACCGGAGCCCGAGCGACCGGAGGAGCTCGAGCAGCTCCGGCGTCTCCCGCGTCGCCTCGACCAGCAGCTCGTCCGGGACGTCCTCGACGAGCTCCGACACGCCGGTGCGTATCACCTTCGGAGCGCCGTACTCGGCGTCGGGATTCGGCGGGTAACGCCGGCCGAGCTCTTCGGCGAGCTGCACTTTCTCGGGCTCGACGTGCGCGGTTGCGAGGCGCTTGATCTTGCCTTCTTCGACCATGTCGATCACGCACCAGTCGGCGAAGGTCCGGACCGCGAGCGACGCGACGTTGGCGAGCGTCAGCTCGTAATCGAGCGACGATGCCAGCAGCTCGCTCGCCTCGGCGATCAGCCGGCGGTCCTCCGCCATCTCGCGCTGCCGCTCGTAGAGACGCGACGTCGTCAGAGCCGTCGACGCGAGGTTCGCGAGCGTCGAGGCCGCATCGAGCTCGGCGTTCGTGAACCGGCGCGGCTCGCGAAAGTAGAAGACGAGCGTCCCGAACGGCTCGTCGTCGTGCTTGAGGGGCGCCGCGATCATCGCGCGGTTTCCTTCCGCGGCATGCGCGGCCCGGTGCGACTCCGTCAGCCACTCCGCCGCCGCGATGTCTTCCGCGACGATCGGCCGGTCGAACGACACCTCCGCGTCGGCCCCGTCGATCGCTGCGGTCGACGCTGCGACGTACGTCGGCGACAGGCCGCGATACGCGGCGACGCCCCACGTTCCCGTCTCGGGATCGAGCTGCCAGAGCGAATACGCGTCGGCGTCGAGCGTACGCTGCGCGACCTCGAGGACCTTCGGTAGGACGTCTTCCGTCCGAAGCGACCGCAGGAGCGTGCTCGATGCCTCGACGAGCCACCTGAGGCGGCTCGCCTCGACTGCCTCGCGCGCCGGGTCGGAGGTCGCCTGTCGGTGGAGCTCGAGATCGGGTGTGGTCAGTGAGGGCTCCTTCCTCGCGGCGGAGCAGGTTCTGGCGTGTCGCACTTTACTCGGGAAATGCCGCTTTTCCTGTCCGCGCCGCGCGTCGCGCGGCGTCGCGCTCAACCGGCGACTGCGGGCACGGAAGCTGGAGCGACGCGGCGGCGGCGCGCGTCGAGGAAGAACGCGGCGGCGTACAGCGCAGCGACCACGACGAGCAGGAAGCTGTAGCCCGTCACGAGCGAGAGATACTCGAGGGCGCCGCCCGCGATCGCGCCGAGGAGATTGGCCGCAAAGGCGACGTTCGACGCCGCGACGTCCCGGAACCGCTGCGCGAACACGAGGTTCGCGAGGAAGATCGGCGCGAAGGCCGTAGCGACCGCAGCGAAGAACCGTGGCACGGGCGACAGCGCGAGCAACGACCCCGGCGGAACGAGCCAGGCGACGGCGAGCGACGCGAGCAGCAGGAGGTACAGGACCGAAGGCGGCGGAAGCCGAACGTGGCGCGCCGTCTCGACCGCGAGATAGACGCTCAGGAGCACGCCGGCAAACACCAGTGAGTTCACGAACCAGGTGGTTCCGAACAGGAGTGCGAACTGCACGACGTTCTTCGTCTCCAGGAGCAGAAATGCTGCGCCCATGAACGCCAGGTCCGCGTAGCGCCCCATCCGAAGCGTCCCCGATCCGCCCGCGACGGCGATCAGGACGACGGATGCCGCGAGCAGCAGGACGAGCGTCCGCCAGTAGAGCGGGCTGATCGCGCGGTGCTGCAGGTACGGGAACGGGTAGTTGTCCGTCGGCTCGGACACCTTCACCGGGCGCCACGGCGTGCGGCAGTCGACGCTCGCGCCGGCACCGGCCGTGATTACCGCCTGCCGCCGGGCCGCGAGCGAATCCCCGAGCTCGACGCAGGGTGCATGGCCGTACACGTCGGCAAGGGTCCCCGCGTACCGATCGAGCAGGAAGGGCTCGTAGTAGTTGTACATCGCGAATGTCCCGCCCGGTTTCAGCCGACGGCGCACCGTCTCCATCGACTGCTTCGTGAACAGGTAGTTCTCGAGTCGAAGCGCGCCCTGGCCGGACACCAGCGTCAGCGAGTCCGGCAGCGCGAACAGGATCAGGTCGTAGCGCTTCTTCACGTTCTCGACGAACGCGCGGCCGTCGTTGATGTGCCGGGTCACGCGGGGGTCGTGCCATGGGTCGTTCGGGTGGTATTTCGCGCCGAGGCTCTGAATCGCGGGATCGATCTCCACCGCGTCGACGTGGCGCGCGCCCTCGGACAGCGCGACCGAGACGTCGTTTCCGTTGCCGGCCCCGACGATCAGGACGTTGTTCGGCGGCGCGCGGAGATGGCGGTACGGGAAGAAGTAGAAGCGCTCGATCTTCTTCAGGGTCGCAACCGGGTACGCCGTCTGATGCGGGATGTTGTTGGCGCTGATCGTGAGGACGCCATGCGTGCGCACATGCGTGTTCGGCACGGTCAACGGTCCGCGGTCGTACACCGCCGTGACCTTGTAATACGGCGACCAGTGGTCGTTACGGTTCGCCGACTCAACCGCGAGGAGCGCAAGGACGGCGATCAGCGCGACGAGTTGCCACCGTCTGCCGATCAGCACCGCGAGCAATGCGCACGCGATCACGCCCCAGGCGATCGGCGGCAATTGCAGGAACGCCAGCACGGAGAAGGCGACGATCCCCGCGATCGAACCGAGGATGTCGAGGCGATATGCCTCGAGCGGCGTGTAGCGCACGAACAGGCGGGCGACCGCCTGGCCGATCCCGGCCATGACGGCGACCGTCAGGAGGAACGTCAAGCTGAGGGTCACCCACCTCGGCGCGGCCTGGTGATGGAACGCTCCGTAGAGCGAACCGTCCTCGAGCCGGACATGGACCGGGAAGAGCAGCCCGGAGGTCACGAGCAGTGCGAGCGCGACCGGCGTCCAGCGCAAGAGGTCAGGGCCGCGGTGTGCGCGAAGGAAGCCGATCCCGATGCCGAGGAACGACGACAGGAGGACGAAATTCGTCAGGTATGCGAGGTGGATGTTGTTCGCGGCGGTCCAGCGGATCAGCGCCAGCTCGACGAACAGCATCAGGAAGCTCGCAGCGGCGAGCCGTAGACGCCCGTGCCGGACCGTGCCTTCGCCCGCCGTGTCGGCCGCCCGAGTGGAAGCCCGACCGACGCTGCGGGCATCCTGGGCAGCGGCCACGGATGCCGATTCTGCCCGCTACCGTTCGTTGATGCTTCACGCGAGGACCAGGGGTCTCGCGGCGGCCGTCGTCGCCGCGGCCGTCTCTGCCGGAGTTGCGTCGGTCAAGCCGGCCCCCGCAGCTGCCGCCCGCGCCGCTGCGTCCGGTGACCGAGCCGCATATCTCGCGGCGGCGGAGCAGAGCGTCGCCCAGATCAAGCAGCGCTGGTGGAACGGACAGCTCGGCTGGTTCGACAAGTACCCGACGGTGCCCGGGGACCTACCGCTCGCGACGGCGTGGGACGCGTTTCCCGTCATCGAGTCGTATGCGGCGATCGCGCTCGCCGACCCGACCCCCGCGAATCGCGCGGCCGCCGTCGATGCCGGCGTCGGCGCAGAGCGGTACTGGAACCCGGCCATGACGCCGCTCGGCGGCTTCACGTTCTACCCGGACCTCGCGGGGCAGACGAACTCGGCGTTCTTCGACGACACAGGCTGGCTCGGGGTTGCGTTCTTCGACGCGTATCGCGCGACGAAGGACCCGCGCTTCCTCCGCGATGCGATCCGCGCGTTCCGTTTCATCGACATCGCCGGCTGGGCGGGCGATGCCGGTGGCGGCGTCTGGTGGGACACCGAGCACCAGTACAAGACGGCGGAGCCGCTTGCCGCGGCCGCGCTGCTCGGCGCCGAGATCTACCAGCAGACGCACATCAAGTGGTACCTGAAGGAGACGAAGAAGCTGATCGCGTGGGCCGACCTCCATTCGTGGAATCGCGCGCGCGGTCTCTATGCGCGCAGCGACGTCTCGGACGTCGTCATGAACTACGTCGAGGGGATGATGATCGGCGCGCAGGTGACGCTGTGCCGCGCGACGCGCGACAAATCGCGATGCCTGCGAGCCGAGCAGCTCGCCCGCGCGGCGTCGGTCGCTTTCCCGGCGGACTATCACTGGGCGCCGGAGACGGACGTCATCTATCTCCGCTGGCTGCTCGACCTGTACGGCAAGGACCGCAATGCGCGCTGGTACGGCCTCGTCGACGCGTGGGCGCAACGGGCGCTCGCGAACGCGAAGGACGCACGCGGGCTGTACACCAAACGCTGGGACGGCACGTTCGCCAGCAACGACCGCCTGCTGACGATCGCCGCCACGACGAGTCTCTTCGCGTGGGTGGCAGCGTCTCCACCGGCGCCGCGGTAACGCGACCCACATGAGCATCGAGAAGGCCCGGCCACCCGGGCCTTCGCTGTTTCCGCGCCGCGCTGCGAAATGGGCCGTGAAGGATTCGAACCTTCGACCTTGGGATTAAGAGTCCCCTGCTCTACCAACTGAGCTAACGGCCCAACGGCGGTGCAGTGTAGCCCGGGCCAAGGGTCAGACCCTCCCGGGTCTGACCCCTTTGGGCGCCGCGTACGCTAGGCGCCGTGAAGGTCTTCTCGGTCGTCGGGAACCGGCCGCAGTTCATCAAGTCGGCGCCGCTCTCGCTCGCGCTGCACGAGGCGGGGGTCGACGAGGTCGTGCTCCATACAGGTCAGCACTACGACCCGGGGCTGTCCGATGTGTTCTTCGCCGAGCTCGGTCTCGCGGAGCCGCGGTACCGGCTCGACCTGCGGACGGCGGATGTCGACGCGATGCGCCCGCGAATCACGGCCGCGGTTGAGCGGGAACGGCCCGACTGGGTCCTCGTCTACGGCGACACGAACTCGACCCGGGCCGGCGCCGAAGCCGCCGGCGAGCGCGCGGTCGCGCACGTCGAGGCGGGGTTGCGCAGCTTCGACGAGTCGATGCCCGAGGAGCACAATCGGATCGCCGTCGACCGTCGTGCGGACCTCCTCTTCTGCCCGGACGAACGCTCGGCACGGCAACTGGCAGACGAAGGCGTGCGCGGGCGCGTCGAGGTGGTCGGGGACGTCATGGCCGACGCGGCGCGGCTCTTCGGCCCGATCGCGCGCGAACGCTCGGACGTGCTCTCCCTCGCCGGCGTCGAGCCACAGAGGTACATCCTCGTCACGATCCATCGCGAGGCCAACGTGAAGCCCGAACGTCTCCGCGGCATCGTCGACGGGCTCAATCGGCTCGCCCGGCACGCGATCGTCTTTCCGGCGCACCCGCGGACGCGTGCGGCCCTCGCCCGGATATCTCCACGGCAGTTCGAGATCGTCGAACCGCTCGGATACCTCGAGCTCACAGCGCTTGCCTCGCAGGCCCGCGTGATCCTCACGGACTCCGGCGGCCTGCAGAAAGAAGCCTACTGGTATGGCGTCCCCTGCGTAACCGTTCGTCCGTCCACGGAATGGATCGACACGGTGAACACTGGCGCAAACGTGCTCGTCGACGCCGACGCCGCGCAAATCGAGCGCGCGGTCGAAGCGGCGAGGTTCCCCGACGACGCGCCTCAGCTGTACGGGGACGGGCACGCATCCGAGCGAATCGCCCGCACCCTGCTCGGTAGCCTTTCGCCCGCATGAAGCCCGACATCGCGATCATCGGCGCCGGCTACGTCGGCGTCCCGCTCGCCGACGTGTTCGCCGACGCCGGGAAGAACGTCGTCCTCGTCGACGTCAACGACGAGCTCGTGTCCGCGCTCAACAGGGGCGAGAGCCACATCGACGACGTCGAGTCCGACCGGCTTCGGCAACATGTCGTCGCCGGCCGGATCAGCGCCACAATCGACTACGACGCCATCCGGGACGCGGACGCGGTCCTGATCGCGCTGCCGACGCCGCTGTCGAAGCAGCGCGAGCCCGACCTGTCGATCGTGCTCGCGGCGATGCACGACATCGCGACGCGGCTGCGTCCAGGTCATCTCGTCGTGCTCGAGTCGACGACGTATCCGGGGACGACGCGCGAGTCCGTCCTGCCCATCCTCGCCGAGACCGGGCTCGAGGTCGGCAAGGACTTCCACCTCGCGTTCTCGCCCGAGCGCGTCGACCCGGGTCGCGAGGACTGGACGACGAAGAACGTCCCGAAGGTCGTCGGCGGGATCACGGCCGAGTGCACGCGCCGCGCTGCCGAGCTCTACGGGGCGGCGGTCGAGACGGTCTACGAGGTGTCGTCGCCGGAAGCGGCGGAGCTGACGAAGCTGCTCGAGAACATCTTCCGCTCGGTCAACATCGCGCTCGTGAACGAGCTCGCGCAGCTGTGCGACCGGATGGCGATCGACGTGTGGGAAGTCGTCGAGGCCGCCGCGACGAAGCCGTTCGGCTTCATGTCCTTCAAGCCCGGCCCGGGGCTCGGCGGGCACTGCATCCCGATCGACCCGTTCTACCTCACGTGGAAGGCGCGGGAGTACGGCTTCTACACGGAGTTCATCGAGCTCGCCGGCAAGGTGAACGAGAACATGCCGTACTACTGTCGCTCCGTGGTGTCGCAGGCCCTGAACCACGGAGCGCAGAAGTCGCTGAAGGGCTCGAAGGTGCTCGTCCTCGGCGTCGCGTACAAGGCGGACATCGGCGACACGCGCGAGTCGCCGGCGATCAAGCTGATGGAGCTCCTGCGGAACGCCGGGGCGGACGTGTCCTACCACGATCCGCACGTGCCGGAGCTGAACGGCGATCGGTCGGTTGCGCTCGAGCCGACCGGCTACGACTGTGTGACGATCGTGACGGCGCACAGCGGCATCGATTACGACCGGCTCGTCGAGGACTCGCAGCTCGTCGTCGACCTGCGGAACGCAACCGGCAGGAACGGCGCGGACAACGGGAAAGTCTGGAAGCTGTGACGACCGCGCCGCGGATCAGGCTCGGGCAGGCCGGTCTCGGCCAGTGGGGGAAGAACCTCGTTCGCAACTTCGCCGACGTCGGCGAGCTCACGTGGCTCTGTGACGCCGACGCCTCGCGCCTGCTCGAGTTCGGCGCGCGCTACCCGAACGCGCGCACGACGACGGAGTTCGACGAGCTGATCGCCGACGACACGGTCGAGGCGGTCGTCGTCGCGACGCCGGTTCCGACGCACTACGAGCTGGCCAAGCGCGCGCTCGAAGCCGGGAAGCACGTCTTCGTCGAAAAGCCGCCGGCGATGCGTGCCGCCGAGATGGAGGAGCTGTGCGAGCTGGCAGAGGAACGCGATCTCGTCCTGATGCCGGGGCACCTGCTCCTCTACCACCCCGGCGTCGAGAAGCTGAAGCAGCTCGTCGGCTCCGGCGAGCTCGGCGACGTTCTCTGCGTCTACGGGAACCGACAGAACCTCGGCACGATCCGCCTGCACGAGAACGCGCTCTGGTCGCTCGGCGTACACGACCTCTCGGTGCTGCTGTATCTGATCGACGAGGAAC
>JBJMJS010000070.1:0-15964 GCA_045806225.1 Gaiellaceae bacterium
CCGCTGCGGAATCGCACCTCGAGCTGGCGCACGGCCACGCGCGTCGCACGCGTCCCGTCGACGCTTCCGCCGCCGGTTGACAGGCGCACGACGCCGCGCGTTGGGTCGCGCGTCGCGAAGCCGCTGCCGACGACGAACGCGTCTCCTCCCCGGTAGAGCGCGTGAACCTCGCCCGAGTCGAGATCGACGAGTCGTGCCGGCCCGTACGGGTCGTCGACAACGGCGAGCGTTCGCCGGCCCGCGGCGAAGAATCCGCGCGCGAAGAGTGCCGGCGCCGCACCCGGGACGAGGCGGAACGCGCCGCGGGCACGGCCCTGCCGAACGATGCCCCGGATCAGGTGGCCACGCGAGGTTCCCGTAAAGACGACAGGCGACGGCCGTCCGGGAACGACGAACCGGAGCGCCGTACCACGTCGTACGAGCCGCACGCGTTGGGCGTCAGCGTGGCCGGTTCCGAGTGCGACGACGCCACTACCGCCTTCGAAGATCACGCCGAGCGCCGAGCGGCCGTGGAGCGTGTAGCTGCCCGTCCAGGCGCGTACGGACGGAGCGGCCGTCGAGGTCGCGCCGGCGGCGGTGGTGGCTGCGAGGAAGGCGATGAAGAGGGCGGCAGTTCGCATTAGTGCGTCGACGCAGTAAATTAATGCGTCGACGCACTATCCGCAAGCGCTCGTATCATCGACCGAATGCCGAACCGGCACCTGTACCTGCAGACGGCGACGGCCTCGCAGTACGTCGGTCAGATCATCGAGCACCAGCTCGGCAGGCTGGGGATCGCACCGACGCTCATCGCGCTGTTGACACACATCGGCGAGCACGAGCCGATCTCGCCGTCAGAGCTGTCACGCGTCGCCGGAATGCCGACGACGACACTGCGCGACAACGTGCAGCGCCTCGTCGACCGGAACCTCGTTCGGCGCGTCTCCAATCCGGACGACGGCCGCTCGTATCTCGTTCGCAGGACGGCGCGCGGCCGCACGCTCCTCGACGCTGCGGATCCTGCGCTGCTCGAGGCGTACCGCGCGCTCGAGCGGCGGCTGCCACGGCCCCGCGAGGAGTACGAGCGGATGTTCGCCGAGCTGAACGACGCACTCGAGGCGACATTCGGGTCGCTCGTCGGCGACGTGTCGCTGCACTGAGTCGCAAGTTTGCGCGACGCCGCCGGTCTACTTTTGCGAGCCTGGCGCGTTTCCGTCGATGCGGCGCGGACGCGCGCCGGCTCGATTCAGGGCGAGCGGCCGACGAAGATCGCGACGTACGAGCCGCGCGGAATGCTCCCACCGGCCGGCTGCTGCTCGATCACGTTTCCGACTTGCGACTGATCGTTCGTGCGCCGGAACAGGACGAGCGGCCGTAGCCCCGCCTGGCGCAGCGTCTGCGCCGCAGACGCCTGGTCCTGCGTTGTCACATCCGGAACCGCGACGGCCTCGGCGGGATTCGGGCCGTTGGACACGGTGACGCGCACGGCGGCGCCGCGCCGCGCGGTTCCGGACGCGGGTGCCTCGGTCACGATCAGGCCTGCGCGCTGCGACGAGTTCGCGTAGCGCACGACCGGGCGGAAGCCGGCGATGTTGAGCCGGCGCAGCCCGGCGGTCATGGCGAGACCGCGGACGGTCGGGACGGTCGCACGCGCGGTCGTGGTCACCGTTTGCGTTTGCGTCTTCGTCTTCGTGGTCGTCGTCGTCTGAGTCGTGCCGCCGCCGCCCGTCCCCTTCGAGACGTTGAGCTTGACGGTCGATCCCTTGTCGACCTTCGTCGTCGCAGGCGGTTTCTGCGCCACGACGGTCCCGGCCGGCTGTTGCGACGCGACGTTCTGCAACTGGGGACTCAGGCCAAGCTTCGTCAGCTGCGAGACCGCGGCGCCTTGCGTCTGGCCGACGACCGACGGAACGACGACCGGCTTGACACCGGTGGAGACGCTCAGGATCACGGTCGCGCCGTTGACCGCTGTGACCCCTGCGACCGGCTGCTGTGCGACAACCACGCCCTTCGGACGCGAGGATGCGTGACTTTGCACCTGCGCCTTGAATCCGGCCGACGTCAGGCGCGTCGTCGCCTGTTGCACCGGCAGGTCGGTCACGTTCGGCACCGGCTTGCGCGCGGGGCCGCCGGAGATCGAGATCGTCACGGACTGTCCCTTGTCCACCTGCGCACCGGCGCCGGGCTGCTGCGCGAAGACGACGCCCACCGGCCGCGTGCTCGGCCCGGTATTCGGGATCACCTTCAGGTGGTTGTCCTGGAGGCGGTGCGCGGCGCCCTGTTCCTGCATGCCGACGACGTTCGGGACGGTCGTCTTGTCGTTGCCGCGCGACAGGAAGTACCAGAGCAAAAGCCCCGCGACGACGAGCAGCAACAACAACAACAGCCAGATCCACCAGTTCCGCTCGGGCGGTGGGCCGACGGGCTCCGCCAGCTCGGTTTCCTCGGCGACGGCGGCGCTCGGCAGGAGCCGGCGGATCGCGTCGTCGATTCGAGCGGCGCGCCGACGCCCGCGCGCCCGGTCGATCCAGTCGAGCCATTGCACCTGCCGCTCCGGTGGCATTGCGTCGAACCGCTCGCCTGCCTCCGGCACACGGTCGAGAGCCGCTGCGAAGTCGTCGGGTATCCGTCGTCGCGTCGCCATCGGCTGCCTAGGTGCCCCGTGCCGACAAACCTCAACCGTCGACGACGAGCCCCTGCACGGGCCCGCCGAGCCGCCGCGTGCGCCGCGACAGGTGCGGCAACTCCGACAACCGGTGCGTTTGCGGCTCGCCGGCGTCGCGCAGGCGACGCTGCTCGTGCGCGATCGGCCGCCACAGCTCGTCGATGACGCTCGTCGGGTCGCCGTCGACTTCGCGCGTCGAGCGCTCGAGGTGCTCGGCCCACAGGCGAAGTCGCGTCTGCCGTGCGAGGGCGGCGTCGCGGCAGACGAGGTTGACTTCGCTGTCGTTGAACAGCGAATGCTCGTTGAGGTTCGCCGAGCCGAGCGTGAGCCATTCGTCGTCGACGATCGCGATCTTCGCGTGCACGTAGACGGGACACGGCCCCTGCTCGCCGAGCGCCGTCAACGTGCATGCGAGCACACGCCCCGCACCGTCGTCGCAGTCGATCAGGTCCGCCAGCTGCCCGCGCGTGTCGTCGCCCCCGTTGTTCGGGTCGGCGGGAAGAACGAGGACGATCCGGAAGTCGTCGCCGGGCGGGTTCGCGACCTTGTCCTGCAGGATCTCGGCGATCTCGCTCGACCAGAAGAACTGGTTCTCGATGTAGACGAGCTTCTTCGCGCCCCGGAACGCGCGCGTGTACGCCTCGAGGATGCGGAACTCGCCCTTCGGGAGCGCGTCGTACACACGCTCGGGCACGGTCCGGACGAACTGCAGCGTCGTATCGCCGGCACGTCGCGCGCGCTTCGGCTCAGGCAAGTCGTCGCCCGTGACGTCGTTCCAGCGCAGGCGGAAGTGGTCCGCGACGTCGCGCACGATCGGCCCGGAGACGACCGCGGCGGCGTCGTGCCACCCCACCGTTCCCCGCGCGACGTGCTGCGACGTGTCGAAGCGGTCGCCTTGCAGCGTCGTGAGGTCGATGCCGCCGACGAACGCGATCCGGTCGTCGACGATCACCAGCTTTTCGTGGTGGCAGTGCATCGGGCGCTCCTTCGCGTCGAGCGCGACGCGGATCCGGCTGCCGAACTCGAGCGCGTGACGGACGCCGGCCGCGTCCTGGCGGTCCGGGCGAAACAACGGCAGCGGTGAGCCCGCCCAGAGGAGAACGCGGACATCGACGCGCTCTGCGAGCTCCTCGAGCAGCGAACGCAGCTCCACGTGGTCGCCGTCGCGCGCGAGCGCGAACCACGGCGACACGTGCCACCCGGCGATATGCACGTGCGAACGTGCCTTCCGTAGCTCGGCCGCGATCCGCGGCAGCGCGTTCGCGCCATCGACGAGGATCTCGACCTCGTTGCCGTCGCGCGGCGGCGGATCCCCGGGGACCCAGAGCCCGTCGCCGTCCGGGTCGAGTGCGTGCTCCCAGCCGAGCCGTCGCAGCCGGCGGTGATGGTGCGATCGCACGAGCCACTCGACGCCGTTTCCGACCACGCGATCGAAGGTGAGCAGGGGATTCACGGGGCGGATCCTGCCCGGATCCGCCCCGCAGTTAATCCCTTATGGCGCGACGATCGGCCGGGCCTCGACGTCGCGCGCGTGCGACACCGTTTCGCCCTCGCCGAGGATCGTCCCGAACTCCCGGACCCGCTCGGGTCGCGTCGCATACAGCCATCCCAGGATGACGACGCCGATCGCGAGCCAGATCAATGCCACCCACGGCCCGTACCGCATCGGCGACGGCGGCAGCGGGTGGACGGACTTGTAGATCGTGTAGGCGCAGATCGCGATCGCCCCGAGCGGCAAGACGACGTCGAGCACGACGTTGTAAGCGACGTTCTCCGCCTTGGCGCGCCAGAAGAACACGATCCCGGACAGCGCGACGAGGATGTACGCGCCGAGGATGCCAAGCGTCGCAGTGAGTGCCATGAACTGCACGTACGTGAACGGCGACGGCGCGGGGTGCGTCCAGTGCCGGCCGAGCGTCACGCCGAGCACGAATGTGATCACGAGCGCAAGGCCGATCCCGACCCACGGCGTTCGGAACCTCGGGTGCGTCCACGCGAGCGCGCGCGGCAGGCCGCCCTCACGCCCCATTGCGAAGAACGTCCGCGCGGTGAGGTGGATCCCGGCGAGCGCTGCGATGAACGCACTCGTGATCACCGCCAGGTCGACGAGCACGGACAACCACGTTCCTGCGTAGCGGTTCGCGAGCGTGTCGAGGGGAGCGACGTCCTGAGCCCACTTGCCGCTGTTCGCGACACCGAACCCGACGGACATCGTCCAGGTGATGAAGACGTACCAGACGACGGCGACCACAGCCGCGGTGAGGATCGCCCGCGGAATCGCGCGCCGGGGGTCGGCGGCCTCCTCGCCCAGGACGGCGGCAGCCTCGAAGCCGATGAAGCCCGTGAAGGCGAAGACGACGGCGAGAAACAGGCCGTGTGTCGACGGCAGGTTCGCCGGGTTGAGCGGCTGCAGGGTGATGCCCGAGTCGCCGCCCTTCGCGAGGACGATGATCGCGAGCAGCAGGACCGCGGCGACGCCGGCGGCGCCGAGCAGCAGCTGGGTCCGCGTCGACAGTCGGATGTCGAAGAACGCGAACACGAGCAAGGCGGCGACGAGGATCACGAAACACGTGAACCAGCCGGGATGCCACCCCGTGTGCGCGGTGAGCAGCGTCGACATCGTCACCGCGCCGATCGCGAGCACGAACGAGATCCCGACCGCGAACGCCGTGCCGTACAACCAGCCGCCGATGAAGCCCCCACCGGGGTTCAGGCCGCGTGCGATGTAGGTGTAGACGCCGCCGGCACTCGCCATCCGGGACGTGAAACGGACGATCACGGACGCAAGACAGAGACAGCCGACGCCGGCGACGATGTACGCCCACGGCGTCGCGGCCCCGGCGTTGATCGCCGCGGCGGACGTCGCGGTCGCAACGCCGAGTGCCAGCGACAGGAGTGCGATCGACTGCGCGAGCGTGTCCGCCCAGCCGAGAATCCCGTGCCGCAACTCGCCCGTCCTGCGCGAGCGCGGCGTCACGGGTTCCGTCATGTTCCGACTCCTTTCGTCAGTCGGGAAGCAGTGCGAAGATGCGCGCGGGCGCGCCGTTCGCATCGCGCACCTTCAGCGGTGCGACGACGACGTTCGCGCGTTCGGGCAACTGATCGAGGTTCGTCGCGTTCTCGATGATCATCCGGCCCGCGCCGAGCCAGACGCGGTGCAGCTCGTACGTCGTCGAGTCGACGGGATCGGCCGACGGGCCGTCGAAGCCGATCGCAGAGATCCCGCGTTCGATCAACGCGTTCGCGGCGTCGGCGTCCGGGTAGCTCCAGCCCGTCCAGTACGCCTCCGTCCCCCAGTTCCGCCCGTTGTTCGAGTAGAGGAACACGATGTCGCCCGCGCGGATCTTCGCGAGGTGCGGCTCCAACTCCTGCCGCGTCATCGGCCCCGGCGCCCGATCCGAGACGTCGAGAGTCACCGCCTCGGTGACCAGCCGGTCGAGCCCGATCTCGTCCATCGTGTCGCCGCCGGCGATCTGGTGCGCCGGTGCGTCGACGTGCGTGCCGATGTGGTTCAGGAGGTGGTACTCGGACATCGCATAGCCGTCGTCCTCGACCTTCGCGATCGGCTTGAACGACGGATCCGGAAGACCCGGGAAGATCGGCATCCCGTCCTCGTAGTGCTGCGACAGGTCGACCACGCGCACGGCGCGATTCTCGCGCGGCGCAGGCACGATGTGAAGGCCATGGTGCCGCTCATCTGTCTCGACCCCGGACACGGGACGCCGGCGGCGATCGGCCGCCAGACCGAGCCGATCGGGCCCGGCTCGAAGACGCGAAAGATCAAGGACGGCGGCGGCGCGCCCGGCGAGGCCGAGATCGCACTCGCGATCGCGCTCAGGGCGCGGGCGCTCCTGCGCGGAGACGGGCTGCGCGTCGCGATGACGCGGACGGGGCCGACGTACACAGGCGGCAACATCGACCGTGCGCGCTTCTGCAACACGCGCGGCGCGGCACTGATGATCCGGATCCACGCCGACGGCTCCGCCGACCCGTCGCGGCACGGCATGCAGATGCTGTATCCGGCGCTCCGCCGCGGCTGGACCGACGACATCTACGCGGCGTCGCGCCGCGCCGCAGTGATCGTCCAGCGCTCGACAGTCGGCGCGACCGGGGCGACGAACCTCGGCCTCACGCCGCGCTCCGACCTGACCGGCTTCAACTGGGCCGACGTCCCGGCGATCCTCCTCGAGACGGGATTCGTCTCGAACACACGCGAGCGCCGCCTGCTGCAGAGCGCGGCCTACCAGGTGAAGATCGCGCGCGGGATCGCCGCCGGCGCGACAGCGTTCGTCGGCCGGTAGGCGCAGCTCAGCGCTGCTCGCGCATGCGCCCCGTGATCTCGCGCCCGGCCTCGTGCACGTCCTGCCGGCGCCGCTCAGGGCTTTCCGGCATCGGCTCGACGGCGTCCACCGGCGTCTCGGCGGCTTCGAACTCGTCGCGTTCGTCCGCGATCGTCCGTGCCTCGGCGAGCTTTTGCCGGAGCGTGTCCGCGCGCGGATCGGGCGCGTCCGGCGCTTCCGCTTTCGCGGTTTTCCGTCGTTTCAGAAAGCCGAACACTGCGATTCCTCCGAGCAGCCACGCGACCAGGCGGCGCACGCGGGTGATGCTACAGTGGCGCGACTTCCTGCCTCGTCATCGCGCCGTCGGTTCCCGAGCGGCGCCGGCCGGCGAGGCCGATTCAGACCAGAGGAAGGAGGCTCGGGAACACGTGGAGTACGAAATCTTGCTGATGCTCGACCCCGAACTGGCGGAAGAACGCCAGGAGGAGATCGTCGTGCGCACGCGCGAGCTCGTCGAGCGCGCGGACGGGCGCTGGGTGCGCCACGACCTGTGGGGACGCCGCCGCCTCGCCTACGAGATCGACCACAAGAACGAAGGCACGTATCACCTGCTCCAGCTGGACGCCGATCCGGCGACGCTCGACGAGCTGTCGCGGATCCTGCGGATCACCGACGGCGTGATGCGCCACATGGCGACGCGCCGCCTGTCGTCCCCGCACACCGCAGCGCCCGCGGAGCCCGAGCCACAGCAGCAATCCGTCCCGTCGCCCGCGTACGCTGAGGCGAACACCAGTTCGCAGGAGGAATAAGAGATGGCAAACATCAATCGCGTCGTCCTCGTCGGCAACCTCACGCGCGACCCGGAGCTCCGCCACACGCCGAGCGGGACCGCGGTCTGCAAGCTGCGGATCGCCGTGAACACCCGCCAGAAGGACCCGCAGGGCAACTGGGGCGACAAGCCCAACTACTTCGACGTCACCGTCTGGGGGAACCAGGGCGAGAGCTGCGCGCAGTTCCTGTCCAAGGGCCGCCCGGTCGGCATCGACGGCCGGCTCGACTGGCGCGAGTGGGACGCGCAGGACGGGACGAAGCGCCAGGCGGTCGAGATCATCGCCGACACGGTCCAGTTCCTCGGCTCGCGCGGCGACGGCGAGGGTGGCGGCGGCGGCGAGCGGCAGTTCGTCCCCGCGGCCGCGACGGCCGGTACGGGCGACGCCGACTTCACGAGCACCGCCGACGACGACATCCCCTTCTGATGCCGCCGCGCGGAGGAGAACGAGAGCGCCAGCAGTCGGGCCGCAAGCGTCCCTCTGCGACCGGCCCGATCCGGAAGAAGAGCTGTTACTTCTGCAAGGAGAAGGTCGACGAGATCGACTACAAGAACGCGAACCAGCTGCGCCGGTACGTCTCGGAGAAGGGGAAGATCCGCTCACGCCGCATCACGGGCGCGTGCCGGCGACACCAGCGCCAGGTCGCCGTTGCCGTGAAGCGCGCGCGCGAGATGGCGCTGCTGCCGTACGTCTCCGACTCGCGCTGAGCATGGAAGTCATCCTGCTGAAGGACGTCGAGAAGGTCGGCCTGCGCGGCGAGGTCGTCAACGTCGCGCGCGGATACGCGCGCAACTTCCTGCTGCCCCGCCGCCTCGCGGAGGAGGCGACCGCGGCGCGCGTCGCCGAGGTGCGAAAGGTCGAGGAACGCCGCGCGAAGCACGAGGCGAAGACGTTCGACGAGGGCCAGCAGCTCTCGGACCGGCTGGGCGCGATCGAGCTCCGCTTCGACGTCAACGCCGGCCCGACGGGCACGCTGTTCGGCTCCGTGACGCCGACCGACATCGCCGACCGTCTCTGGGACGAGCACAAGGTCCGGGTCGACCGGCGCAAGATCGGAATCGACACCATCAAGCGGATCGGCCGCTACCAGGTGCCGATCGAGCTGTTCCAGGACGTGACGGCCGAGGTGCGGACGCTCGTCGTCCCCGAAGGCGGGGAGCTGCCGCCGGAGGAGGAGCTCGAGGCGATGGAGGCGGCCGAGCAACAAGCCGCGTCGGACAGCGCGGACCAGCCCGCGGCGGCAGACGAGCCGAAGGACGAGGAACTCGATCTCGACGCGCTCGACGCGGCGGCCGCCGCGCAGGACCCGCAGGTCAGCGATGCAGGCGATGTCGAGCCGACACCGGCCGACGTCGCAGCGGAGTTACCGGACGACGAGTTCGACCGCGTCGACCCGGATCCGACGGCGCACGAGCAGAGCTAACCGCCCCACATCGCGTACGGCGCGATTCCGCGTGCCTTGACGAGCAGCTGCGGTCGGCGCGCGCCGAAGACGTACACACCGGCGGCGAGCCTGCCCGTTCCGCAGCCGCCGTGCAGGACACGCACGACCGGCTTGCCGTCGCCGAGCCAGCCGAGTGGCACGATTTCCGGCGCGGCGGCGACCGTCGCTCCGCCGAGCGGCACCAGTTTCGGCTTCGACACGGAGAGGTCGAACGTCACGGGGATCTCGCACTCCGCCGACCACTCCGCCAGGACACGTCCGCCGTTCGGGGAGAACTCGCCCCACGCCCAGTGGCCGACGCGGCCCGCGGGTCCGACGAGCACGCGTGCGCCGCGTTGCGAACGAGTCCTGAGCGTGCGCCCGCAGAGGAAGAGCGCGGCGTTCGCGGACTCGTCGCCGAGCCGGCATCCGCCCGGGATTTCGATTGTCGACTTCCGCGCCGGGCGGACACGCCGTTCGAGCAAGTCGACGGTGTACCGGGCGCGTCCGCGCATCAGGAGGACGCCGTGCGGGATCCCCGGCTGCGCAAGCTGAAATCCCGCGAGCCGGCCGAACGCACGACCGCGAAGCGACTGGAACTCGACGGCGCCGCCGGTCTGACGCACGAGCCCGCGGAGCGGAAGGTGCGGCAGGCGCTGCGGGTCGAGCGCCGGCGGCGGCGCGGCGAGCGCGAGCGCGACGACGAGCGGGAGCATGGTTTCCACATCCTGAACGGCGCCGAGGACGCATGTCTACGACGTCGAGCGCAGCGCTGTGGACGGCGTGGGGAAAGCGCTCAACAGGTTTTCCCGAGCCTGTGAATTTCGCAGAAAGTTTCCGCAACGAGCGACCCGATCGTTCCACAGGCGACGTCCGATCCGACCGGGAACATGTGGGTCTTTCCCCTGCAAATCCTCGGCAAAGGACATGTCGATAACTCGCTCATCCACAACGGACACGACTGGTGGCGAACGGCGCGAAGGGGTGGTCCAATCGGCGCGGATGGTCGCCCAGCTCGCCGAAGCCGCTCCGGTTGCCCCGCCCCAGAACCTCGAGGCCGAGGAATCGGTCCTCGGGGCGATGATGCTCTCCCCTGGCGCAATCGGAGCAGTCAGCGAGATCCTCGACGCGTCCGACTTCTACCGCGAGAGCCACGCGAAGATCTATCGCGGGGCACTCGGCCTGTACGCGAAGGGCGAGCCGGTAGATGCGATCACGCTCGTCGATGAGCTGGAAGAGCGCGGCGAGCTCGAAGAGGCGGGTGGCCGCGTCCGCCTCCATGAGCTCGCCGCGCTCGTTCCAGCGACCGCAAACGCCGCGCACTACGCGCGGATCGTCCGCGAGATGGCGACGCTGCGCGGGCTGATCGGCGCCGGCCAGCAGATCGCGACCCTCGGCTGGGAACGGCCCGGCGAGACGCCGGTGCTCGTCGACCGCGCCGAGCAGATCGTCTTCCAGCTGTCGCAGAGCCGCGTCACGACCGAGTTCAGCCACATCGAGGACCTGCTCAAGGACAGCTTCGAGCGGATCACCGCGCTCTACGAGGCCGGCGAGGACGTGACCGGCACGCCGTCGGGATTCAAGGAGCTCGACCGCCTCACCTCCGGCTTCCAGCCCGGCAACCTGATCATCGTCGCGGCGCGCCCGTCGATGGGGAAGTCGGCGCTCGGCCTGTGCATCGCTGCGAACCTCGCGCTGCACCTGAAGGACGCGCGGCCGGTCGCGCTGTTCACGCTCGAGATGTCGAAGTCCGAGGTAACGCAGCGCCTGCTGTGCAGCGAGGCGAAGGTCGAGTCGCAGCGGCTGCGCACCGGGAAGCTGTCGCAGGACGACTGGCCCCGGCTCGTCGCGGCGGGCGACAAGCTGATGAAGGCGCCGATCTACGTCGACGACACTGGCTCGATCAACATGATGGAGATCCGCTCGAAGGCGCGGCGGCTGAAGACGAAGGAGCCGAACCTCGGGCTGATCGTCGTCGACTACCTCCAGCTGATGACGTCGGGGACGACGGCGGAGAACCGCGTTCAGGAGGTCTCGCAGATCTCGCGGCAGCTGAAGGTGCTCGCACGCGACCTCGACGTTCCGATTCTCGCGATGTCGCAGCTCTCGCGCGCGGTCGAGCAGCGGCACGACAAGCGGCCGATCCTGTCCGACTTGCGCGAGTCGGGATCGATCGAACAGGACGCCGACCTCGTCATGTTCGTCTACCGCGACGAGTACTACAACGAGGAGTCCGACCAGCAAGGCCTCGCCGAGATCATCCTCTCGAAACACCGCAACGGCCCGACCGGAACGGAGAAGCTCGCGTTTCTCCGGCGGTACGCGAAGTTCACCGACCTGCAGGCGTAGCCGTGGCGTCCTGGACCGTCCTCGAGGAGCAGACGGTGTGGATCTCGCCGCGCGCGACGTCCTTCACCGTCGTGTGCGACGCGTGCGCACGGTCGATCGCGTCGGACGGCTACGGCGCTGCGATCGTGCCCGGCACGCTCGCCGCCGACGCGGTGCGCGGATGGATCGTCTGCCCGCGTGGGCATCACCTCCGCGTCGAGCGCGACGGCCGTTAGCTAGTCGTCCACGGTCCGCATCGGGACGCGCAGGCGCGCGGCGACCCACGGGATGCTCGTGCCCTGGAGCAAGACCGACAGCGTGACGACGACGAAGACGATCCCGTAGATCCGTGTCGCCTTCGGGACGCCGCCGAGGACCGCGAACGACGCGAGCAGGATCGGCACGGCGCCTTTCAGCCCGCCCCACATCACGAACAGCCGCTCGCCGGTATTGAGCCGCGTCGGCAGAAGGAGCGGACCGACGGAAAGCGGCCGGGCGATAAATGCCAGGAGCGCGAACAGAACGGCGCCCTGCATCCAGATCTTCCCGTCGCCGAACGGTGCGATGTGCACGGTGAGGCCGAGCGCAACGAACACGGCGACCTCGGCGAGGCTCGCGATCGAGGTGTGGAAGCGGAGAATGCGACCGCGCTCCGGCACGTCGACGTCACCGATCAGGATTCCCGCGATGTAGACGGCGAGGAAGCCGGAGCCATGGAGGATCGACGCAAGCCCGTAGATGACACCTGCGAACGCGAGCGTCCGGAGCGGGTAGAGCGCAGCGTCGCGGAGTTGGACGCGGCGGAGGAACTGGACGATCAGCAACGCGCCCAGGACGCCGACGGTGATGCCGACGCCGAGCTCGAGCACGAAGTCGACCGCCGCGCTCGCCGCCGACTTCGGCGGGGTCTGCGCGATCCCGACGACGGCGAGCATGAGCGCGATCCCGACCGGATCGTTCGCGCCGGATTCACCTTCGAGGATCGTCCCTGAACGGCCGCGCACCTCCTTGCGGCCGAGCACGGAGAACATCACCGCGGGGTCGGTCGGTGCGACCGCGGCGCCGAGCAACGCAGCCGTCTTCCAGTCGAAGCCGAGCACATAGTGCGCGGCGAGCAGCATCAGGCCCGCTGTCGCGAACGTCCCGAGCAGTCCGAGCGACACGATCGGGACGGCGGAGACGCGGAAGCGGCGCCAGCCGACGCGGAGACCTCCGTCGAAGAGGATGAAGACGAGCGCGACGACCGCGATGCGTTCGACGTCGTGGATCGAGAGACGGTGCGCGACCCCCGGAAACGCCTTCGCGAGACCGGCGGCGCCGATCAGGAAGATCGCGGGCGTCGGGATCGGGAAGACGTCCGTGAACTTGTTCGAGAGCAGGGCGACCGCGAAGACGCCCGAGACCACGAGCACGATCGCGCCGAAGTGCGTGACTTCGTGCATTCGCGGAACCGTAATGAAGCGTCTGCTCCTCCACCGGCCAAACGAGGGCGCCAAACGTGTCGGTCCGCAACAGGAGCTAGTGTTCTTCGACGTGCCGGCGACAGTCATCGTTGGCGCGCAGTGGGGCGACGAGGGGAAAGGCAAGATCGTCGACCTGCTCGCGCAGGAGTCGGACGTCGTGTGCCGCTACCAGGGCGGTCCGAACGCCGGGCACACGATCATCGTCGACGCCGAGACGTTCAAGATCCGCCAGGTTCCGAGCGGCGTCGTCAGCGGCAAGCTGTCGATCATCGGGGCCGGCTGCGTCGTCGATCCCGAGGTTCTGCTCGGTGAGCTCGACCAGCTCGCGGAGCGCGGGCTCGAGCCGAACGTCGTCGTCTCGGGCAACGCTCACGTGATCATGCCGTGGCATGTCGCGATCGACCAGGCGTCGGAGCGGCGACTCGGCAAGCTGAAGATCGGGACGACACGGCGTGGCATCGGCCCGGCGTACGCGGACAAGGCGTCGCGAATCGGCATCCGCGTCCAGGACGTGCTCGACGCGAAGATCCTCCGGCAGAAGATCGAGGTCGCGCTCGCCGAGAAGAACATCTGGCTCGAGCGCGTGTACGAGGTCGAGCCGTTCGACCTCGAGGAAGTCGCCGCGCGCTACGAGGGCTATGCGCAGCGCCTGCGCCCGTACGTGGGCGACACCTCGCTGATCGTCGACCGTGCGCTCCGCGACGGGAGGGACGTCCTGTTCGAGGGCGGGCAGGGGACGTTGCTCGACCTGGACCACGGGACGTACCCGTTCGTGACCTCGTCGGCGACCGTCGCCGCCAACGCGGCGACCGGAATTGGCCTCGGCCCGAATCGCATCGACCACGTCGTGGGCGTCGCGAAGGCATACGTGACGCGCGTCGGCGAGGGCCCGTTCCCGACCGAGATCGAGGGTGACGACCAGGAGCGCGTGCGGGAGCTCGGCGGGGAGTACGGAACGGTGACGGGGCGCCAACGACGGTGCGGATGGCTCGACCTCGTCGCGCTGCGCTATGCCGTGCGGCTGAACGGGATCACGTCGCTCGCCCTCACGAAGCTCGACGTCCTGTCGGCGTTTGCCGAGTTGCCCGTGTGCGTGCGCTACCGCCTCCGCGACGGAACGGAGACGCCGGACTTCCCGGCACACCAGTCCGACTTTCATGCGGCGCAACCGGTCTACGAGCGCCTCGCGGGCTGGCAGCAACCGCTCGACGGCGAGCTCCCGGCCGCGGCACGGGCGTACGTCGACTTCGTGGAGCGGGCGCTCGAGGTGGAGATCTCGCTCGTCGGGACGGGCGCCGACCGCAAGCGCGTCGTCGCCCTCCGCTGACCGAGCGCTAGAGCCGCAGCTCGTACAGGAGCCGCTCCTGGCCCTGGCGCGGCGCGTCGCCCGTGACGTGCGTGAACCCGTGCTGCTCGTAGAGACGCCGCGCGGCCGCCATTGCCTCGGTCGTGTCGAGCGCGATCCGCTCGATCCGGTGCTCCCGCGACCAGGTCAGCGCCATCTGCAGGAGCCGCCGGCCGACGCCCCGCCCGCGCAACTCGGGCCGGAGGTACATCCGCTTCAGCTCCACGGAGCGCGGCCCGACGCGGCGGAGCGCAACCGAGCCGACGACGCGGCCTGCGAGGACGGCGACCCAGACCGCCTCGTACAGCGCCTCGGGGCCGGCCAAGTCGGGGTCGAGGGCGGGATCGGGCGTAAAGCCGAATTCCGTCAGCGTGTCCGAGACGAGGGCGCGAAAACCCTCGGCGTGCTCCGGGCGAAACGGAACGATCCGGAGCTCGAGCACGGCCAGGTCCGCCGGTGTGTTGACGTTCGCGAGTGTCGCGGAGTCGATGTCGACCGTGCGCGTGTCGAGCGCGCGGAACGCGTCGCGGAGCGTGAGCTCCCCCATCTCGAGGCGGCGCTCCAGTTGCGGCAGGACGTCGCGGCGAAGCGCACAGGGCAGCGGGCTCGAGTCGGGAACCGCGGCGTCGGCGCACGCCGCGGCGAGACGGCGGAGGTCCGACGCGCGGGCGAGCGGCGTGTCGACCGGCAGAACGACGGCGACCTCGCCCACGACCGCGCGCAGTCCCGCGACGATGCCGGCCAGCGGCGCGCGGACGTCGGATCCGTCGTCGACGAGGTCGAACGGGAGGTCGAGCGCATCCGCCCGCTTGCCGACTGCGACGCAGGTGTCGCACGCCGCACCGAGCGTCCGCCACGCGCGGAGTGCAAGCGGCTCGCCGTCGAAGCGTGCGAGCGCCTTCGGCGACCCGAAGCGCCCGCTGGCGCCGCCGACGAGCAGGATGCCGGTCAGTCCGCCAGCCGCCACGGCTCGCTGTAGATGTTGAACGCGCCGTTGCGGACGAAGCCGCACAACGTGATCCCGCGATCACGTGCGAGGTCGACGGCGAGCGTCGAGGGCGCGCCGACCGCGACGACGATCGGGCAGCCTGCGACAGCGGCTTTCTGCACGAGCTCGAACGACAGGCGGCCGCTGACGCAGAGAACGGCGTCGTCGAGCGGCAGCAAGTGGTTCGTGTGCGCCCAGCCGATCACCTTGTCCATCGCGTTGTGCCGGCCGACGTCCTCCCGGACGCACCGAATATGACCGTCGGCGTCGAACAGGCCGGTCGCGTGGAGCCCGCCCGTTTGCGCGAATGCGGGTTGTGCATCACGCAGCCTCTCGGGAAGCGACGCCGCGACGCTGCGGGTCAGGCGAAGCGCGCTCGCGACGCGCGCCGCCTCAACCGCGACCGCCTCGAGCGCGCCCTTGCCACAAACCCCGCACGACGACGAGGTGTAGAAGTTGCGCTGCACGCGCGCAGCGTCGAACTTGTCCGCGTCGACGTCGACCGTGTTCGCACGCAAGTCCTCGGTGGCACGGGCCGAGCGCGCCGGGATTCCCTCGGTGAGGCAGAACCCGAGCGCGAGCTCTTCGTCATGCCCGGGCGTCCGCATCGTGACGGCGACCGGCGCACCTCCGATCCGAATCTCGAGCGGCTCCTCGACGGCG
>JBJMJS010000071.1:0-13594 GCA_045806225.1 Gaiellaceae bacterium
CCTGTTCTCGCATCCGAAGGACTTCACCCCGGTCTGCACGACCGAGCTCGGGTACATGGCGAGTATCCAACCGGACTTCGACCGCCGCGGTGTCAAGATCATCGGCCTGTCCGTCGACCCGATGGAGAACCACTCCAAGTGGGTGCAGGACATCGCCGAGACGCAGGGGCACGCTCCGAACTACCCGATCATCGCGGACGCCGATTTCCATGTCTCGAAGCTCTACGGGATGCTGGCGGCGGAGACGTCCGGCGACGCGACCTCGCGTACACCGGCCGACAACCAGACCGTTCGGAACGTGTTCGTGATCGGTCCGGACAAGAAGATCAAGCTGATCCTCGTCTACCCGATGACGACCGGCCGCAACTTCGATGAGGTGCTGCGCGTGATCGACTCGCTGCAGCTGACGGCGAACCACAAGGTGGCGACGCCGGCGCAGTGGCAGCCGGGTGACGACGTGATCATCGCCGGTTCGGTGTCGGACGACGAGGCGCGCGAGACGTACCCCGACGGCTGGAAGTCGCCGCGGCCGTACATCCGGATCGTTCCGCAGCCGCGTTGAGCGGCTGAGCTGCGGGCATCCGACGACGCTCACCGCCGCCCGCTCCAGGGTCCAGCACCGGACCGCCTTGTAACGGCCTGTTACGAGCCCTTTTCGGGGCGGGGACGCGCGGCAGCAAGGGCGCGGGCAACGGCGGCGGCGACTCGGTCGGCGTGCTCTTCTCGGAAGACGAGGGGTGGGCGGATCTTCAGGACGTTGTCGTCGCGGCCGGTGCGGCCGATCAGGATCCCGTCGTCGCGCAGGCGGTTCACGACGTCTCCCGCGAGGTCCGGGTCCGGGGCGCCCGCCGAGACGAGCTCGACGCCGACGAGCAGACCTCGCCCGCGCACGGCCGCGACCGCGTCGTGGCCGCGTCCGACATCTGCAAGTGCTTCGCGGAGGTGCGCGCCGACGCGTGCGGCGTTCGCGACGAGCCGCTCGTCCTCGATCACGTCGAGCACGGCGAGCGCGGCCGACGCGGCGACGGGGTTCCCGCCGAACGTGCTGAAGAAGCTCGTGACCGCCGCAAACCGGTCGACCAATTCACGCCGCGCGATCACCGCGGCGACGGGATACCCGTTCCCCATCGGCTTCCCAAGCGTGACGAGGTCCGGCGCGATCCCGTAGCCGGCAAACGACCAGAGATGCTCGCCGGTGCGCCCATGGCCGGCCTGAACCTCGTCTGCGACGAACAGACCGCCGGCGGCGCGCGTCGCGTCGACGAGCGCTCGAACTTCCTCTCGTTGGGGCGTCCGGATCCCGTCGCTCGTGAAACCGCCGTCGACGTACGTCGCAGCTAGACCGACGCCGCGTCCGCGCAACCGCTCGACCGCACGCTCGGCATCGGACGCGGCATCCGTGCCCGGGGGAGGGATCGTCTCGACGTTCGCGGGGCTGAAGCCGCGAGGCCACTCCTCCGGGGAAAAGTCGGCGACGGTGTGCGTGACACCGTGGTACGCGTGCTCGGTGACGATCGCGCCGCTGCTTCCCGTGACGGTCGTCGCGATACGCCAGGCGATGTCGTTCGCCTCACTGCCCGAGTTGACCAACATCACCGTGTCGAGGTCGCTGTCCGCAGGCATGGACGCAGCCAATCGCTCTGCAAGCTCGATCAGCGGCTCGTACAGGTACCGCGCGTGCGTGTTGAGGAGCCGCGTCTGCCGGACGACGGCCTCGGTGACGCGAGGATGGCAGTGGCCGACGACCGGAACGTTGTTGTACGCGTCGAGCAGCTCAGTGCCGTCAGCCTCGAACAGCCACACGCCTTCGCCGCGCACCACGTGCACGGGCCTGCGGTACGTCGGCGCCGTTAGCGCCGAGCCGAGCGCCTCGCGGCGACGCGTCGCGAGCGCCGCAGTCGATACGCGTCGGCGCGGCGCGCCGAGCGCAACTGCGACCGCCTCGGCGCCCGTGGCGTCGAAGAGCTCCAGCAGCTCCCACGAGTCGGCGTCCCACGCCTGGATGTACTCGGCGTTCTCGGGGTATCGCTCGACCCGCCAGGCGCTGACCGTCACGATCGTCGCGAGGCGGGCGGCCACGAGGTGGGCGACGACCTCGAGCTCCAGCGGCTCGAACGGGATTCTCGACGCGTACCCGTCGATCGCGATCCGCGCCGTGCGGAAGACGTCGTCGCCGTCGCGGCCGCGCAACAGCGACGCAAGGCCGACGGCGAAGTCGCCGGACTGCGCGCTGTGCGCCGTGTCGCCGAAGTCGAAGATGCCGGCGATGCGGTCACGCTCGTCCAGCACCACGTTGTCGAGGTTCAGGTCGCCGTGAACCACGTGCGCGCGTAGGTGCGGCCACCGCGGGACGACACGCTCGTCGAACCGGTCGAGCACTGCGGCAACGAGCCGGCGGCGCTCGGCGTCCGCTATCGAAGGGATCAGCGCGCGCAGCTTTGGCGCGTGCTCGAGATTCCACAGGAGATCGCGTCGCGCCGAAGGGTGGAAGAACGTCCGAAGCGCGAGGTTCAGGCGCGCGTGCGTCGCGGCGTAGTCGAAGACCGCGTCCTCGGCGAGCTCGGGGCCGCCGGTCCGGCCGTGGACGCGGTCGAACAGCCGGACGAAGTGCCGGCCGTCGGAGCCGTCGACCGTCGCGTGGTACCCGCCTCCGAGTGTCGCGTGTGGTGCCGCCACCGGCAGCGCAGGATCGACGCGGCGGATGTGCAGGATCGCCTGCGCTTCGAGGTCGAGCACCGCGGCGTCCTCGCCGAGATTCGAGATCTTGAGCACGCCTCCCGCGCCGCCGTCGTCGATCGCGAACGTCTGGTCGCGTTCGCTGCCGAGGGCCGTCGCACGACCGTGGAGACCGAACAGCTCCACGGCGATCGTGGACGCCTCGCCTGCTGAGAATCGCGGCGGCGGTGCCTCGAGCACGCTCGCCGCGGGCGAGGTCGGAGCGGACACGCGGCGATCCTACGCGTCGTCGTACAGATCGATTCCATGCGGCTCCTGGATCACGTTCCCGCCGTCGACGACGACGGTCTGGCCCGTGACGTAGCTCGCGGACGCCGACGCGAGGTAGGCGGCCGCACCGGCGACCTCATCCGGTGTTCCTGGGCGGCCGACGGGCGTGTGCAGCCCGGCCTGCAGCTCATCCGGCTGCGACGAGGCCGTCGCGATCCATCCGGGCGCGACCGCATTCGCGGTGATGCCGTCGCGGCCGTGCTCGATCGCGATCGTCCGCATCATCCCGTCGAGCGCCGCCTTGGCGGTCGCGTACGCCGCGGATCCGGGCGCCGTGACGAGCGGGCCCGTCACCGACGACACGAAGACGATCCGGCCGTAGCGCCGCTCAACCATCGCCGGCAGCACCGCCTGGCTCGTGTGGAAGGCGGTCATCAGCGACAGCGCGAGCCCTCGCTCGAACGCCGCCGGCTCGAGGTCCGCAAACCGGACTTCCTTCGCGGGCACTCCGGTCTGCACCATCCCCGCGGCGTGGACGAGAACGTCGAGCGGCCCGACCGCTGCGCGCGCCGCGGCGACGAGATCCTGAGCCTGCGCCCGATCGGTGAGGTCGGCGACGTGCGCGTACACCTCGACGCCGTCGCCTCGCAGCTCCGCCGCCCGCTCGCCGATACGGTCGGTCGTCGAGGTCACCGCCAGCCGCGCTCCCAGGCCGCCGAGCAGTCTCGCGGTGGCGAAGCCGATCCCCGCGGCGCTGCCGCAGCCTGTCACGAGGACGCTGCGACCGTCGAAGTCGAACGGCCCGGCTTCCACGGCGGTGATCATCTCGGAGTAGCTCAGGCGGTGCGGCACCGCGTAGCATGGTCCCGATGCGCGACACAGTCCCCGTGCCCGCAGGCGCCGACGTCGGTGCGCAGCTCGACCACTACCGGCGCGAGCTGACGGCGTACTGCTACCGGATGCTCGGCTCCCCGTTCGAGGCCGAGGATGCCGTCCAGGAGACGATGATCCGCGCCTGGCGTGGGATCGACCGGTTCGAGGGACGCGCAGCGCTTCGCTCGTGGCTCTACCGCATCGCCACGAACGTCTCGCTCGACATGCTCAACGGCCGGGAACGGCGCGCGCGGCCGATGGACCTCGGGCCTGCCCGCGAGCCGGTTGCCGCGAACCTGAACACGTTGCCCGAGGCGACGTGGATTCAGCCGGTACCCGACACGCTCGTCGCGGAGGACGCGGATCCCGCGGATGTCGCCGTCGGGCGGGAGACGGTGCGGCTCGCATTCGTCGCCGCGCTCCAGCATCTGCCGCCGCGGCAGCGCGCCGTCCTCATCCTCTGCGAGGTTCTGCGCTGGCAGGCGACCGAGGTCGCCGAGCTCCTCGACACCAGCGTTCCCTCGGTGAACAGCGCGCTGCAGCGCGCGAGGGCGACGCTCAGCGCCGCGGAGGTCGACACGGACACGAGCCCGCGCACGCTCGACGAAGCCGACCGCGAGCTGCTCGCGCGGTACGTCGAGGCATTCCAGCGCTACGACATCGAATCGCTGACGTCGCTGATCCGCGAGGACGCGACGCAGTCGATGCCGCCGTACGACCTGTGGCTCCGTGGTCGCGACGACATCTTCGCGTGGTGGTGGGGCCCGGGTATCGGCTGCGAGGGCTCGCGGCTGGTCGAGACCATGACCGCGAACGGCTCGCCCGCGTACGGTCAGTACAAGCCGAGCCCCGACGGCGGCTTCGAGCCGTGGGCGCTGCAGGTGGTCGAGATCGAGGATGGCCGGATCGGCGAGCTCACGTTCTTCCTCGACACCGAGACGCTCTTCCCGCTGTTCGGGCTCCCGCCGCGCCTCGACGATTAGTCGAGGGCCGCTCGTAGGCCCATGAAGTCGATCAGCTGACGTAGCTCGGGCGTCACGCCGCGCAGCGTCAGCGGGCAGTCGCGCCGGAGCGTCGCAAGTCGTAGCCGGGCGAGCGCTTCGACGGTGACCGCGTCGGCAGGCGCATGGGCGACGTCGCATTCGACGACGTCGTGCTCGTGCGTGTCGAGCTCGGCCTGAACGTGCGCAGACAGACGCGGCAGCGCCGCGCGTGACAGCTCGCCGTCGAGCTCGAGGACGAAAGGCGTCATCGCAGGTCCAGCATCGATCGTTAGACCTGCTCACGGCGCCGAAATCATCGGTCACGCGAGTTACGGGAGCTCGAGGACCATCCCTTCGCGCGCGAGTACCGGCTCGCTTTCGGCGTCTCCGGCCAGCAGCCGAGCCTGCGCTCCGAGCCGTTCGAGCGAGCTGTCGCCGCGGTCCGGCTCGTGGTGGAACAGGATCAAGCGCGTTGCGCCGACGGCGTGCGCGTACGTCACAGCGTCCTCGACGCTCGAGTGGCCCCAGCCGATCCGGTCGTCGTACTCGTCCGCGAAGTACTGCGCGTCGTGCAGCAGGACGTCGGCGTCGGCGGCAATCGAGCCGCCGGAAAGCCAGTCGCGCGTCCGTCCGGCGATTGACCCGACGAGCGCCGGCTCGTGATCCGGGATATACGCGAGCGTGGCGCCGCCGTTCTGGATCCGGAAGCCCACCGTCGGTCCCGGATGCATCACGAGCTCCGCCGACAGTGTGACGCCGTCGATCGCCCACGGCCGGCGGGGAATGTCCCGAAAGCTCACTCGCGCCGGTACGCGGCGGAGGTCGATCGGGAAGAGTGGCGGCGAGAAGGAACGCGCGATCCGCTCGCGCAGCGCGACGACCGGCGACGGCGGGCCCCAGACGTCGAGCGTCACCCGCTCGTCCCATAGCGGCGCGAAGAACCGCAGGCCTTCGAGGTGGTCGAGGTGCAGGTGCGTCAGGCAGAGATGGACGTGCTCGACGCCGCGCTCAACGAGCTCGAGCCCGAGCCGGCGGATACCGGTGCCGGCGTCGAGCACCAGCGCCGTCCGCTCGTCCGACGTCGACACCTCGACACACGACGTGTTGCCGCCGTAGCGGACGGTCTCGACGCCGGGCGTCGCGAGGGAGCCGCGACACCCCCAGATCGTCACGCGCACGAGCGCTCCGTCACGTCCGCCAGAAGATCGCGACGATGCCGACGAACTCGTCCGCGTGCGCGAAGAGCGGGAATGCGGTGATCTCGACCTCCCGCTCGACGCCGTCGCGGCTCGTGATCCGGAACCGTTCGTGCGACGCCCGGCGCTCTTCGAGGGCGATCCGCGTCGGCCGTCGTTCCACTGGAGCAGGGTCGGCGGGGGCGTCGGGCGTGCGCGGGACGAAGCTCGACGTCCATTCGTCGAGCGGAACCTCTCCCACCTCGGCGAATGGCGTCCCCGTGACCGCTGCGGCCGCCTCGTTGTAGAAGACGAGGCGGCCGCGGTCGTCGGCGATCAATGTCGGCGTCGAGAGGTTCGACGCGAACTCGCGCGCGAGGATGAGGACGAGGTGCTTCTGGCGCGGCGTATCCACGCGGCCAAGCTTAGAACCCGTCTCACAATGAAGACTTGTGCCGACGGCGAAGCGTCATTCCGAGACGAGTTCTTGGCACGTCACCGCGGCCGACTAGGCCGCAACGCCCTCGGCGGCACGTTCCAGCTCGTCGATCTCGATCTTTTTCATCTCGAGCATCGCCGCCATCACTCGCTGTGACTTCTCACGGTCCGGGTCGGCCAGCAGCCGCGGGAGCGCGGAGGGGACGATTTGCCACGACAGGCCGAACCTGTCCTTCAGCCAGCCGCACGGTCCCTGCTCACCGCCCTCTGACAGCGTGTCCCAGTAATGGTCGACCTCCTCCTGCGTCTCACAGTCGACCTGGAACGACACGGCTTCGCTGAAGGTGAACTGGGGGCCGCCGTTCAGCGCGAGGAACCGCTGCCCGTCGAGCTCGTACACGACGGTCATCACCGTTCCCGCAGGCCGCGGCCCCGCGTCGCCGTAGTGCGCAACCTCGACGATGCGCGAGTTCGGGAAGATGGACGTGTAGAACGTTGCCGCCTCTTCGCCCTGGGTGTCGAACCACAGGCACGGCGTGATCTTGCTTCGGGTGTCGATCGGCATCGTGAGCCTCCTCGTCGTTGCGGTCGCCCAGTTAGACGGCGGTCGCGGCAGGAAATCATCGGTCGTCGTCCGGGACGGCATGCTCTGCGAGCCACGCCTTGGCGACGCGCTTCTGCGCCCGGGTCAGCCAGGCCTCGACGACGACGTCCTCCAGTTCCTCGCGGTCGAGCTGCGCGAGGTCGGGAATCCTGAGCAGGACGGCCGGATAGCCGTTGAAGTGCGGCGTGGTGAACCATCGGCCTCGCGCGTCGGCCAGCATCAGCTCCTTCACCTCGAGATCCGGCACGCGGAACATCAGGACGTCGTCGAGGCGCTCGCCCGTTTCCGGATCGACGGCGTCCCGTCGCTGCCCGCGGTGGAAGCAGAACATCTTGCCGTGGACGAGGTACGACGGCCGGCCGTCGTCCGAGACCTCCTTCGTCGCCTGCGGCAGCGAGAGAGCGATCCGGTCGAGGTCGCGCATCGTCGCCATGCGCCGATTCTGACGCCGGCCTGCCCAGCCTGTGCGGCGACCGATGACTTTTCTGCCCCGCTGCGGTCTGATAGGTACGGAGAATCTCGACCCGGAGGTGACACGCATGCCACGAACGGTGCTGCTGGTGGGCACGCGCAAAGGATGCTTTCTGCTGGAGAGCCAGGATCGTCGCGATTGGTCCCTGCGCGGGCCGTTCTGCGAAGGCTGGCCTGTCTACCATGCGATCCACGACCCGGAGAGCGGCGCGATCTACGCGGCCGCCGCGAGCGAGTGGCACGGATCTGCGGTCTGGCGCAGCCCCGACCTCGGCGAGACGTGGACGCATTCGAGCGAGGGGATCGAATACGAGCCGGACAGCGGCCGTAAGGTCTCCAAGGTCTCGACGCTCGCCGTCGACGACGGCCGCCTGCTGGTCGGCGTCGAGGCGCCTGGAATCTTCGAGAGCCGCGACGACGGCGCGAGCTGGTCCCTGCTGACGACGCTTGCCGGACAGCCCGGAAGCGAGATGTGGGACGACCCTGCGAACCAGCCCCCAGGGCACCTCGGCATCTCCGCCCTGATGTTCGACCGCGGACAGTCCGACCGCTTCTGGGCGATCGTCCAGGGGATCGGCCTGTTCGAGACGAGCGACGGCGGCACCTCGTGGACGCCGCGGAACCGTGGACTGCGTTCCGACTGGCCGCGCCCGCACGAGGAGGTCGGATTCTGCGTGCACAAGGTCGTGCGCTCACGGTCCGACGGCCGGCGCATGTTCCAGCAGAACCACGTCGGGATGCATCGCAGCGACGATGAGGGCCACACGTGGACGGAGATCACTGAGGGCCTGCCGACGGAGTTCGGCTTTGCGGCCGCCGTGCATCCGCACGATCGCGACACCTTCTACGTCATCCCACTCGAGCCCGAGCACGGCCGGACGATGCCCGAGGGGCATGCGGCGGTGTGGCGCACGCGCGACGCGGGCAGCTCGTGGCAGCGGCTCGACCGGGGCTTGCCGCAGCGCGACGCGCATGTCGGCGTGCTCCGCGAGGCGATGGCGACCGACGGCGACGACGCCCCCGGTCTCTACTTCGGGACGAGCACCGGCCAGGTGTTCGCGAGCACCGACGAAGGTGACAGCTGGACGGAGATCGCGAGCTATCTCCCGTCGATCTCGTCGGTCGAGGTCGCCGTCGTCGACTGATGGCCGACCTGCACCTCCCGACGACGCTGATGCCGTTGTTCACCGGGTTGCCGCGCCGGGTCGACGTCGACGCGGCAACCGTCGGCGATGCGATCGCGGACCTCGACCGGCAATGGCCGGGGCTCCGCGATCGTCTCTGCGAGCCCGGGCCGGAGCTGCGCCGGCACATCCACGTCTATGTCGATCGCGAGCGCGCGACGCTCGAAACGGCACTCGACGCGCGTTCGCGCGTCGACGTGATCGCGGCGATCAGCGGCGGCGAGCATTGATGCGGAAACTCCAGAGCCAGGGCGTCCACCACGTCACGCTCGTGGGCGCCGACCGGCGCACGTCGATCGACTTCTGGGAGGGCGTGCTCGGGATGCCGTTCGTCTTCGAGCAGCCGAACCTGGACAACGAGGGCGAGAGCCACCTGTACTTCGACCCCGGCGACGGACGTCTGATCACCGTCTTCACGAACGAGGACCGCGCCGTCGACTCGACGCGCACGTCGACGGACATCGGCGCCGTCCACCACGTGGCGTTCGCCCTCTCGCAGGCGACGTTCCGACAGGCCGTCGAGCGGCTCGACGAGCGCGGCATCCGGCACAGCGGCGTCAAGGACAGGGGGTTCATGGACTCGATCTACTTCGAGGACCCGCTCGGCCTCCTGATCGAGCTGGCGTCGTACCGGTTCGAGCCGCCGTACGGCCGGACACACGCCGACGTGCTCCTCGAGGCGCACAAGATCCCTGTGCAGCGGGGCGACGACAACATCGCGCCCGAGCATCTTGCCGATGCGATCGAGACGCTCGCATCGCGGCGCGAGTCGCTATCCGACGGCACGAGCTAGCCGAGTGGCGTACGACGAAGCCCTCGCCGCGAGGATCCGCGAGCTCGTCGCCGGGGACCCCGGCGTGACGGAGAGGAAGATGTTCGGCGGGCTCGCGTTCCTGGTGAACGGGAACATGTCGGTCGCCGCGAGCGGCCAGGGCGGCCTGCTCGTCCGCGTCGATCCCGACGAGTCGGACGCGCTCGTCACGACGACGGGAGCCCGCCCGATGGAGATGCGCGGCCGTGAGATGGCGGGGTGGCTCCGCGTCGAGAGCGACCAGGTACGGACGAAGAAGCAGCTGTCGCCGTGGGTCGACCGCGGCGTCGCGTTCGCGCGCTCGTTACCCGCGAAGTAACGGTCAGCGAGAGCCGGTTGCGGTCTCGGCGCGAGCGATTGCTTCGTCCATCGCAGCGCCTGGGTCTCGCACGGCGGGGCCGTGTCCGACAGCGAGGATCGGCGGATCGAGCGCGCGGAGCACTCGTGCCGATTCGAGGTCTTTCTGCTTGTCCCACGTCGCCATCGCTGCGAGAGGGAAGCGCAGATAGAAGTGGTTGGTCACGGCGGCTTTCCCGTACGTGGTGTAGACGTCGCCGGCAAGCAGCGTGCGGTCGCGCGTGTCGAGGTACGCAACATGGCCCGGCGTGTGGCCCGGGCTTGCGACCACCTCGAGGCTGCCGACGCGATCGCGGGCCGCCAGCCGCACATCCGGCGTCGTCTCCAGCTTCGGCCAGCTTCCGGGGACCTTGCCCGTCACGACCTCTTCGCCGGCATGGATGCGCGCGTCCAGCTCCGGCATCAGCACGTCGACCGATTCGCCGAGCTGGTTCTTCAGCGCGTCGAGCGCGCCGACGTGGTCACCGTGACCGTGGGTGAGCGCGATCCGCTTGATCGAGGCTCCTGCATCCCGGGCCGCGGCAATCAGATCGTCGGCAGCGCTGCCCATCGTCGTGTCGACGAGCGTGAACCCGTCGTCCTCGCGGACGAGGTACGCATTCACAAAGCGAAAGCGGTTCAGTTGCGTGACGTTCGGCGTGAGCGGCGTGGCTTTCATCTCTGACCTCCGGAGCCGACGGCGGTCGGCCACCCTAGCCGTACCGGCGAGCCGGCGTCCGGCGGGATCAACCCTTGTACCCGAGCACGATCTCCTCCGGTCGCGACGCGAGCGTGATCGTGCTGAAGAGGAACAACGCGGAGACGCCGCCGGCGACAGTGCACGCGCCGGCCGGCGAGCCGCCGCTCCCGTCGACGAGCATCCACGCCAACACCGACAGGAGGAGGCCGTTCCCGAGCCGCGCGCCGAGGCCGATCGCAACCTGCTCCGCGCGCTCATCCTCCGCGCGCCAGACCATGTGCAGCATCCACGCGATGCCGGCGACGAGCGGCTGGACGATCACGGCAAGCCGTGGATCGAGCGCGAGCACGAGCACGGCGTCGCCGCCCACCAGCGCAGCCAGGCTCGTCGCGCACGTCGCAGTCTTTCCGTACCGCAGCAGGAGCGTCGGCTTCCCGTACTGCGCGTCGCCCGCGCGGTCGCGGAAGTCCTTGAGCACGATCCGCGCAGTGAACAGGAGGAACAGGGCGCACGTGAGGCGCGACGTTGCATGGCGAAGCGTCCCACCCGCGGCGGCGAGCCCGAGCGAATAGGGGACGAGGACATATGCGATCCCGAGCGCGATCGGCGCACCTGCAACGCGATATGACAACCGCACCGGCGGCGCGGAGTAGACCTGGCTGATCGCGAGGGCTGCGCCGAGCAAGCCGACGGCGCGAAGCCCCAACTGCGCCGCCGCGGCGACAGTGAGCAGCGATGCGACCAGGTGCAGGGCGACGAGCTCTCGGCGGGACGCGGTTCCCTCGACGAGGGGGCGTCCTGCATCGAGCGGGTGGTTGACGCGGTCGATCTCTTCGTCGGCGAGGTCATTGAGCGCGGTCGCCGCGACGTAGCTGGACGCGAGCGCGAGCGCAGCCCAGACGTACGGCAGGCCGAGGTGCACCGCTCCCGTCGACGCGGCGCCGAGCAGCATGAACATGGCGACCATCGCGGCGATCCGGTAACGGAGCATCACGAGATAGAGGCGAAGCAGTTTCGTCACTTCGGCGTGACGACCTTGAGCGGCCAGATCGACGTCAGGACGAGCACGTAGACGACCCAGAGGACGTGGTACAGCGCAAGGAAGTAGAGCCCGACCCAGAAGACGCTCATGTACAGCGTCGCATCGCCGAGCACGTGCGCGCGTCGCGCCGTCGCATCGAGCGTCAACGCAGCGAGCGCCGTCGCTGCCGCAAGTGCGAGCGCCACGAGAAGCGACACGCTCGACGAGAAGACGAAGTCGAGGTAGTCGAGGCCGCCGAAGACCGGCAGGAGCAGGATGAGGATCGCGCCGCCGCTACCGAAGCCCACGAGGACGAGCACGACCATGCCGATCACGACACCGCGCCCACCGGGCAGCCGCGGGAGCGGATCCTCCGCTGCGAGGTGGACGATCCGTCCGCGAAAGACCCGGTAGAGCACGACATAGACGGCGGCGTAGAGCGCGAAGATGAGCACGGCGGCACACACCGCGGCGAGGCTGTCGTCGATCTCGAAGCCACTCGTCAGGTCGCGAATCTGGTTGACGTCGTAGAAGCCCTTCGGTGCGAGCCACAGCTTCACGAAGATCACGAGGACGTTGAACGCCACCGCGTACACCGCGACCTTCAGCGGGAGGCGCAAATCGCTCCGCATGCCCCAGTAAAGGCCGGTGGCGCAGATCAGGCCGACGAGCACCGCCGTCTCGAACAGGGTCCGTGCCGGCGGGACGGCGCCGCTCCCGGAAACCGTGCGCGGCAGAAGCGCGACGACGCCGAGCGACAGCGCGGCGGCGATCGCGAACTTGAGCAGGAGCGGGGGCGGGATGCGGCTGCCGCCGCTCGTCGGCTCGACGCTCACGGTGAATACTCAAAGCCACGGGCCGGACAGCGGTGCGGCGCTCCGATGCTCGGAGATGTCGTAGCCTCGTCCGGTGGACGACCTCCGGCGCCTCATCAACGGCTACCAGGTGTCGCAGGCGATCCATGTCGCCGCGACGCTCGGTGTCGCCGATCTGCTTGCAGACGGCGCCCGGTCGAGCGACGAGCTCGCACAGGCGACCGGCTCCCATGCGCCGACGCTGTACAGGCTGCTGCGCGCGCTCGCCGCGGTCGGCGTGCTGCACGAGGCGCCCGGTCAGCGCTTCAGCCTTGCGCCGCTCGGGGAGCAGCTACGCGGAGACCATCCGCAATCGCTCCGCGGCTGGGCCGCGTTCGTCGGTCGTCGCTACTACTGGAACGCGTGGGCGTCGCTCGGCGACAGCGTTCGAACGGGCGGGAACGCGTTCCGGCTCCAGAACGGGATGGACATCTGGAGCTATCGCGCCGAGCATCCGGACGAGAACGCGATCTTCGATCGGGCGATGCAGTCGCTGACGGCGACGACGAACCGCGCGTTGCTCGACGCGTACGAGTTCGGGCGGTTCGGCACCGTCGTGGATGTCGGCGGCGGAAACGGGACGCTGCTCGCGATGCTCCTGGCCGAGCACCCGGCAATGCGCGGGATCCTCTTCGACCAGCCGCACGTCGTCGAGAACGCTGTCGCGGTTTTACGGCCCGTTGCCGACCGGTGCACGGTCGAGCAGGGAAGTTTCTTCGACGCCGTTCCGCAGGGGGGAGACGCGTACATCCTCAAGGCGATCATCCACGACTGGGAGGACGAGGACGCGATCGCGATCCTGCGCGTCGTTCGGCGAAGCGTCGACGAACACGCGCTGCTCCTGGTGCTCGAGCAGCTCGTCGGCGTGCCGAACGAGGATCCGCCTGCGAAGTTCAGCGATCTCAACATGCTGGTCGCGCCCGGCGGGAGGGAGCGCACCGAAGAGGAGTTCGAGGCGTTGCTCTCCGTCGCCGGCTTTCGTCTCGAAGGCATCACGCCGTCCGCCGCCGGGCCGGTCGTGCTCGCGGCCGCTCCCGCGTAGCCCCGCCGATGTCGTATCATCCGGGCGTCTCGTAAACGCGCCGATCCCGGGAGCCAGCATGCGCGCACCGTTCATGTCCATCCAGAAGTCGTTCGTGACCACTTCGGAGGGTATGACGCGTGCTTCAAAGAAGGCTCAACCTGGGAATCGTTGCGC
>JBJMJS010000072.1:0-17791 GCA_045806225.1 Gaiellaceae bacterium
CTCGGCGCAGGTACTCGTGCGCTATGCGCAGGCGGAGCAGATCGGGCTCGAGCTCGCGCGGCGAATCGCTCGGCACCTCGCAGCCGGCGTGCCCTCGGACGCGGTCGCCGTGATCAATGTGTCGCCGCACGAACGCGAGGAAGTCGTCGAGCTCGATGTGGACGTTCCGGACGACTGGGCGGACGTCGAGCTCGAGACACCGTCGGGCGCCACCGTCCCAACGCAGGAGATACGCCGCCAGGACCCGCTGCTGCTCGAGCGGCGGCTTGACGATGTCGGCGCGTACCTGCGCCGAAGCGTGCACGGTCGCGAGCTCTTCGGGCGAATCCTCAACGGGTACCGGATCGTCGGCGACGTCGTGACGATCGACGTCGCGGACGCTGCAGATCCTGCATCCCTCGACGTCGACGAGCTGCTTCGCGAGATCGAGCTCGCGACGGCCAATACGCCTTGGACGCTGCGGATCGTCGCCCGCGCCCGTCGCACCGTCGTGGCGAGCGTGCGTGCTCCGGCGCTCGGAATGACGAGCGTCCGCGCACGCCGCGGGAGCCCGGCCGGCTCGGGCGCGTATCCGGATCTTCCCACCACGCGGATCGTTCGCGGCCGAGACGAAGGTGACAGCTACACGTATGCGCCGCCGGTCGAAGACGTCGTCGTCGACGCACCGGAGGACGAGCGCGTCGACGTGATCGAAGACGGGCCGGTCCGGCGCGTCAGCGTCGTGCGACGCACGTACCGCTGGGATGACGGGCTCGTCGCGACGGAGACTCGGTTCGAGCAGCGAGCCAGCGAGCCGTTCACCCGGATCGCAATCTCCTTCGACAACCCTTGCGACGACCAGCGCGTCCGCGTGCACGTCCCCCTGCGCGAGCGCGCCGACCGCACATTCGCCGAGGGCCAGTTCGCCGTCATCGAGCGCCCGCCGCACCCGGAAGGCGGCTACGGCGAGGAACCGGTCGGGACGTACCCGGCGTCCGCGTTCGTCGCCGCCGGCGGGATCGCCGTGTTGCTCCAGCACGTGACCGAGTACGAGCTCGTCGACGGCCGCGAGCTCGCGCTGACGGTGCTGCGCTCAACCGGCCTGATCAGCCGGTCCGCGAACCGCTACCGCGAGGAGCCGGCAGGCCCGGAGCTTCCGATCCCGGCGGCGCAGATGCGCGGCATGCACCGGTTCGAGTTCGCGATCACGAACGAGGTCGGGCGCGCGCTCGCTCACGCCGAGGCGTACAGGCTCCCATTCCTCACTGCGCCCGGAACGGGCGACGGCGAGACGCTCGGCGAGCGCTCGGGCCCGGCCCTCAGCGGCGCGGTGCTGTCGTCCATGCGGCGCCGCGACGGCCGCTTGGAGGCGCGCGTCGTGAACGAGCAGCCGACGCCGTCCACCGTCGCGTTCGGTACCGCGACCGGCGAGCTGCGACCCTGGGAGATCAGGACACTCGTGCTCTAGCGCTTGGCGACGACGAAGTCGCTGTGACCGATGAGCGGGCCGTACTTGTTCGCCGCGCGCTTGCCCAAGCCCGGGAAAACGACCCATGTGTAGTGCCCCGGAACGAGCTTCCGGGCCTTCTTCGCGTACTTCCACGACGTCTTCAGGCGATAGTGCGCCTTGAGCGGCCAGGCGCTCAGAACCTTCCGGCCGACGACGCGGACGCTGTCCGGCCGCGCGGTCTCGAAGCGGTCCCACGTCGTGCCGGCGGCGCGCCCGACGTAGAAGAGCTGCACGTTGTAGTACGCCACGCCGCTGATCGGCCGCCACGCCAGGAGCGGCGGCGTCCGCACCACTGCGCCTTGAGCCGGCGAGTACAAGGGTGCCGCAGGGGTGACGGTGACGGTTTCCGTCGCGGTGTTCCCGGCCTGGTCGGTCACGGCGATCGCATACGTGTACTTCACGTGGTTCGCGACCGTTCGATCCTCATACCGCGCCCCGGGGCCGGTGAACAGGATCGAGGGATCCGTGCCCGACGTTCCCGGCGTTCGCGTCACCGACAGCGACGCGGTGTCAGGCGAAGCGTTCCACGTCAGGGAAACGAACTTGTCGTTCGACGTCACCCCGACGTCTTTGATCGTCGGCGGCGTGCTGTCGTACTTCAGGTGGAAGGCGCTGCCGTCTGCGCGGTTGCCGGCGTGGTCGGTGCACCCGCCCGTGATCGTTGCATCCGTCGTGTCGGGCCCTTTGTAGGTCGTCGACGTGCACGACCCGATCCCCGAGCCCCCGTCGCTGCCGTGGTAGGTAACCGCGACCGGATGGTTGTACCACCCGTTGCTGTCAGGATCGCGGTCGGCCGAGACACTGTCCACCGAAGGCGCCGACGCGTCGTAGCTGATCGGCGCTCCTGCACTCGCAGTGTTGCCCGCATTGTCGGTGCAAGTCGCGGAAACGCTGCCGCCGCCGTCGAACGTCCCGGAGTTACAGGAGCCGACGCCGGAGAGGTTGTCGCTGCCGCTCGCGGTGAACCCGACCGGATGGTTGTACCAGCCCCCTGAATCGGGGCCGCGCGCGAGCGAGATCGAGACGGCCGGCGGGGTCGAGTCGTATCGCAGCGCCGGCGACGAGCCCGCTCCGCTGACGTTGCCCGCCTGATCGGAGCATGTGCCGCTGAAGCTCACGCTGCCCGTGTCCGGTCCGCCGTACGAGCCCGACGTGCAGCCTGCCAGTCCCGCTGTCGCGTCGTTGCCGCTGAATGCAAATCCGACCGCGTGGTTGTACCACCCGTTCGAATCGGGGCCGCGATCGAACGCCGCGCCGGACACCGTCGGCGGCGTCGCGTCACGCTTGATCACGACCGGGAGCGTCGAGCTCGACCCGTTGCTGTACGTGACGGTGCACGAGCGCGGCCAGTTGGCGCTGTCCGACCCGAGCGTCGCGGTGTCACACCCGCTCGTTCCCGTCACACCCGCCGGATCCCACGCGAACGCGACGGTGACATTCGTCTTGTACCAGTCAGTCGAACAGGCGCCGCCGTTGCATGCCACGTTGATCGGGGCCGCACTGGCGGCAGCGGGAACCGCGAGCACGATGACGGCGATGACCGCGACGCTCGCGACCGTCTTCACAGCAGCGGTTGCCGCGCGCGGCGGCCGGCGAGGAGCGTCAGCGACAGGCTCGCCGCGCAGAGACCGACGAGCGCGAGCGCCGCAGCGCGCTTGCGGTCGACACCCGCGGCGTCGGCCTTGGGGACGAGGGCTACGGGCACGGCCTCGAGCACGGAGTCGAGCGACGCCACCGCCGGCTGCGCGACGCGGACGACGACGCGATGCCGCCGCTTGTGCGGCTTGGGGTGGGCGCGCCGCTTCACGTGGTGCCGAGTCGGTGCGGCTGCGGCATGCGGATGCGCAACGACCGCCGGGCGTACGACCGAAGAGCGCGTCTGCGCCCGCGGCGTGTAGTGCGTCACCGCCCGCACAGGTGGGACGTACGACGACCGCCGCGAAACGACGGGCGCTCGCACCTTCGGCGCGGGTGTGTACGGATCAGGCGCGACGCCGGCAGGCGGATTGGGATCCGGCGCAGGCGGCGGCGGAGACGTCGAGTCGGCGGCCGCGTGCGGCGCGAGCGTCGCGGCTGCCAGGCCGGCGGCGAGCAGGAGCCGCGGCGCGCGGCGCGTCACGGTCGTACGTCGGCAGTCATCCCGGGGTCCGGGAGCGTCGACGTGCATGCCGCAGCAACGATGATTTTTCCGACGAGGGTCAGGGTCAAGGACCGCTCCAAACGTTGCGTGAACATCGGTTGTACTTCGTGGTTACACATGTGTCAATGAGAGAAATCCCGGCCGGACGGCTGCGGCGCCGTCCGGCCGGGAGCTTCGTTACCTCAGTTGGTCTTCGTCACCTCCTAGACCGCCTGACGCCCGGACTGGGTGAGGCGGTTCGTGTTCATTCCGGTCCCCGTCGATGCCGCCGCGTTGCGCTGCATCACGGGCCCGAAGGTCGAGTTGCCCAACACGAAGGTCGGGCGGTTCGCGTTCGACGCACCCAGCTGGAACGCAGCCGAGAGACCGGCGGCGCGCTGCGTGTTGTCGCCGAGCTGGCCAAGCGCCTGGATCGGCGAGCCGCCGCAGCCGCAGCCGATGGACGGGCCTGCGTTCTGCGTTGCCGTCTGATCCGTCGTGTTCATGTTCGTCGCAGTCCCGGTCGACCGGACGTCGTTCGTCTGCGTCACCGCGCCGCCGCTCCCCGGAGAGAGAACGCTGAACGGAGCGTTGACGTTGCCGCTGGCAGACCCACACCCGCACGGAGACCGCTCCGGGAAGATCTGCGCCGCGATCGACGCCCCGAAGCTGGTCTGCGAGTTGTCCGCACTCTGCCCGATCGCCTGGATCGGCGAACCGCCGAGCCCGAATGCGGTTTCGGTCGCGTGCTGCGAGGCGTTATTGCTGTTCGTGCCGCTCGCACTCGAATCGACCGTGTTCGACTGATTGACCGACCCGCCGGAACCCGGGCTCAGCACCCGGATCGGGCCGTTCGTGTTGCTCGCGCCCTGCTGAATCGCTGCCGAGAAGCCGATGGCCGTCTGGTCGTTCGACGCGGACTGGCCGATCGCCTGAATCGGCTGCGAGTGGCAGCCACAGCCGCCGGCGAAAAGGCCGGTCTCGCTGGCGGTCTGATTGGACGTGTTGTCGTTGTGTGCCGTGGCCGACGACGTGTCGGTGTTCGACTGCGTCACCGAGCCGCCGCTTCCGGGGCTGAGAACCCGGATTGGCGTGTTGCTGTTGGTCGCACCGGACTGCTGCGCGACCGACAACGCACCAGCTACCTGGTCGTTGTCAGCGTGCTGGATCGTGGCCTGGATCGGCGAGCTGGAACCACACCCGCACGACGGGCCGCCTGCGGCCGACTGCGTGGAGGTCTGGCGGCTCGTGTTCGCGTTGTCCGACGCCGCGTTGGACTTCACAGCGTTCGTCTGCGACACGTTGCCGTCGTTCCCATCACTGAGGACGCGGACGGAGATGTTGTTGTTCTCCGGCCGGACCTGCGTCGCCTGGGAGCCACTCAGCGCGGTCTGATCGTTGGACGACGACTGGTCCGCCGCCTGGATCCCGGAGCCCCCGCCTGCGGCGGTCTGGCCCGAGCCCTGCGTGGACGCGTTCGTGTTCGTCGCCTTCGCGTCAGAGGACGCCGAGTTCGTCTGCGACACGTTGCCGTTGTTGCCGGGGCTCAGAACGCGGACTGACACGTTCGAGTTGCTCGGCTGGATCTGCGTCGCATCCGACGCGGCGAGTGCGCCCTGCGAGTTGTCGGCGCTCTGCTGCGCCGCCTGCAGGCCGGAGCCGCCCGACGACGACTGCGTCGACGTCTGGCCACTGCCGTTGGTGTTCGCCGCGTTTGCTCCCGAGGTGTCGGCGTTCGACTGGGTCGTCGATCCACCGGAGCCAGAGCCCGCGACCGCGGTCGGCGCGCTTCCGTTGGAAGCGGCCAACTGGCCGGCGGCGGACAGCGCGCCGGCAGCCTGATCGCTACCCGTGAGCTGTGTGGCCGCCTGCAACGGCGAGGACGCACACCCGCAGCCGGCGCCCGAGAGCGTCTGCGTCGAGTTCTGCGTCGCCGTGTTCGCGTTCGTGGCCGTGGCGTTGGACGTCGCCGAGTTGGTCTGGTTGACCGACCCGTCGTTGCCCGGGCTCAGGACCCGCACGGAGACGTTGTCGTTCGATGGTTGGACCTGCGTTGCCTGGGAGGCACCTACGGCTGTCTGGTCGTTCGAACCAGACTGGCCGGCTGCCTGAATCGGCGGCGGCGGTGTTGTCGCAGCCGATCCCATCCCCGCCGCCCAGAGGGCGACGAGCGATGTACCCAGGAGCAACGCTAGAAGCATTCGCTTCATTGCTCCTCCTTTGAGCAGTTCGTTGTGGTCCGGCTCCTGCCGGACCAGTGACGGCTGCGCTGGAGCTAGCCCGGTTTGTCCCGGTCGGTGGCGCGCGGTTTCCGCGGGGGCTCGTTCCGGTTGAGCCCGATCGGCGTGCTACGCCACAGCGGTCGGAAAGCTTGGAGAGCGCCGGTCAGCGCGACCAGCAAGAGCAGCACGGCGCCGCCGAGGCCGGTGAACCCGCTGAGGCCGCCGGTCGACGGCGGCGTGGGCAGCGGCGGCGGCGGCGGCCGGTCGCGCCGGTCCGACGAAGAATCGCGCGTGGAACCTGCCGCGCCACCACCGGCCGGCTCGGCGTGTTCGATCGTCGCCGCGGCCTCGACGAAGGAGGTCGGCGCGGCGAGCAGCGCGGCGGGGAGCACTCCGGAAGTCGCGTGCGGAGCTTCGGGGCGCAGCACGATCGAGATCGCGGCGGACGCGGAGCTGCGCGCACCCGGATACTGCCGCCCGGCTGGTTGGTACTCGGGCGATATCGCGACCGCCGGGATCGCGATCGACGGGATCTCGATCGAAGGGATCTCGATCGGCGCGACGTGCACGAGCGGCACGACGACCACCGGCGGCAGCGCGACGAACGGCGTCGGCAGAGTCGGCAGCTCGATCGCCGGCAGCTCGAGTGGCGGCTGGATCATCGGCGGCACGATCGACGGGACAGTCACGGGGTTGATCGTCGGCGGCACGATCGACGGGATCGTCACGGGATTGATCGTCGGCGGCACGATCGACGGGATCGTCACGGGGTTGATCGTCGGCGGCTGCACGACGATCGGCGGCGGCTGCACGAGCGGCGGCGAACCGGCCACCGGCGGCGGCACACCGGACGCGCCGCAGGGAACCTGCAAGGACCACGACCAGATCCAGTTCCCGCTGCCGGTCGCCGGCAGCGAGGGCGTGAACTCTTGCGTGCCTCCGGGCGCACCTGCGGAGCAGGTCCAGTTCCAGGTCCAAGTCCAGATCGTCGGCAACGTCGGCGAGGAGCTGGCATCGGTCTGCGGCGCCGATGTCACGGGGCCTGTGCTCGGCGTGGTGGAAATTGTCGGCGTCGATATCGCCGGAGTATTTGCACCCTGATACTGCGTGGGATCAGGTTGATATTGCGTCACGGTATCCGTGGTAGCGCCGGCCGGCAGCGTGGCCGCTGCCGCCACGGGCGCGGCTGATACCACCGTGCTAGCACCGGCGGCCGCCGTGTTCGCCTGTGTCACCGCGCCGTTGTCGCCGGGGCTGTTCACGCGAACCGAGACATTGATCGCGGCGGGGGCCGCCTGCTGCGTCGCCGCAGCCACGGCGGCGTCGACGGGGGACGTCGGTTGCGCTGAAACGGCGCTCGTAGAGCCGCTTCCGGCTGCGTTCGCCTGCGTCACGGCGCCGTCCGTCCCGGGACTTGCAATACGAACGGAGACGTTGATGTTCGCCGGCGACGCCTGCGCGACGACCGCGGTGACGGCGTCGGCGACGGCGCTGACGTCGGGCGCGGTCGGAGTGACGACTGGCGGATCGACGGCAGGCGGGAGATCGTCTGCGTACGCCGCTCGAGCGGGAGCGAACAACGCGACGCCGAGCGTCACGGCAACCGCGACCTTCGTCCACCGCGGATGCGAGCCGCAGACGCGCGGGATGATCGTCGCTTGATTCTCGCTGGTTCCCATCGACAGCACCGTCGTAATTGACCAATACCCGATTCATGCGTGTGCGATCCGTCGATTGCGTATTCGAATTCAATTCGGCGACGTAAAGGAGTACATTGGAAATCGGCGATGACGGTTGTTGCGGCAGAACCTCGTCACCAGCTGCGAGAGCGGCGGGATCGCGACCGCGTGATCGTGGAGAACCTCGCGCTCGTCAAGGCGCTCGCACGAAGATTCGCGAACCGCGGCGAGCGTCTCGACGATCTCGTCCAGGTCGGCTCGATCGGCCTGATCAACGCCGCCGACCGGTATGACGGGCGGCGCGGCGTCGACTTCCGCGCGTACGCCGTGCCGACGATCGTCGGCGAGATCCAACGACATCTACGCGACCACGCCGGCGTCGTTCGGGTCCCGCGCCGCGACCAGCAGGCGCGCGGCGCAATGCGGCGCGCGTGGCGCGAGCTCGGCGAACGACTCGACCGTTCGCCGACGTGGGCCGAGCTGACCGCGTCCGGCGTGCTCGCCGACGACGATGCCGCCCGGGCGCTCGCAGCCGAGCGGGCGGCGTCGCCGGTGTCCCTCTCGGGGCTCGAGGATGCGCGGCAGCCGTCGCTCGAGGATGAGGGGCTCGCCGCAGGCGAGAACCGGGAGCTCGTACGCGCGGCATTCCGGGCATTGACGCGTCGCGAGCGCGCCGTCGTCTCGCTCGCGTATTTCGGGGACCTCAACCAGCAGGAAGTTGCCGCCAAGCTCGGCATCTCGCAGAGCCAGACGTCGCGCCTGCTCGCGACTGCGCTGACGAAGATGCGCGACGCGCTCAGCCGTGATTTCCGTTGTGAGCCCCACCGCAACGGCCTAGACTCGTGAGCGTGAGTGCTTCGCGATCGCTGCGGCCGGCAGCGGATGAGACGGCACGGAAGGAGCGGTCGCACAGCGGCAGGCTCCTGCTGCGCATGCCCGAGACGCTGCACGCGGACCTTGCACGTGCGGCGGACCAGGCTGGCGTCAGCCTCAACCAGTTCATCACCAGCGCGCTCGGCGCGGTCGTCGGAGACAAGCGGGCGACCGACAGCCGCGGCGCGTCATCATCGGAACGCGGCCGCTGGCTCCCGATCTTGTTCGCGGTCAACCTCGTCGTCGTCGCGACGGCAGGCGTGATCGCGATCTTGCTGCTCGTCTCGTCGTGGCGCGGCTGACGCCGCTCGAGCTCACAGCAAGCGCGACGGCGGCTTCGGCGGCGGTAGCCCACGCCGGCGGCGGCGGCCATAGGTCCGGCGAAAGAACATGATCAACGTCACGACGAGGACCCATTTCGGCCAGAACTCGCCGTTCGACCCGCTGAACACCCAGACCAGGATCGCGACGAGGTTCACGAGCGCGTACTGGAGCGCGAGCGAGCGCCAGCGCGTATCGCGCGGATTCACGGTAGGGCGCTTCACCGGCAGCTGACGCAGGACCGCCTCGAGCTGGGTCTCGGTCCGCGCCCGGTGCAACTCGTCGAGGCGCTCCTGGAACTCCTCGAGCGTCAGGCGCCCTGCCTCGTAGTGCACGCGAAGCTCGTCACCGACGCGGGCACGGTCCTGGTCGGAGACGAGCAGGTCGGTCGACACGTTCGCGCTACCGGCGGCGACGCCAGAAGGTCGGCCGCCCGTCTTCGCGCGACGGCTCCTCCCCGAGCACCTTCGCGGCTGCGGCGAAGTCGTCCGGTGCGAGCGCCATCAGCTCGCTGCGATCGAGGCCTGCGAGCTCGTCACCCGTGACGCGCGACAGCCGCAGGGCCTGAGCATTCAGCGCCTGCTCGAAGAGCGTGCGCGCGAACCGCGCGTTTCCGAATCGCTCGTTCCGTGCGGCGCGGGCGAGGATCGCCTGCACTTCCGCATCCGCACCCTCGGCGAGGACGTACTCGTTGTCGCGCGCAAAGGTCTCGGTGATCTCGAGCAGTTCGCCGGTCGAGTAGTTCGGGAACGTGATCTCGCGCGAGAAGCGTGAGCGCAGGCCCGGATTCGAGTCGAGGAACTGCTGCATCAGCCGCGGGTAGCCGGCGACGATCACGACGAGGCGATGGCGGTAGTCCTCCATCCGCTTCAGGAGCGTCTCGATCGCTTCCGGCCCGAAATCCTGGCGCTCGTCGCCGCGATGCAGCGCGTACGCCTCGTCGATGAAGAGGACGCCGTCGAGCGCGCGCCTGATCACCCGGTCGGTCTTGAGCGCCGTCGTCCCGACGTACTGGCCCACGAGCCCCGACCGGTCGACCTCGACCAGGTGCCCGCGCTTCAGGAGGCCGATCGCCCGGTACATCTGCGCGAGCAGCCGCGCGACCGTCGTCTTGCCCGTGCCGGGGTCGCCGAGGAACACGAGATGCTGCGACGTCGCGACCTCCGGCAGGCCGTGCTTCTCCCGCTCGGCCTGCACCTGGAGAAACGCGACGAGCGCCCGTACCTGCTCCTTCACCGTCTCGAGCCCGGTCAAGGCGTCGAGCTCGGCCTGCAGCGCAGCGAGCGACAACTCCGGGTCCGGCTTGCGGAAGGCCTCCGCGAGCGGCTCGGTCAGCCACTCGGGCGCCTCGCCGCCGGCGGACAACCGCTCGCCGATCACCCGTAGCCCACGTGCCACGTCCTCGAGTGGGTTCCGCGCCATTTCGCAGGCAGGTTACCCCTCAAGGGAATGCGGGTAGCCGCCGATTCGTTAACCTGGTTAACGATATGACTCCCGTCCTCGCCACCGCCGAAACGACCGAGCTCGCCAATCGGCTGCGCCCCGTGCTGCTGAAGCTCGCACGCGAGCTGCGCCGCGAGATCCACTCGCTCGGCGTCACAGGCGGGCAGGTCTCGTTGCTCGTCCAGATCAAGTACGCCCCCGGCATCGGCGTCCGCGAGCTCGCAGCGCGGGAGCGCATCTCGGTTCCCGGAATGTCGAAGTTCGTCTCGCGCCTCGAGGAGGCCGGCCTCGTCCAGCGCGCGCCGGTCGGCGGCGACCGCCGCCGGGTGGGCCTGACCCTGACGACTTCGGGACATCGGGTGCTGCGTTCGGTTCGGTCGAAGCGAACCGCCTGGCTCGCCGCGCGACTCAGGACGCTGGACGACGATCAGCTGGCGGCACTCGACGCGGCGATCGAGCCGCTGACGGCGCTTCTCGACGGGGAGCGGTCTTGACCCAGGCGCTCGCCCGTTTCAACACGCGAACGTTTCTCAGCGTCAAGAAGCACCGGAACTATCGGCTGTTCTTCCTCGGCCAGGCCGTCTCGCTGCCGGGGACGTGGATCCAGCGGTTCGCGATGGCGTGGCTCGTCTACTCCCTCACGAACCACTCCGCGATCGCCGTCGGCGTCCTCGCGTTCGCGACGTTCCTGCCGTTCACCGTCTTCAGCCTCTTCGCAGGCGTGATCGTCGACCGGTTCGATCCGCGCCGCACGGTGATCGCCACCCAAGTTGGCCACATGACGCTCGCGACGAGCATCGCCGCCCTGACCCTCACGGGCGTCGTCCAGCCCTGGCAGGTGTACGTGATTGCGTTCCTCGCGGGGCTCGTGCAGGTCCTCGACGCCCCCGCTCGGCAGCAGCTGACCTACCGAATGGTCGGTCGCGACGAGCTGCAGAACGCAGTCGCGCTCAACTCGAGCGTCTTCAATGCGTCGCGCATCTACGGCCCGGCGCTCGCCGGCATCCTGATCGCCGCTTTCGGCGCGGGCGTCTGTTTCACGATCAACGCGGTGAGCTTCGTCGCCGTGCTCGGCGGGCTGCTGATGATGCGCCCGTCGGAGTTCTTCCCGGTCGAAGCGTCCCGGCGCCCGACGATGATGCGCGGCGTGCGCGAAGGGATCGCCTACGCGCTCCGAACGCGCGACGTCTGCCTCGTACTCATGCTGGTCCTCGTGATCAGCACGTTCTGCCTGAACTACAACGTCCTCCTCCCCGTGCTCGCGAAGAAGACGCTCGACGCAGGCCCGGGAACGTTCGGCATCCTCTCCTCCGCTTTCGGTGTCGGCGCGCTCGCCGGCGGGCTCTTCGCCGCGGGCCAGGGCCGCGCCCGGCGGTCGCTGATGGTCGTCGGCGCGGCCGGGTTCGGCGCGTCCGAGCTGCTGCTCGCGCCGGTGGGGACGGTGTGGCTCGCGTGCGTCCTCCTGTTCGTCGCAGGCGTCAGCTTCTCCACCTGGTCGTCGAACGCGAACTCGATCGTGCAGCTCGCGGCGCCGGACCATCTGCGCGGCCGCGTGATCGGCCTCTACTTCTTCGCGTTCGCCGGCACGGGCTCGGTCGGCGGGCTCCTGTCCGGATGGCTCGTCCATGTCGGCGGCACGCCGCTCGCGTTCTTCGTCGCCGGCATCGCGGCGCTCGGCAGCGCGGGCGTGATCGGGCATCTGCTCCGGACGCAGCGCGCCCCGATGCGTGTGGACGCCCAGGCGCCCGAACGCCTCGCCGCGTAGGAAATCGGTAGGAGATCTGCACTTCCCGCTCAAGCGGCGGGTGCCGCCGGCCGATGGTGGGAGAGGCGAGTTTCACCCGCGGCACCCAAGGAGCACCGATGACTATGTCCTCAGCAGCAACGTCCGGTTCGTCCGGCTTCATCAACGAGCCCCCACTCAGCCCCGGCGCAGCACCCGTTACGTCTTTCCCAGCCCCCGTGAGCCAGCTTCCATCCCGACCAACGACACCGTCGATCGAGGCCCAGGTCGTCCGCCTCGGGCTGATGACGCCGGACCAGGTGGCGACGGCGATGCGCGAAGAGGCCGAGACCGGCCGGACATTCGACGAGATCGTCGTGGCCCATGGCTGGGTCTCCGCCGAGGACCTCGCGCGTGTGCGCGAGCCGGACGGCGCACCCGTGCCTCCCGTCGCCGCGGTCCCCCCGGTCACGCCTGATCTTTCCGAGGCACCGGTCGCGGCCGGCCCGGCGGCCACGGTCGTTCCCGAGCCCGAGCCGAATGCCGAGCCCGTAGCCGCGCTTGCCGAGCCCGTCATGGCCGCGGTGCCCGATCGCGTCGTCGACCCGCCGCAGCCGGCTTCGGCCGAGTCTGCGACCGCCCATGTCTTCGTCCGCCTCGCGAGCGGGGAGCGCGTCGACGCGGGCTCCTTCGACAGCGAGGACGCGGCCGAGCGGCGTGCGCGCGAACTCATGCGCGTGCTCGACGCAGGCGGCGACTGGCCGCAGCTCGACGGGCGCTACATCAGGCCCGACGCGATCGTCTCGATCGACGTCGACGCCTCCGCCTAGCCGGGCGGCCTTTACCGAATCCACACGCGTTCTCCGCTAACGGGGAGCCACGACGTGCGTCGTACCGAGGCGAGGGGGAAGCCATGAGGGGCAGGCACAAGCTCGGCCTTGCCTCGGCGGTGCTCACGGTGGCGCTCGTCGGGGTCATCGCGACAACCGAGTCGCGCGGGAGCACGCGCGCCCCGGTGACGGCGCGGCCGAACATCCTCGTGCTCGAGACCGACGACCAGACGCTCGCCGAGATGGCCGTCCTGCCGAGCGTCCGCCGCCTGATCGGAGCCGAAGGCGTGACGTTCGACAACAACTTCGACTCGTTCTCCCTCTGCTGCCCGTCGCGCGCGACGCTCCTGACCGGCCAGTACTCCCACAACAACGGCGTACGCAGCAACAAGGAGCCGTACGGCGGCTACTACAAGCTCGACTCGACGAACACGCTCGCCGTCTGGCTCCAGGACGGCGGCTACTACACAGTGCACCTTGGCAAGTACCTCAACGGCTACGGGACGCGGGACAAGACCGAGATTCCCCCCGGCTGGAGCGAATGGCATGGGGCAGTCGATCCCTCGACGTACCGCTACTACGGCTACACGCTCAACGAGGACGGCGTCCTGCACACGTACTGCTCGAGACCGGAACCCTCCTGCTACCAGACCGACCTCTACCGCGACAAAGCGGACGCGATCATCCGCAGCCGCGCGGCGACCGCGGGCGTGCAGCCGTGGTTCATGTGGGTCGCGTTTCTCGCCAACCATTCCGGCGCCCCGCACGAGGCCGGCGACCCGGCGCACATGAACACGCCTGTTCCGCCGCCGAGGTACAAGAACGTGCTCGCGGGAACGCCGCTGCCGCGGCCTCCGGGCTTCGACGAGGCCGACGTCTCCGACAAACCGGCACGGATTCGCTTCCTGAAGCGGATGACGCCGCGCCAGATCGCTGCGGTGCAGGAGAACTGGCAGCAGCGCCGCGAGACGCTGATGGCCGTCGACGACGCGGTTGCCTCGATCGTCGAGACCCTCCGCGAGACGGGACAGCTCGACCAGACGCTGATCCTCTTCACGTCCGACAACGGCTTCTTCCACGGCGAGCACCGCGTGCGCCAGGGAAAGGTTTTGCTGTACGAGCCGTCGATACGCGTCCCGCTCCTGATGCGCTGGACGGGGAACAAGACGCTGCCACGCGGCGTGCACCGGAAACAGCTGACGATGAACATCGACTATGCGGAGACGATGCTGGCGGCGGCCGGGGAAACGGCGCGCCCCGGCCGCGTCCAGGACGGGATCTCGCTCCTCCCCCTCTGGCGCGACGCGGGGAAGGAGCCGGGCCGCGACCTGCTGGTCGACAACCAGCCCGGCCCCGGGCACTTCAATGCCATTCGCACGCGCAACTACATCTATGCCGAGCACGCGAACGGCGACCGTGAGCTCTACGACCTGCGCAAGGATCCATACGAGCTACGGAGCCAACACGCGAATCCGGCGTACAACTCGCTCAAGCGCTCGCTGGCGGCGCGCCTGCACAGCCTCGTGACGTGTACGGGAGCGCGATGTCGTACCCGGCCGGCCGCGGCGCTCAGGGCCACCTCGAGCGGCTGCTCGGTCAGGGCGACGGTCGTGGGCCGCGGGATCCGCGCCGTCGGCTTCTCGCTGAACCATCGCGGGCTGTCCAGCGACACGCGGGCGCCGTTCCGCGCGACGGTCGACGTCGCCGGCACGGCCCTCCTCCGCGCTCGGGTCGTTTTCGGCGGCGACCGCCTACTGTCGCTCGACCGCGCGGTTACCGGCTGCTGACCGGCTCAGCCGGAAGCTGCCGGCGCGTCACCGGTCGGCGTCGCTCGGCTCGACGTCCGGCGGGGAATCCTTCGCGCCGCCGAACATCGCCTTCAGCCAGCGGGACAGCCGACGCACTTCGAGCGAGTCGTCGATCTCCGCCGCGTCTCGCGGCCCGTCCTGCTCGGCTGGTTCACCAGCCTCTACGTACACGGTCCATTCGCTCATGAGAGCCACTATCGCATCGACGCGCCCGAACTCAAAGCGGCGTGACGAGCTCGTGCCAGAGCAGGCCGCCGACCGCGTCGGCGCCGACTCGCGGCCAGTGGCCGGCGTGGCCGCCGTCATAGGTCGCGACCTCGTCGAACGGCGACGAGGCGACAGCGGCGGCCCAGGTCTGCGGCGTCCAGTGCGTCATCACGTGCAGCTCCTCGATGACCTCGCCGCGACGCGGGCCTGCGAGGACCTCGATCCGGGAGCGTTGTCGCGACACGCCTCGGCCGAAATCGACGTCGTCGTCGATCCAGTCGATCTTGAGCCGCGTATCGGCGCGCTCCGCCTCCCAGTGCGAGCCCGCGAACGGCTCGTGCGACGAGGGATCGAGCAGGCCGACCTGCACGAGATAGCGCGGCGCGTGCCGCGAGACGGACGCGAGGTGTCGAGCGAGCTCGTCCGGCGTCAGGTGGAGGAGCGTGTTGATCGGAGACACGGCGCCGTCGAACCGCCGGCCGAGATCGAAGTCGGTCATGTCGCCGACCACGAGCGTCCCGCGTCCGCGCAGGCGGCTGCGGGCGAGCTCCACCATCGGCGCCGAACGGTCGATGCCGCACACGTCGAGGTCGCGGTCCGCGAGTGCTTCGAGCATGCGGCCGCTCCCGCAGCCCGGCTCGAGCACCGAGCGCCCGGCGATCCGCTCGACGAGCCAGTCGGCCTCGGCCGAGATCTCCCAGTCGAAGGCGATGTCGTACAGCTCGGCCTCGTGCTCGTAGAGGTGCGACACCGAAGAAGTATCCGTCGCCGGTGCTACCCTGGCGCGCGCTCGCCCGGGGTCTGATGCGCGTTCTTCGTCTTGTCACGCTCGCTGCTCTCGTCGCCGCCTTCGTGGCGCCGGCGGCGTTCGGCTTCGGGTTCACCGACGAGGCGCTCCTGACGCCGAACGGCGTCCTCGGCCACCCGTACAGCTACAAGCTCGACGCCAGGAACGGCTGCCCGCCGTACACGTTCCACGTCGACTCGGGGAACCTGCCGCCGGGCCTGTCGATGAGCGCGTCGGGCGAGATCAGCGGCACCCCGACGGCAGTCGGTACGTGGAGCTGGTGGGGCCGCGTCACCAACGCCTGCCCTGCCGACCACTCCGAGCGGCAGCTCTCGATCACGATCGCGCAGCCCGCGCCGGCGATCGTGCGCGCCCCCGCAGCCGAGGTCGGCGTCGTGATCGCTGCGCCGCTCTTCGCCGCGGACGACAAGGCGCCCGGTCCGTTTCGGTGGACGGCGACGGGCGCGCTTCCGCCGGGCGTCGCCATCGACAACACCACGCACGCATTGACCGGAGCGCCGACGGTCGCTGGGACGACCACGCTCGGGGTCTCCGTGGCGAACGACCGCGGCGCGCTGACACCGCTGACATTGACGTTCGTCGTCGCGCCGCGTCTCGCGGTCCCACGACAGCAGCTTCCGATCGCGCACGTCGGTCGCGCCTACCGCGCCCGCATCGCGTCGCGCGGAGGACTGGCGCCGCTGCGCTGGCAGCTCGGCCGACTGCCTCGGGGGCTTCGCTTCGACGCAGCGCGCGCGATGATCGTCGGCGTTCCTCACCGCGCCGCGGCGGCCGCTGTCGCAGTACGCGGCCGCGACCGGCTGGGCGCAGTCGCGCAGCGCACGCTGACGTTGCGGATCGCGCCGAGGTGAGCGGCTACCCTGCCGAGGTGCAGGGGGAGCGCCAGCACTACAACGTGACGCTGGCGATCCTGACGTTCGCCGGCATGGCCTACGCGCTGCAGCAGACGATGGTCATCCCCGCACTCGTCGCACTGCGGGACGACCTCGGCACCACGACGACGTGGGTGACGTGGGTCCTGACGGTCTTCCTCCTCGTCGCCTCCGTCGCCACGCCGATCCTCGGCAAGCTCGGCGACCAGTACGGGAAGGAACGCCTCCTCACGATCACGCTGACGATCTTCCTCGCCGGCTGCATCGGGGCGGCCCTCGCGTGGAACATCTGGTCGCTGATTGCGTTTCGCGCCGTGCAGGGAGTCGGCGGGGCGGTGTTCCCGCTCGCATTCGCGATCATCCGTGACGAGTTCCCGCGCGAAAAGGTCGGCGTCGCGATCGGGCTCATCTCTGCGGTCTTCGGCGTCGGCGGCGGTCTCGGGATCGTCCTCAGCGGGCTGATCGTCGACAACGCGTCCTGGCGATGGCTGTTCGTCGTCGGCTCGATCCCGACCGCGATCGCCGTCGTCCTCGTCCATCGCTTCGTTCCGGAGTCACCGATCAAGACGGCGTCGAAGGTGGACTTCGTCGGCGCGACGCTGATGTCCCTCGGCCTCGTCGCGTTGCTCGTCGCGCTGACGGAGGGAGAAACGTGGGGTTGGACGTCGGGCCGGACATTGGGGCTCGGCGCCGTCTCCGCGGCGTTCCTCGTCGCGTGGGGCGTCGCGGAGCTGCAGGTCGACGAGCCGATGGTCGACATGCGCATGCTCGCGCGCCGGCAGGTGCTGTTCACGAACATCACGGCGCTTATCGCAGGCTTCGCGATGTTCGGGTCGTTCGTCCTCGTGCCGAACTTCGTCGAGTCCGCGCAACACGTCGTCCATTACGGCTTCAACGCGAGCGCGACCAAAGCCGGCCTCTATCTTCTGCCGAGCTCGATCACGTTGTTGTTCGCCGGACCGGTCGCCGGCTTGATCGGGCGACGCGTCGGGTCGAAATGGCCGCTCGCGATGGGGCTCGCGCTCGTCGCGGTCGCGGCGGCGATGCTCGCGTTCTGGAACGACGAGCCGTGGCAGGTGCTCGCGGCGATGCCGCTGCTCGGAATCGGCGTTGGCTTCGCGTTCGCGGCGATGGCGACCCTGATCACGGAGGCGGTTCGCCCGACGGAGACCGGCGTCGCTACCGGGATGAACACCGTGATGCGGACGATCGGCGGCGTCGTGGGCGGACAGGTCGGGGCGGCGCTCCTCAGCGCGTACACGGTCGGCAGGACAAGCCTGCCGAGCGAGAAGGGCTTCGAGATCGCGTTTGCCGCAAGCGCGGTCGCCGCCGTGATCGGCGCGGGAGTCGCTGTGCTCGTCACGCCGCCGCGCTTCCGGCGGGCGCGTCTTTCGATC
>JBJMJS010000073.1:0-6990 GCA_045806225.1 Gaiellaceae bacterium
ATCGGGGTGAGTGTGACGTCGCCGGACGCACCGCCGAGGAGACCGTCGAGCAACGCTCGCCGCTCGCGAAACGGACGTCCGCCCACGTCGGCCCCGTCGACGGCGAGGACATCGAACACGACGAGTCTGGCCGGCGTTTCCGCGCGAAGCCGCTCGACGCGTGACGCCGCGGGGTGGATGCGCGCGAGCAGCGCGAGGAAGTCGAATTCGACCCCGTCGTTCGCAGCCACGAGCTCGCCGTCGAGCACGAACGGCGCGCGCGGCAGCGCGCGGAGCGCCTCGACCACCTCGGGGAAGTAGCGGGCGAACGGACGGCCGTGGCGGCTCTGCAGCTGGACGTCGTCGCCGCTGCGAAAGGCGAGGCAGCGGAAGCCGTCCCACTTCGGCTCGTAGAAGAAATCGCCGGTCGGGAGCGCGGGCTCGAGCTTCGCGAGCATTGGCGGGACAGGCGGGCCGAACGGGAGCTCCACGAGCCCGTCGTACCCGGAGACGGCCGATAGATTCTTCCGGTGACCAGAGTCCGCTTCGCGCCGAGCCCGACGGGGTCGCTCCACGTCGGCAACGCGCTCAGCGCAGTCGCGAATCGGCGGCTCGGCGACTGGATGCTGCTGCGGATCGACGATACCGACGCGACGCGCAACGTCCCGGGGGGCGAGGATGCGATCCTGCGCGACCTCGACTGGCTCGGCGTCACGTGGGACGAAGGCCCCGTCCGCCAGAGCGACCGTGCCGACCGTCACCGCGAGGTCGGCGCAGGGCTCGGAGCGCGCTTCGACGGCATCACACTCTTCCGCGAAGACGGAACGCCGACCTACCACCTCGCGAGCGTCGTCGACGACGTCGACTTCGGGATCACGCACGTCGTTCGCGGCAATGACCACCGTCCCAACGAGCGGCTACACCGGCGTCTGTTCGAGGCGCTCGGCGCGCGGCCGCCGGAGTTCGTCCACCACGGGCTGATTCTCGGCGCCGACGGCAAGAAGCTCGCGAAACGCGCGCCCGGTGCGTCCGTCGGGTCGCTGCGCGACGACGGCATTCCGGCAGAAGCGGTCCGCGCGTACCTCGAGGAGCTCGGCGCGCCGAAGCACGACGTGCGTTACGACCTTCCGCGCATCCGCAGGCTCGCGCTCGAGACGATTCAGCAGCTCGACGACGCCGAGCTCGCTGCGCGCGTGGGCGTGCCGGTGCGCGTCGTGCCGGTGATGCGCGGCGCGCGGGACCTCCGCGAGGCGCGGGTATACGCCGACTCCGTCCTCAACGCGCCCGACGACGGGCGTGAGCTCGACGAGAAAGGACGCGCGACGCTCGTCCGTCTGCGAGAGCTGCTCGGAGGCGCCAACGGCTCGGTCGATGCGCGCGAGGTCGTGCGTGAACTGAAGGCCGTCGGCGGCGACCTGCGCGTCGTCCGCGCTGCGCTGACGGGCGAGGATCGCGGTCCAGAGCTCTGGACCGTGCTCGCGGCGCTTCCGCACGACGAGGCACTGCGGAGGATCGATGCGGCTCTATAGCACCCTGCAGCGCGAGAAGGTCGACCTCCCGCCGCCTCCGGGACCGATCCGCATGTACTTCTGCGGACCGACCGTCTACGCGCGCGCACACGTCGGCAACGCGCGACCGTTCGTCGTCGGGATGTGGTTGCGCAACTGGCTGCGCGCCCGCGGATACGACGCGACCCTCGTGCACAACATCACCGACATCAACGACAAGATCTACAGGGCCGCGGGCGATGGTTCGAGCGCGGAGCTCGCCGCTCAGGCGACGCAGTGGTACCTCGACGACACCGAGGCGCTCGGTCTGGGGATGCCGGATCACCTGCCCAGGGCGACGGAGTCGGTTCAACAGATCGTCCGCTTCATCGCCGCGCTGATCGAACGCGGACATGCGTACGAGGCGAGTGGAGACGTCTACTTCCGGGTGGCGAGCTATCCCGAGTACGGCGAGCTGTCGCGACAGCGCCTCGACGCGGTCGAAGGGCAGGACGAGGAGGATCGGCCGAACCCGCTCAAGCTCGATCCGCGCGATTTTGCGCTGTGGAAGGCGAACAAGCCGGACGAGGACACTTCGTGGGACTCGCCGTGGGGGCGCGGCCGTCCCGGCTGGCATATCGAGTGCTCCGCGATGGCCGAAGAGCTGCTCGGCCCCGCGTTCGAGATCCACGGCGGCGGGCTCGACCTCGTCTTCCCGCACCACGAGAACGAGCTCGCGCAGTCCCGGGCGCTCGGCCACGCGTTCGCGCACGTGTGGGTGCACAACGGGATGCTGCGGTTCACCGGGACGAAGATGTCCAAGTCCGAGGGAAACGTCGTCTCGATCCGCGAAGCGCTCGACGAGTGGGGACGCGAGACGTTCCTGCTGTTTTTGATGACCGGGCACTGGTCGAAGCCGATCGACTTCTCCGAGGTGACGATGAACCAGGCGCGCGCGCAGCTCGACACCTTCCGTAACGCGCTGCTCGGCGACGGAGACGGCCGTGGGGACTGGGCCGAGCTCGAGGCGGTGCTCGACGACGACTTCAACACACCCGACGCCCTCGCCGTGCTGCACCGCTGGCGGGCCGCGGGCGCGAGGGAGGACCTCCGGCGCGGGCTCGAGTTGTTCGGGATCGGCGCCGCTGTCGCCGAGGCGCCCGACGCCGTCCGGTCGCTCGCCGAGGACCGGCTCCGGGCCCGCGCCGAGCGCGCGTTCGACGAGGCCGACCGCCTCCGTGCGGCGATCGAAGAGCACGGGTGGGAAGTGCGCGACGTCGCGGACGGCTTCCAGCTCGTTCCGAAGTGACGCGCGAGCAGGTGTACGGCCGCCGTGCGGTGCGCGAGGCGCTGCGCGGCCGGCGCGAGGTGCTGGAGGTGTGGGCGACCGAGCGGGCGCTCAAGGCCGAGCCGTGGCTCCGCGACGTCGACCGGCGCCGGCTCCAGACGAAGACGGAGCGCGAGATCGGCGAGGCCGCGGGGACGCGCGACCACCAGGGCGCGCTCGCGTGGTGCGAGCCGTACCGGTACGCCGATGCGTGGGAGCTCGCCTCCGTCGATGGCGCACTGCTCGTGTGCCTCGACCAGGTGACCGACCCGCGGAACCTCGGCGCCGTCTGCCGGAGTGCGGACGGGGCGGGGGCGACCGGCGTCGTCGTTCCCGCCCACGGCGCGGCGACGGTGACGCCGGCGGTTGCCCGCGCGTCCGCGGGAGCGGTCGAGCATCTCCCGGTCGCCGTCGTCCCGAACCTTTCGCGCTACCTCGCGGAGGTGAAGAGTGAGCGCCTGTGGGTCTACGGCGCCGCCGGCGACGCCGACGCGACGATGTGGCGGACCGACCTGTCGGGCGCGGTCGCATTCGTGTTCGGCGCCGAGGGCCGTGGGCTGCGACCGCTGGTCCGGCGGACGTGCGACGCGCTCGTCGCGATCCCGCTCGCCGGCGCGGTCGAGTCGCTGAACGTCAGCGTTGCCGCCGCGCTGCTCCTGTACGAGGCGAGGCGGCAGCGAGGTGGCTGACGCGACGCTCTATCTGTTCGACGGCTACAACCTGTTGCACGCCGGCGCCTACGAGGATCCGCGCGCGCTGCGGGACGCGCTCGCGAGCTTCGTTGCGCTGAAGGGCGCCCGCGGCGTCCTCGTCTTCGACGGCCACGGCGCGGACGAGGTGCACGGCCCGCTCGAGGTGCGCTTCGCCGAGCATGCCGACACGCTGCTCGAGCGGCTCGCCGCGGAGCATCGAAGCCGCGAGCACGTTGTCGTCGTGTCGTCGGACGCGGCGATCCGCGAGACGGCGGGACAGCAGACGCAGAAGCTTTCGTCGCAGACGTTCCTCGGCGACCTCGAGCAGGTCGTCCATCGCGAGGAGCGCATGCGGCAGGTTCGCGACCAACTCGATCCGGAGACGCGCGAGGCGCTGGAACGGCTTCGGCGTGGGGAGGGCTGAGTCGCGTTGGCGTACTGTACGAACGTGTGTTCGTAACAACCTGGGTCCATTGCAAGGTCCTTGTAAATCTTTGCGGTCCTTGCTATCTTCTCCCTCAACCTTAGGGTGAGACTTCGGCCGAGGGCGCCTGAGAGCCGCCGGCCGACACCCATGAAACCGGGGGGAGCCCGATGGCCGCACGGCCCGCGACCGCAGCGCAGAAGGCCCAACGAGAGCTCGAGGACCTGCAGCTCGTCCTGCGGGCGCGAAACGGCGACGGCGGCGCGATGGACGTGCTGATCCGGCGCTACACCGGGTTCGTCCGGCTGAAGGCGAGCTCGTACTTCCTCGCCGGCGGCGATTCGGAAGATCTGATCCAGGAGGGGCTGATCGGCCTCTACAAGGCGGTCCGCGACTTTCGTTCCGATAAGGAGACGTCGTTCCGCAGCTTCGCGGAGCTCTGCGTGACGCGGCAGATCATCACCGCGATCAAGACGGCGACACGCTTCAAGCACGCGCCGCTCAACACGTACGTGTCCTTCAGCCACACGCCGGCCGGCCAGGAGTCGGACAGCGAGTGCACGCTCGGCGACGCGTTGCCCGGCCCGCTCGTCGACGAGCCATCGGTCTGCGTGATCTCGACGCAGGAGCTGCAGAGCCTGGTGTTCACGCTCGGCACCGGCCTGTCGAAGCTCGAGTCGGACGCGCTGCGCCTTTACCTCGAAGGCTCGTCGTACGAGGAGATGGCCGAGGAGCTCGGCTGCGACACGAAGACGATCGACAACGCGCTGCAGCGCGTCAAGCGGAAGGTGCTCGCGCACCAGAAGACCCGCGAAGTCCTGCAGTAAGCAGCGCGCCGACTCCGGGTCTGCCCCCTTTTGCTCGTGCGTGGCGCGACGCGGGAACCGCGGCGCGCCCCAGTACGATGACCGCACGCCGGAGTAGCTCAGTTGGCAGAGCACTGGTTTTGTAAACCAGACGTCGTGGGTTCGAGTCCCACCTCCGGCTCTTCCCGTAGCGCGTCAGCGAGGTTAGGCTGGACACATGCCCACCCCCTCGCAGGTCTCCTGGTCTCTGTTCGGATGCATGGCGGCGATCGTCGTGGTCGGCGCGCTGCTCGGCCACCTGTTCACGGCCGCCGGGATCGCGGTGTTCGTCTTCCTCCTCGCGGCGACCGAGGGCAAGCCGTCGTGGCGGCGGATCTTCAACCCCGACCGCAACGGCGAGGGCGGCGTGCTCCGCAATCTGAGCTTCAAGCGCACCGAGCCGCTCCGCCCCGGCGAGCGCAAGCCGCCGGCCTGAGCGAGACGAAGCGCGAGAAAGACGAAGGCCGCCCGGGGGGAGAGGCGGCCTTCGCGGAGGGAGGAGTGCAGCTACGGGCAGTGTCGCGCGTCGGCGAGCGCTGAAACAGGGGGGCGTGCAGGCGTCCTGCGGTGTGGCTAACCGAACCTCGCGGCGCTAGGAGCGCAGGAACGTCAGCACGGCGAGCACGCGCCGGTGGTCGTGCTCGCTCGCGGTGAGGCGAAGCTTCGTGAAGATGCTGGTGACGTGCTTCTCGACCGCGCGCAGCGTGATCACGAGTGCCTCGGCAATCGCGTGATTCGACTTGCCCTCGGCCATCAGTTCGAGGACCTCGCGCTCGCGCGGCGTCAGGCCCTCGAGTGGATCGTCGCGCCGGCGGCGGCCGACGAGCTGCGAGACGACCGACGGATCGAGCGCGGATCCGCCTTCGCCGACGCGTCGGACGGCGCCGGCGAACTCGTCGACGTCGGAGACGCGGTCCTTCAGCCGGTAGCCGACCCCCTCGGCGTTCTCACCCAGAAGTTCCATCGCGTAGCCGGGCTCGACGTACTGCGAGAGGACGAGCACGCCGGTGTCCGGGAAGCGCTCGCGGATCTCCTGCGCCGCGCGCAGGCCTTCGTCCGTCTGTGTCGGGGGCATGCGGATGTCGACGATCGCGACGTCCGGCTTGTGCATCGACACGTGCCGCAGCAGGTCTTCGGCCGTCCCACCCTGCGCGACGACCTCGAAGCCCGCGTCCTCGAGCAGCCGGGCAACGCCCTCGCGCAGCAGAACGGAGTCGTCGGCGAGGACTATGCGCATCCCGCGTACGCCTCGGCGTGAGAAGTTGAGCGCCGGGAACCGCCGCGCGAGCCCCGGTGCGACGAGTTGGAAGATGTGCTCGGGGTCGGGGAGCCCGCGCAGCTCGTGTACGCCGAGGTCCTCGACGTCGTGGTGCGCGTCGAGTGCCGAGCGCGTCTGCTCGGACAGGAGAACCTGCCCGCCGTGCCCCGCCTGGCAGATGCGCGCCGCGCGGTGGACGTCGATGCCGACGTAGCCGCCTTCGGGGCGCAGCGCCGGTTTCCCGGTGTGCATCCCCATGCGGACGCGCAGGTCGACGCCCGCCGGCCAGTCGTGGGAGGTGAGGTTTCGCTGCGCCGCGAGTGCGGCATCGGCAGCGCCGCGCGCGTCGTCGAAGACGACGAAGAACTCGTCGCCGCGGCAATCGACGACTGCGCCGCCCGCCGCGTCGATCGCGTCGCGGACGATCGCGCGATGGTCGTCGAGGACTGACCCGTACGACGCGCCCAGCTGATGGACGAGCCGCGTCGAGCCTTCGACGTCGCTGAACAGCAGCGTGATCGTTCCATTCGGGAGATCCGGCACAGCAGGACGCCTCAGCCTACTCGCAACGGAATGTCGGCACGGACGGTCGTGCCTTTTCCGGGAATGCTCTCGACGTGGAGCTTGCCGTCGAGCGCTGCGACCCGGTCCGCAAGTCCACGGAGCCCTGAGCCGTGCGAGGGATCGGCGCCCCCGACGCCGTCGTCCGAGACGACGACGCTTGCCGATCCGTTCTGCTGCTCCACGCTGACGCGGACGTACGTCGCGTCGGCGTATTTCGCGACGTTGGCGAGCGCCTCCGACACCACGTAATACGCGGCGGCCTCGACAGCCGGCGGCAGCCGCGTCGGCGGGCTGTCCAGCTCGACCGGCACCGGCGCGCGTGCGGCGAGCGCGTCGAGCGCGGCATCGAGGCCGCGGTCGGTCAGGATCGCCGGGTGGATTCCGCGTGCGAGCTCGCGCAGTTCCTCGAGCGCC
>JBJMJS010000074.1:0-30174 GCA_045806225.1 Gaiellaceae bacterium
CGTCGCGCCCGCCTCGAGCGCGGCGAGTGCGTTGGCGTAACCGGTGTTGCGCGTGTTGTGAAGATGCACGCCTGACGCGCGTGTCCGCTCGACGAGCGCGCGCACCTGCGACGGCGTCGCAACGCCGATCGTGTCGGCGAGGACGATCTCGGCGCGACCGTCGAAGTGCTCGACGATCGCCGCGACCGCGCCCGGATCGACACGGCCCTCGAACGGGTCGCCGAACGAGCACGACAGCGTCAGCGTCACCGGCAGCGAGCTCTGCGCGAGCACCGCGTCCGCACCGGCCTGCGCGTCCGCGAGCGAGCGGTTGCCGTTCCGCAGGTTGAAGGTCTCGGTGACCGCGAACGTGAAGTTGACGCGATCGAGCCCGCTCGCGACAAGCCGGTCGTAGCCCTTCTGGTTCAGCGCGAGCCCGGAGTACTCCGTGCCCTCGCGGCGCTCGATCGCGTTGACGACGTCTTCCGCGCCCGCCATCTGCGGCACCGCGTCTTCACGCACGAACGAGGCTGCCTCGACCCGCGGAAGACCGGCGGCCGCGAGCCGGTTCACGAGCTCTGCACGCGTATGCGCGTCGAGCGACTCCGGCTCGTTCTGAAGACCGTCGCGCGGACCGACATCGCAGATCGTGATCACGACGGCCAGCGTACCCGTGTCACCGTGGAATCCAGCGCGGGCTAATCGCGGAGACGCGCGAGCGCGGATGATGCACGCTCGACGATGCGCGTCGCGATCGCGACGTCGTCGTCGCTGAAGCGTTCGCGCCCGTCGTACACCTCGACGAGCCCCCACGCGCCACCGTCGCGTACGAGCGCGAGCATCAGCAGCGCGTCGAAACCGAGCTGGCGAAGAAGAGCGACCTCTCGCTCGTCCGAGGCCGGGTCGGCGACCGAGACGCGGCGCGAGTCGAGCTCCTCCAGCACCTCGCGTGTCGTCGGGTAGTCCGAGATCAGATAGCCGTGCCCGATCTGAACGGGCCCGGCCGGGCTGTAATCGACGAGATCGACGAGCAGGTCGCCGATCGCGCGCGAGATCGTGCACGCGGCCGCGTCGAGTGCGTGCACGAGCGCATGTGCCGTCGCCGACAGGAGTGCCGGCACGGTTCCAGCCGCATCGATGGCGACGGAAGGGTCTTTGGGTCGATCCGTCGTCAAGGCGCCGATCCTACGCCGGGGTCGCGACGGTCAAGCAGCGGCGCCTTCCGGCCGATCTCCCCCGCATGATCGGGAAGGCGCTCATCGTGATCCTCGCCGCTGCGATCGTGGCGGTCGGATTTGCACGGCACGAAGACCGCGTCCGCGAGCAGGGGGCACTCGGCCGCGTGGCCTCGCAGCTCGCCGGCCGGCCGGTCGGCGTCCACTGCCCGAGCTTCCTCCGCGGCCTCGTCGACATCCACGGAGATGCGGGGCGAGTGCACTTCGACGCGCAGGGGCGCCCGGCCGACCACACCGACCTCTCGCCGGAGACGTGCCGCGCGCTTCGGCGCCTCGCGCACACCGACTTCTCGTGCGTCACGAGCAACACCTGCGGCTATGCGCAATTCGACGCGGCGTGGTCCGCACACGCCCTTGCGCACGAGGCGTTCCACCTCCGCGGATACGAGGACGAAGGCGTCGCCGAGTGCTACGCGATGCAGAACACGGCGTTCGTCGCAGAACAGCTCGGCGTCGACACGGAGGTCGCACGAAGGCTCCAGCAGTGGGTTTGGGTCAAGGGCTTCTCGAACGAGCCGGATGCGTACCGGTCTGCGGAATGCCGTCCCGGCGGTGCGCTCGACCTCACGCCGCAGACGGCGAGCTGGCCGTGACCGTGTCGCGGGGCTGACCCGCGCGTCTCACTTCACTGTCGTCGGGATCTGGATCTTCCCCGCGACGATCTGCTGCCGGATCTTGTCGACCTGCTCGATCTCCGACTTCGGCACGCGCGCGTTGATCTTGCCGAGGCTGACGCCGTCGTCCTTGAGGCCGTAGACGACGTTGCCACCTTTGAACTTCCCGTTCACGACTGACTCGATCGCCTTGAAGACCGCGACGTCGACGTTCTTCTTCGCGCTCGTGAGGATGTGCTGCGGATCGATGTACGCCTGGTCGGCGTCGACGCCGATCGCCCACACGTTCTTCTCCGCGGCCGCCTTGATCGCGCCGAGGCCGCAGCCGCCGGCGACCTGGAAGACGACGCCGGCGCCCGCCGCGATCTGGTTCAGCGCGATCGACTTGCACAGGTCCTGCTTGACGAAATCCTGTGAGTACGCGTTTAGCGTCTTGACGCCGGGGTCGGCGGCCTTCGCGCCCGCCTGGTACCCGGCGATGAACCGATCCACGGGCGGCTGTTTCTGTCCGCCGACGGAGGCCACCACGTCAGGGCCGGGACGCCGCTTCTCCTCGAGGCCGGCGAGGTAGCCGGCGAGATAGCCGACCTCCTGCTCTCGGAAGAGCAGGCCGAGCAGGTTCGGCGGCTTGTGCGGCTCCGTCGTCTGGTCGACGTCGACGATCGCGTACTTGCCGTTCTTGAAGAGGTTCGAGACGGTGTCGATCGCGTTCGCCTCGGTGAAGCCGACGCCGATGATGAGCTCGTAACCCTGGCGCGCGAACGTCGTCAGATTCGGCACGTATTCGCCCGGCGACGACGAGAGGTTGACGTGAAAGTCGGTGCCGAGGCGTGCCTTCGCCTCCTGCACGCCCACGTACGCGAGGTGGTTGAAGCCGCGGTCGTTCAAGCCGCCGACGTCCGTCACCAGGCCGACCTTGACGTCGCTGGTCTTCCCGGCGGACGTGGTCGTTCCATTGGCCGACTTGTTCTTGCCGCTCCCGCCGCAGCCGGCGACGAGCAGAACCGCGAGCGCGAGGACGGCGGCGAGCGACTTGTTCATGCGGCCCTTTCTCTCTAGTTTCCGACTGTGGGGCGAAAACCCGACGCGAAGTCTAGCGGCGTGCACCCTACTCCCAGACACGTCGTCCTGGCAGTCGTCTTCCGCGCGCGCGCCGGCGAGCTTCAGGTGCTCCTCTGGCAGCGTGCGGTGCCGCCGTTCGCGGGTGCGTGGGCGCTTCCGGGCGGCATCCTCGGCGCGAACGAGACGCTCGAGGTCTCCGTCAGCAGGCACCTCGCCGCGAAGGTCGATGTCCGGGACGTCACGCATCTCGAGCAGCTGCGGACGTTGAGCGACCCCGAGCGCTCGCCCGGCGAACGTGAGGTGGCGACGGCCTATCTCGGCCTCGTCCCGCGCGACGCCGACCCGGCGCTTCCTGCCGACACGGCGTGGCACGGGATCGACTCGCTCCCTCCCCTGGCCTACGACCATGCGGCGATCGTGGGGGCCGCGCGCGAGCGGCTGCGCGCAAAGCTCTCGTACACGAACATCGCATTCGCGCTCGCGCCGGAGCGCTTCACGATCTCGGAGCTGCGCGAGATCTATGCCGCGGCGCTCGGCCGCGACGTCTCACCGACGAACCTCCAACGCGTGCTCCTGCGTCGGGACGTCATCGAGCCGACGGGCGCACGACGAGCCCCCGGCCCGTCCGGCGGCCGGCCCGGCGCGCTCTTCCGCTTCCGCGCGCGACACCTGCAGATCACCGACGAGTTCGCGGTGTTACGGCCGCGCGGACCGATCGCATCCGGCGCGCCGTGAGCTGGTGTTGTCCGTAGCGCTCTGCTACGGTCAGACGGTTCCCGGCGGAAGGAGGAAGTCCCAGATGATGATTGCGCTTGCCTCCGCTGCTCCGCAGCTCTAGCCGGAACCGCACCTCTTCGACTCGAGTCTGCGCGAGCTGACGCGCGCCCGCTTCTGCGGGCCGTTCGGCATTTCACTTCTCGCAAAAGGAGACTCGCGTGCTCACGGCACCTCTGAACGACCTCGGCTGGGACGACCGGTGGGCGTCACAGCTCGGGGAGCTGAACGACGAACAATTGATCGCAGGACGCGTCGCCGCACAGCACCGCGGCGTGTACGTCCTGTGGACCGAGCTCGGCGAAGCTCACGCCGAGCTCGCCGGCAGGCTGCGCCACGACCTCGAGATCGGCGCGGAGTTGCCGGCCGTCGGCGACTGGGTCGCGGTGCGTCCGCACCCGTCCGGCGCAACGACGATTCAGGCCGTCCTGCCGCGCCGGACGTCGTTCTCGCGCAAGGAGAACCTCACCGGCTCGACCGCACAGGTGCTCGCAGCGAACGTCGACACCGTCCTCGTGCTGACGGGCCTCGGCGAAGACCTGAGCGCGCGACGCGTCGAGCGCTACCTCACGATGGCGTGGGAAAGCGGCGCCGAGCCCGTCGTCGTCTTGACGAAAGCGGACCTCGGCGACGTGTCGGACGCGCTTCGCGAGCTGCAGTCTGTCGCGATCGGCGCGGACGTGCACGCGATCTCGAACGTCACGGGCGACGGCGTCGAGGAGATCGGCGGACACCTCGCGCCCGGGAAGACAGCCGTCCTACTCGGGTCGTCCGGCGTCGGCAAGTCGTCCCTCATCAACCGTCTCGCCGGCAGCGATGTGATGGCGACGCGGGAGGTCGCCGGGGACGGCACGGGCAGGCACACTACGACGCACCGCGAGCTGATCCGCCTCCCCGGCGGAGCGCTCGTGATCGACACGCCGGGCTTGCGCGAGCTGCAGCTCTGGACGGCAGGCGACGGCTTCGGCGCGGCCTTCGACGACCTCGAGGCGCTCGCGTCGGAATGTCGGTTCTCCGACTGCGCGCACGTGCGCGAGCCCGGCTGCGCGGTCCTTGCGGCGGTGGACGAAGGCGAGCTCGAGCTCGACCGTCTCCGGTCGTGGCGAAAGCTGCAGCGCGAGCTGGAGGCGATCGCCGCGCGGAGCGACCGTCGCCTCCGGGAGGCACGGAAGCGCCGCTGGAAGCAGCACACCCGTGCCATCCGGAAGCCGAAGTGGTAGGTGATTCACGGCCGGCGCGGACGGGTAGCGACGCGGCGTGGAGCTCTACCAGGCGGAGTGGTGTCCGCATTCCCACAAGGTCCGGCAGCGCCTGACCGAGCTCGGGCTCGATTTCACCGCGCGCCAGGTCGCTGCGTCCCCGGACGAACGCGACGCGCTCGAGCGGGTGGCCGGCACCGCGGAGATCCCCGTGCTCGTCCCCGACGAGGGCGCACCGATCTGCGGCGAGGACGACATCCTTGAACATCTGCAACGGTTCGACGAACGGGCCGACGTCGACCAGCACCGTGCGAAGTCGCGCGAAGAAGTGCCCGAGTTCGCGTCGTGACCTAGATGCAGGAGCGCGCGGCGTTCGACCACTCGGTCTGCACGACGTAGTCGCCGACCGTCTTCGTTCGCCACGCACAGATGTCGCCGATCTCGCCGACCGCGTCGTCGTACCACCCCGTTCCGGGAACCGGATCGGTGATCGCCTCCGCGAGCTCGTGCGACGCCGTGATCGTCAATGCCTCGAGGGCCGGCCGATCGCCGCTGCAGCCGCGACAGTCAGGCGAGGGCAGGACGGCGTAGAACACATTGCCGTCGATCGCGTCGTGGTACCCGCAGAAAACCTGGCACGAGCGCGCCCCCTGCAGGTCGACCGCGACGCCCGGCGGGAGAAACAGCACGTAGAGCGTGTTCGCCGCAGGTTGAGGAATCGTCCCCGCGGACATCGCGTCGCGCAGCGTCGTCCTCAGCTCGTCGTCTGCGACGGTCGCACCGAGCTCGACGCCGTCGAGACGCACGGACGAGCTGTGTGAGCCGTACGCGATCTGGAATGCGGAGACGCTGTATTCCGCCAGCTGATCGACGAGCTCGCTCGCCACGATGAAGTCGAAGAAGCCGTCGAGATCGCGCGCGAGCGTGTCGAGCGGATCGTCACGCCACGCCGCCCCGACGTAGAGCGTCACGACGTCCACATTCGCCAGTAGCGGCCCGCCGCGGTACGTCATGTTCGCCGCCGGGGTCGCGACGGCGATCGCGTCGTCGCGCAGCGGGACAATCCGGATCGCGTCCACGCGCACACTCTGACGCGGCGGTGTTTGGCGAGCGTTAAGAGTTACACCGCGGGCGCAGCTTCGGCCGAGATGCGCCGCTCCTCCGCCTTTCGCTCCTCGACATAACGCTCCGCGTCACCGAGCGCGGTGAAGAACCGGAAGAACGCCGCGATGCAGATGTTGATGATCCCGATCACGCCGTAGACGAGTGCCACGTTGTCCGTCGCCTCCACGATGGCGCCGCCGACGAGCGCTCCTGCGGGGATCGCGGACCATGCGAGGACGCCGGCGATCGAGAGGATCCGCGACAGCAACTGGTTCGGCACGATCGCCTGCCGCAGGCTGCCGGTGTTGATGTTGAACAGGATCCCGAGACCCTGCACCGCGGCCCAGACAGGGATCGCCACCCAGAACCAGCGCATGCCGGCGAAGACGACTTCGAGACCGCCCATCAGCATCAACGACGTCATCGCGAGTGCCGTGAAGCTGAACCGCTTGCGGAGGCGGCCGGCAAGCAGACCGGTCACGACCACGCCGGCGCTGCCCGCGGCAAAGAGGATCCCCACCTCTCGCGGACCGGCGTCGAGCCGCTCGTGGGCAAACAGGACGAGCTGCGTGAATGTCGTCGCGCCGACGAAGTTGATCAGCGCCATCATCAGCGAGATGTTCCGCAGGATCGGGTGGCCGATCACGTACACGAGCCCTTCGCGGATGTCGTGCAGGATCGTCGTCGGTTCTTTCTCCTCGTCACCCGGAACGTTGAAGCTCCGGCGGACGAGGGCGAGCGACACGGAGGAGATCACGAACGAGCCCGCGTCGAACGCCATCACCCAGGCGATCGACAGGAATGAGACCATCAACCCGGCGAGCAGCGGCCCAGCGACCTGCGCCGCGGAGAACGTCGCCTGGATACGGCCGTTGGCGGTGACAAGGTCGTCGGTGGCGACGAGGCTCGGGATCGCCGCGAACTCGCCCGCCTGGAAAGCGATGAAGACCGTGGACTGGATGAACGCGACGGCGTAGATCAGCCACACGCTCAGGTGTCCGAGTTGCGCGGCGAGCGGGATCGAGAGGATCACGGCCGCGTTGACGAGATCCAGTCCGATCATCGTCCGCTTCCGATCGACGCGGTCCATCCACGCCCCGATCACGAGCCCGAACAGCAGGTACGGCAGGAACACCGCCGCTGTTGCGAGGCCGAGGTTCAGCGGCGAGCCCGTCAGCTTGAACACGAGGAGCGGCACCGCCCATTGCGTGAACGAGCTCCCGAGGTTCGAGATCGTCTGGCCGACCCAGTACTTGATGAAGTCGCTGCTCACGCGACCTCTCGCAGGATCTGCAGCAGCTCCGCCTGCCGCTGCGGCGACAGTGCGTCGATCGACGGGTGCTGAGCGAGGCAGGCGATGAGCTTCCGCCTGACGCGCATGCCCGCGCCCGTTAGACGGATCACGCGGACACGCCGGTCGTGTGACGCCGGCCGGGTGATCACGAGGCCGCGCTCGGCCACCTGGTCGACGATCCCGGAGAGGTTCGACGGATCGACGCCGCAGCGGCGCGCGAGCTCCTTCAGCGACGGCGTGTCGCCCGGCTCCAGCCGCCAGAGGAGCTTCGCCTGCGCGTACGTCAGCTCGAGGTTCTCCAGGCACGTTCCCTGGTGATCGAGCGTCCTCGCGAACAGGTCCATCAACCCCTTGACGATCTCCTCGCGCATTGGCTGCCCGCGAACCGCGTCCGCCATTACCGGTACGTTACCCGCTTTTCGGGAGGAGTACAATCCGCGAAGGGTGAAGCGCGGGGTCCGGGTCCTGGTCGTCGCGGCGCTGCTCGCGGCAGTCGCGGCCACCGCACGTGCGGCGGGTCCGGCGTCGGCGACGACCGCGCTCAAGTTCAAGACGATCAGCCACGACGAGCATCCGGTCGGCCCCGACGAGCCGACGTACGCCGCGCCTGTGCTCCGGCCGGGTGACGTGACGGCGCGGATCTTCCTCACAGCCGCCGATCCGACGTACTACTCCTACGCGTTCCCGAAGAGCGCGCAGGCGAAGCTCGACGCGGTCGACTTCAACAGGAGCTTCGTCTTCGCCGCGTGGTCGAAGCAACGCACGACGGGCTATCGGCTGACGGTCAAGCGGATCCTCCTGCAGCGCGTCTCGCGCAGCGTGCGGCAACTCTGCGTGATCGCGACGGTCGAGAAGCCGAGGCCGGGGCAGGCCGTCGTCGTCCATCCCACCTTCGCCGAGCACATCGTCTCGGTCTCGAGCAGGCGCTTCCGCATCGACCAGTTCCACTATGCGATCCCGAGCCGGTTCGTGCTCAGGGGCGTCAACGGCGGACTGCTCGCCGTGAGCAGGTTCGGCGGCAGCTTCAACGACATGTTCGTCAGCGGCCGGCCCAAGCTCTGCAAGGCGAGCCTTCGAGCAGACTCGGACGCCGTGTACTAGCGCATGCTCGGTCCCGTTGTTGCAGCCCTGATCGCTGCGGCGGCGATCGGATCGAACGCCACGAATCCGATCCAGGCGGAGAACGCCAACGGCGGCGTGCCGGAATCGCAGTGGCTGCCCCCGTTCGCGCCGCCGTCGAGCATCGAGGGCTACGCGTCGGAGACGAGCGTCCGCGCCGGCGACCCGGTGCATCTCCACGTGAGCGCCAACGACGGTGACCGCTACCGCGTCGAGGTCTATCGGCTCGGCTGGTACGGCGGTCAGGGCGCGCGATTGCTCACGTGTCTGCCCGGGTGCGGCGGGGACGAGCCCGGCCGGCTTCAGGGGCGCGGCGAGATCGACGCGACGACGCAGGTCGTGCGCGCGGATTGGCCGGTGACCGACGTCGTCGCGACCGGATCGAACTGGGTCAGCGGCTACTACATCGCGCTCCTGCGCATCACCGACGGCAGCTCCGACGACGTCGGCGCCCGCGGCTACGTCCCGTTCATCGTGCGCGCGCCGAGCACGGCGCCCGCCTCGCGCATCGTCGTCCAGGTACCGGTCAACACGTGGCAGGCCTACAACCCATGGGGCGGCCGGAGCCTCTACCCGTTCAACAGCGCGAACTTCGCGCCCGCGCTTCGCGTGTCGTTCGACCGGCCGCTCGCGTACACAGCACAAGGACCGTTCGACTGGGAGATCAACATGGTCCGCTGGCTCGAGCACGAGGGCTACGACCTCTCGTACCAGACCGACATCGACACCGACGGCGACCCGCAGAGCCTGCTCCAGCACCGTCTCGTCCTCGTCATCGGGCACGACGAGTACTGGACGAAAGCCATGCGCGACGCGTTCGCGGTCGCGCGCGCGTCGGGCACGAATCTCGCGTTCACGGGCTCGAATGCCGCCTACTGGCAGATTCGGTACGAGGACGGCAAGCGAACGATCGTCGGCTACAAGGAAGCCGCGCCGGACCCGGAACCGAACCCCCTGCTGCGGACGATCAAGTTCCGCGACGTCGGGCGCCCGGAATGCGGCCTGATGGGTGTGATGTTCCTGCGCCTGCGTGAGCACGAATCGGGCCCGGTCGACTACAGCGTCACGAACGCCGGCGCGGCCGATCGCTGGCTGGCGGGAACAGGGTTCGCAGCCGGCGACAGGATCCTCGACGTCGTCGGCAACGAGTGGGACTCGCTGCCCGATCCGCCTCCTCCGGCCGCGTGTGTGAAGCCGGGGATGAAGGTCTTGTTTCACACCGACGTGCAACCGGCGAACGCGGACGCCGTCAAGTACACGGCGCAATCCGGGGCGCGTGTCTTCGCCGGCGGCGCGCAGCAGCTCTCGTGGTCGCTCGACCCGTTCAACACGAACCAGCACGGGCGCACACTTCTGGCCGACCCGCGCCTCGAGCAGTTCATGCGCAACGCGCTCGACGACCTGACGCGTCCTGCGCCGCCGGTGGCGCTCGCCGTGCCGAGCGTCACCGGCCGAACGGTCAACCTCCGCGTCGACCGCCATCCCGATCCGCGCGTCAAGAAATTCATCGTCTACCGCCACGCCGGCGCCGGAACGTTCGCGCTCAACGGCGCGGGCGTCAGCGCCGTCTGCGTCACGGCCGCCACGTGCACGAACAAGCCGGGGTCTGCCGGCACGTATCGCTACGCAGCCATCTCGCTCGATCCGTGGCGAAAGTCGTTCCCGACGTTCTCCCGGAAGGTCGTCCTGCCGTGAACGCACGCACCGCGATCGTCGTGCTCGTCGCGCTCGTGCTCGTCTCGACGCCGAGCGGTGCGGCCTCGCCGACATGGTCGGTCGCGACCCAGGTCTCCACCCCTGACCGCGCGCTCGTGCCCGAGCTCGCGACGAATCCGGCAGGCGACGCGCTGGCGGTCTGGGACCAGGAGGTCGGATCGGTGTGCCCGACGGATCCGGCGGCGCTCGCGTGCGTGCACATCGTCACGGCCGCAACCCGCATGCACGGGGCGGGCGGTTGGAGTGCGCCGCTCGAGATCAGGCGGCCCGGCATCGGCTCGCGTCCGCGCGCCGGAATCGACCCCAACGGCAACGCGGCGATCCTGCTGGTGCACGACATCGGTGCCGACCGTGTCGTCCAGGCGAGCTTCCGTCGCGGTTTCGGTGGGCAATGGCCGGAGCCGAACGACCTCTCGGAATCGGTGCACGAAGTGCGCGCGCACGACGTCGCGCTCGACGCGTCCGGGAACGTCGTCGCGGCGTGGGCGGAGCGGACGGACACCGGCGTCGTCATCGAGGCCGAGTCGCGCGACGCCGCGTCGGGCGTCTGGGGTGCGCCCGTGCGCCTCTCGCACGGCGGGAACGTGACAGGTGGCCCCGCGCTCGCCGTGACGCCGGCGGGCGAGGCGGTTGCGGCATGGGTCGAGGACGGAACGGTGCGCGTCGCGTCCGGTCAGGCCGCGTCGGGAAGCTGGAACGGCGCGGTCGTGATTCCCGCGAGCGATCCTGCAACGGGCGATCCCGACCTCGCGGTGAACCCTGCGGGCGACGGCGTCGTCGTCTGGTCGGCGAGCGGCTCGGTCCGTGCCGCTTTCCGCCCGCATGGATCCGGTTGGAGCGCCGCCGCAACGGTCGCGCCGCTTTCCGGAGCGCCGGATGCGCACGCGCGCGTCGGCATCGACGCCGCCGGGAACGCGGTTGCCGTGTGGGTCGCGGGCAGCGTTCGCTCTGCCGCGCGCATGCGGACAGCCGGGACGTGGTCGGCAACCGTCGCGCTGACCGCCGCCGGTGCGAGCGAGCCCGACGTCGCCGTCAACCCCGCAGGCGACGCCGTCGCAGTCTGGGTCGGGGCGACGACGCACTGGCTCCGCAGCGGCCTGCGGCCCGCGGCCTCCGGCATCTGGCGGAGAAAGGTCAATCTCTCGCTCGGGCCGAACGCCACGTCGCCGCGCGTGGCGATCGACGCGGGCGGGAACGCCGTCGCGCTCTGGGACCGGAACCCGGCGGGCACGGCGATCGGTGTCGAGAGCGCCGAGCTTCGTGCGAGCGGGCCGTTCCTCGCACAACTCGTGATTCCGCCGCAGCCGCGCGCCGGCGTCTCGTCGCTCTACTCGGTCACGCCGATCCGCTGGACGGCGCCACTCGTCGGCAAACCGACGTGGCGTTTCGGGGACGGGAAGACGGTCTCGGCGTTCCGTGTGACTCGCGCGTACGCGCGGGCGGGCCGCTACACGGTGACGATCAGTGCAACGGACGCCGCCGGCGGAACGTCGACGACGGGCGCGACCGTCGTCGTCCAGCCCTAATCGACGTCTTCGCCTCCGACGACCACACGCGTCAACTCGAGCGTGTCGTCGACGACGACGAGATCCGCCTCTGCCCCGGCGGCGAGCCTCCCGATGTCGTCGCGTCCGACGATCCGGGCGGGCACCTCGCTTGCTGCGGCGAGCGCGGCCGCCTCGGACGCGCCGAGCGCCACCAGATTCCGCACCGCTTCGATCATCGTCACGGTGCTTCCCGCGAGGACGCTGTCCCCCCGTCGGGCAATCCCGTCCGCGATCTCGACGTCGACCGAGGCGAGGCGATAGCTGCCGTCGCCGAGACCGGCGCCGGCAATCGCGTCGGTCACGAGCGCGACCCGCCCGGCTGCGGCCTGCCAGACGAGTCGCGCGGTGTCGTCGGCCAGGTGCACGCCGTCGAGGATCACCTGGACCGACACTTCGCGCGACGCGAGCGCCGCGCCGGCGAGCCCAGGCTCGCGCGCGGAGAACGGACGCATCGCATTGAACAGGTGCGTGACGGTTCGTGCGCCTCGCGCGAACGCGGTGTGCGCCTCCTCGGCCGTCGCGTTCGAGTGGCCGCACGAGACGACGATGCCGCGCGCGCGGAGGAGCTCGATCAAGTCGTGTGCGCCGGGAAGCTCGGGTGCGAGCGTCACGTGCCGCACGCGACCGGCGCCCAGAAGCCGTTCGAGCAGCGCGCGATCCGGGTCGCGCCGCGCAGAGAGCGGATGCGTCCCGAGCCGCTCGGCGGCGATGAACGGGCCCTCCAGGTGGGCCCCGAGCACGTGCGGCGCCGCGCCGTTTTGCGGCAATTCCCGCAACGCGTTCGTCAGCTCCGCCTCGGGTGACGTGATGAAGGTCGGCTGAAACGCGGTCACGCCGGTCCGCAGGAGCGCGTCGCCGGCACGGCGGTACGCGGCGGCGTCGGCGGAGAAGAAATCGACCCCGGCGAAGCCGTTCACCTGGAGGTCGACGAAGCCCGGCGCGGCGATGCCGTGGCCGCGGCTGCCGTTCAGGCCGACGGCGGCGACGCGCCCGTCCGCGATCTCGACGTCGCCGGGAACGAGCTCGCCGCTCACGAGCGCCGCGGCGACGCCGAGCCGTCTGCTCCCGGCCATCGTCAGCCGGCGACGGCCGTCGGAACGGCCGATTCTGCGGCGCGAATCGCTTCGCCGCTGTCGAGGTCGAAGAAGTACAGCTTCCGCGGGTCGACCGCGAGGTCGACGATGTCGCCTGGCCGGACGCGTGTGTCCGCGGCTAGGCGCGCCCGTACCGTCGCCGTGGCCTCGCCGAGTAGCGGTGCAGACGGCGCGGCCAGGTCGGCGAGCTCGGGACGGTCGAGCGGCGTAGCGCTCAGCTCGAGGTGGGCGAGCGACTCCGCGCCGAGCGATTCGACGAGAAGCACGCGGCCGGTGAGCCGCGCGCGCGCGTCGGCGCCCGCTTCGCTCAGCTCCTCCGGCCGGATCCCGACGGCGACGCGGCGCCCGGCGTAGCGCTCGACCGGCGAGCCGCCGGCCGGAAGCTCGAGCTCGGCCTGGCCGAGCTTGCACGAGACGCCGCCGTTCGTCCGCACGACCTCGCCCTCGAGCAGGTTCATCGCCGGCGAGCCGACGAAGCTCGCGACGAACAGGTTCCGCGGCGCGTGGTAGAGCCGCTGCGGCGCGTCGACCTGCTGCAGGATGCCGCCGCGCATCACCGCGACGCGATGCCCCATCGTCATCGCCTCGACCTGGTCGTGCGTGACGTAGAGCGTCGTCACGCCGAGCGTTTGCTGGATTCGCGCGATCTCGGCGCGCATCTGCACGCGGAGCTTCGCGTCGAGATTCGAGAGCGGCTCGTCCATCAGGAACGCCTGCGGCTCGCGGACGATCGCCCGGCCCATGGCGACGCGCTGCCGCTGCCCTCCGGAGAGCTGTGCAGGCTTGCGTGCGAGCAGGTCCTCGATCCCGAGTACGCGCGCGATCTCCTCGACGCGCCGCCGCTGCTCCCCCTTCGCGATCTTGCGCATGCGGAGGCCGAAAGCAAGATTGTCGTACACGCTCTTGTGCGGGTAGAGCGCGTAGTTCTGGAAGACCATCGCGATGTCGCGCTGACGCGGCGGCAGGTCGTTGACGACGCGCTCGCCGATCCGGATCTCGCCGTCGGTGATCTCCTCCAGCCCCGCGACCATCCGCAGCGCAGTCGTCTTTCCGCACCCCGACGGGCCGACCAACACGACGAACTCGCCCTCGTGCACGGTCAGCGTCAGGTCGCGCACCGCCGGCGTCTCGCCGTACAGCTTTGTCACGTTCTGGAACTCGATCTGGCCCACTACGTGCCCACTATCCTCGCACCGCTCCCGCGGTCAGCCCGAACGCGATCTTCCGCTGGACGAGGACGAAGAACACGACGACCGGCAGCGACGTCAACGTCGCGGCGGCCATCAGCGGCCCCCAGGCAGTGCCGCGGTTCGTCGTGAACGAGGCGAGCCACACGGTCAGCGTCTGCTTGGTCGGGCTGCTGAGAAAGACGTACGCGATGATGTACTCGTTCCACGCCTGGATGAACGCGAAGATCGACGTCGCGACGAGGCCAGGCCCGACAAGCGGCAGGAGAATCCGGACGAACGCGCCGAACCGCGTCGCCCCGTCGACCATCGCCGCTTCCTCGAGATCCTTCGGGACGCCGATGATGAAGCCGCGTAGCGTCCAGATCGTGAACGGGAGCACGAAGGTCAGGTAGGTGATGATCACGCCGCTCAGCTTGTTCACCTCGTGTGCGCGGCTGAGCGCGATGTAGAGCGGGATGATCAGCGCGTTCAACGGGATCATCTGGACGGCGATGATCAGGACGATGAATGCGCGCCGCCCGTAGAAGCGGAACTTCGCCAGCGCGAGCGCGGCGAGAAGCGCAAGCACGAGCGAGATGATCACGACGGCGACCACCACGATCAGGCTGTTCGCGACGTCGCGCCAGAAGTACTGCCGGTGGATCGCGTCACCGAAGTTCGCGAACGTCGCGTGGATCGGGAACCACGTCGGCGTGTAACCGAAGATGTCCGGACCCGTCTTGAAGGCGGTCGAGACCATCCAGTACACGGGGAACACCATCACGACGAATACGAGCAGGGCGAGTGCGTTGATCCCGACCCGGCCGGCCCTGCGCTTCCGCGCCGAGCGGCGCCGGCCGACAAGGTGGGCGGTCGTCGGCGAGACGGGCGTCGGCGCGATCGGCGTGGCGCTCATCGGACCTCCCCCGCCTTCACCATCTGCCGAACGTAGAACGAGGTCACGACGAGCATGATCAGCACCATCACGACCGCGATCGCCGAGCCGAGGCCGTATTCGCTGATCCGGAACGACTCGAAGAACGAGTAGATGCTCATCAGGAAGTAGTCCGACGACGGCCGCTGGTCGAGCATGATCCAGACCTGGTTGAACACCTGGAAGTCCCAGATGATCGACAGGCTCGCGAGGATCACGAAGATGGGCTTCAACAGCGGAAGTGTGATCTCCCGGAAGACGGCGAACGGTCGCGCGCCGTCGATCCGCGCGGCCTCGAGCAGCTCGTCCGGCACCTGTGAGAGACCGGCGAAGACCGTGATCGTCACGAACGGGATCGCACCCCACACGACGAGCGCCGTGATGACGGCGAACCCGCTCCACGGGTTCACGAACCAGTCGTGGTGGGTGAAGTTGCCGAAATGAAGCTTCGTCAGGGTCCAGTTCGCGACACCGAACTCGGAGTCGACCATCCAGCGCCAGATGTCAACTGCGACGACGACGGGCGTTGCCCAGACGAATACGAGCCCGGCCGTGAGCAGCATCCGCATGAAGCTGTTCAGCTGGACGAGCAGCAGCGCGATCGCGGTGCCGAGCACCATCGTCAACGAGACGTTCACGGCGGTGAAGGCGAGCGTGCGTAGGACGACGTGCCAGAACTGTCCGTCGTGCAGGATCCGTGTGTAGTTCGCGGCACCGATCCAGACGCCCTTGTGGCGGATGAGCTCGAAGAGGCCGTAGCGCTCGAACGACAGGCGGACGAGCAGGTAGAGGGGATACGCGAGGACAGCTCCGATGGCGATCGTCGCCGGCGCGAGCAGCGCGTACGGAGCCACGCCGCGGGCGATGCGATGGCGGGACCAGCGTGGCCGCCGTCGAGAGGAGACGGCAAGCTCACTCTCGACGGCGGCCACGGCAGCAGCTCCTTCGGGCGTCACCGGCTTACGAGCCGGTGTTCAGGATCCTCGTGATCGTGTTGCTCGCACTCGTCGCCGCGGCCCTCACGGACTTGCGTCCCGTGAAGATCGCCTGGCACATCTCCTGCAGCACATTGCCGCTCTCGACGTTCGACCAGTTCGGTGAGATCGGCACGAACCAGTTGTACTTCGCCGCCCTCGCGAACGGCGAGACCTTCGGATTCCCGGCGGCGAGAGCCGCGAGGTTCGACGCGTTCGGGATGTTCCCGGCGTCGGACATCTTCTTTTCGTTCGCCGTGCTCGTGTACGCCGCGATCCAGTCGGCCGCAAGCGTCTTGTTGCCGCTCGTCGCCGGAATCGCAAGGTCGGAGCCGCCCAGGAAGGTCGGCATGTAGCGGCCCTTCACGTGACTCGGCATCGGGTAGGCATTCATCACATTCGCGAGACCCGGGTTGCCGACCTTCGGGTCGAGGGTGTACGGCCATTCCCAGCCGTTGCCGACGAACGAGGCGACCTTGCCCTTCGCGAACGGGATGCTCGGATACGGATGTGCCTCGTCGGTCGTGCGCGGTGCGCGTGAGAGGGCCTTCATGACGCTCTTCGCGGCGGTCAAGCCTTTGATCGCCTGCGGAGAGGTCAGCGCGCCCTTCCATTTCCCGTTCTTCTTGACGGCGATCTGCCCGCCGTAGTCATAGACGAAGCCCATCGTCGCGTACCAGTTCTTGCCGGGGTAATAGAACGCGGAGAAGTTCCCGTCCTTTCCGAACTTCTTCATCAACTTCTTCCCGTCGGCGACGAACTGGTTCAGGCTCCGCGGCGTGCTTCTGATCCCCGCTTGACGGTAGTAGTCCATCCGGTAGATGACGGCACGCGCACCTGCGTAGTACGGCACGCACAGGAGCTTGCCGTTATACGTGCACGACGACTTCAGGCCGGCGAGCCACTTGCTCGAGTTCGGGTACGCCTTCGCCTTGATCGGCGCGAACGCTCCCGCGGCCATGTACTTGGCCGTCTCGCTGTTGCCCAACTCGATCACGTCCGGCGCGTTGTTGCCCGCGAGGGCAGCGTCGAACTTCGTCAGGTGGGTTGTCCACTGCTGGTACTGGACGTCGACGTTGACGCCCGGATGCTTCGCCTGGAACGAGCGCGTCGCGGCTGCAACCGCGTCGGCCCAACCATTCTTGGCGTCGTCCTGCAGCCAGACGGTGACCGTCGTGGCGTTGTGCTTGGCGACGCTCCCGCTGGCGGTCGTGGCCGCTGCGGCCAGGACGGCGGCGAGGAGGACCGCCGCGATCACACGAGCTTTCATATCGCCTCCCGAAGGCGCTGGCGCCCCGGCCGGCGGTCGAGCGGGCGCCTGAAGTGGTTTAGTCCACCGGCCACGGCGGGCAGATTGGCATAGTCCACTTTCCTTGTCAAGACCCAAACTCGCCGCATTGTCTCCAGAGTCGCACCAAATGGTATTGACCACCGTCGGCACCGTGTGCTTCCATACGCGGCGATGTCGAAGCAGGAGCAGATCCGACAGCAGGTGATCCAGCTGATCCAGCAGCTCGGCGTCGGCGAGGCGATCCCGTCCGAACGCAAGCTCAGCACAGACCTCGGCGTCTCGCGCCTCACGCTCCGGGCCGCGCTCGACGAGCTCGTGCGCGAGGGCTACCTCGTCCGACGCCACGGGAGCGGCACGTTCGTCGGCGAGCCGAAGATCGCGCAGCAGTTGACGCTGACGTCGTTCAGCGAGGACATGCGCCGCCGCGGGATGACGCCGGACAGCCGGACCATCTCGCTCGAGAACGTGCACGCAGGGCCGCAGGTCGCGCGTGCGCTCAATATCTCCCCCGACGGGCGGGTGTTCCGCATCCGGCGGCTCCGCCTCGCCGACGACCTGCCGATGGCGGTCGAGACGTTGCATGTGCCCGTCTCGCTCGTCCCCGGCTTGACCGCCGCGCAACTCGAGCACAGCTCGTTCTACGCGCTGCTCGAGGAGCGGTACGACGTCGTGATCGCGTCCGGCCTGCAGACGATCGAGCCGACGGTGACGAACGAGGAAGAGTCGCAGTTGCTCGACGTACCGCTCCACTCGCCGGCATTTCTGTTCGAACGGACGAGCACCACGACCGGCGGTGAGACGGTCGAGTTCGTGCGGTCGATCTACCGCGGCGACCGGTACCGGCTCGTGGCCGAGCTCTCGCATCGACGTGAGCCGGCGATGAACGCGCTGGCGGCCGCCGACGGCGCATGACGCTTCGCGCGGGCTGCTCGTACTTCGGAGTCCGCATTCTGCGTCACGTGCGCCGCGACCTCGAGGATCTGGCCGCGCGCGGCTTCACCTCCGTCCTGCACACGTTCTCGGAGAACGATCTCGCCTACTACCGCGGCACGATGGCCGAGATCATCGCCGCGTCGCACGACGTGGGGCTCGAGGTGCAGGCGGCGCCGTGGGGCCTCGGCCGCACCTTCGGCGGCGAGGCCGAGAGCCGGTTCGTGACCTTCAGTCCCGACGCGTGTCAGGTGCTCGACGACGGACGCCGTGTCGCGACGGGGTGCCTCAATAACCCGGTGTATCGCGCGTACTGCCGCGACTGGGCCGACGCTGCCATCGAGGCGGGCACCGATTACGTCTTCTGGGACGAGCCGCACTGGACGGTCCCCGCGCACGTCGGCGCGGAGGACGAGCGGTGGGCGTGCCGCTGCGACGTGTGCAAGGGACTGTACGGCGGCGAGCTGCCGACCGAACTGACGGCGGAGGTCCTTGCATTCCGCGAGCGCTCGATCGTCGACTTCCTCGGCGAGATGACGTCGCACGTCGCCTCCCGCGGTGCGCAGAGCACGATCTGCCTGTTGCCACTGACCGACGGGCCGCACGGCGTCGGTGACTGGGACGCGGTCGCGTCTTTGCCCGGTGTCGCAACGCTCGCGACCGATCCCTACTGGAAGAACTTCGACGAGCCTGCGGGGCCGTTCGTCGAGCGGTTCGCGCGGCTGGTGGCGGACACGAGCAAGCGCAACGGCGTGAAGCCTCAGCTTTGGGTCCCGAGCTTCGGGCTCGCGCGCGAGGACATTCCCGAAATGGAAGCCGCGGTCGCGGCGGCGCGCACGGCGGGCGTCGACGACGTGTGGACGTGGGGCTACGAAGCGTGCGGACACATGACCGCTCTGGCGACGGCCGATGCGCCGATCGTGTGGGAGGCGGTGTCGGGCGCGTTGACCGGGCGTGACCACCATCGGCTTACGGAGCATGTCCGGGCCGACCTGCGGGATCTCGACCTCCGGCCGACGCGCGAGCTCGTCCGCGTCGTGAACGACGCAGATCGCACGGTCGCAGACGTGGTCGCGTCAGCGGTTGACGCCCTCGCGGCCGCGATCGACGTCGCCGTCGACCGCCTGCGTGGCGGCGGACGGCTCGTTTACGTCGGTGCGGGGACGTCGGGGCGGCTTGCCGCCCTCGACGCCGCCGAGTGCGGCCCGACGTTCTCCACGACGCAGGTCACTGCCCTCTTCGCGGGCGACGACGAAGCCGCCGAGGACGACGCGGACGCCGGCGCGCGCGACGCAGAGCTCGTGTCCGCCGAGGACGTCGTCGTCGGCGTCAGCGCGAGCGGCCGCACGCCGTACACGCTCGCGGCAATCCAGCGCGCACGCACGAAGGGTGCACACACGATCGCGCTCGTCTGCGTCCGCGGGTCGACGCTCGGACACGCGGCCGAAGGCGAGATCGTCCTCGACGTCGGTCCCGAGGTGATCGCCGGCTCGACGCGGATGAAAGCCGGCACCGCGCAGAAGCTCGCGCTGAACACGCTGTCGACGGTCACGTTCGTGAAGCTCGGAAAGACGTACGGGAACCTGATGGTCGACGTCCAGGCATCGAACGAGAAGCTGCGCGCACGCGCACGGCACGCCGTCGCAGTCGCGACGGGAGCCGACGACACAGTCGTGGACGACGCGATTGCGGCGGCCGGCGGCGATACCAAGGTTGCGCTCGTGTCGCTCGCCGCCGGAGTGGACGCGGCCGAGGCGCGGGCGCGGCTGCAGGCGTCCGGCGGAAACGTGCGGGAGGCGCTCGATGTCGTGGGTTGAGGACGAGCTACGCGAGCAGCCGGCCGCGCTCGAGCGATTCCTCGCCCGGGAGCGGGACGAGGTGCTCGGGCATGCACACGAGCTGATGCGCCGCGACGTCCGCTACCTGTTCATCGCTTCGCGCGGCAGCTCCGCGAACGCGGCACGCTATGCGCAATACGTCTTCGGCGCATTCAACCGACTCCCCGTCGCCTTCTCGACCCCGTCGCTCTACACGTTGTACGACGCGCCGCCTCGCCTGGACGGTGCGCTTGCCGTCGCGATCTCGCAGTCGGGTGAGTCGCCGGACGTCGTGTCCGTCCTCGCCGAGGCGAAGCTGCAGCAGCGGCCGACGATCGCGATCACGAACGAGCCCGAGTCACCGCTTGCCGAGCAGGCCGACTGGGTCGTGCCGCTGCAGGCGGGGACGGAGCGCGCAGTCGCCGCGACGAAGACGTACCTCAACTCCGTCGCCGCCGTCGCGCTCCTGTCTGCCGCGCTCGCGCGCGACGAGGCGCGGCTCGACTCGCTCCAGGCGATCCCGGCCGCAGTGACCGAGCAGGTCGAGCGCTCACTCTCCGCCGCCGCCGACTTCGATCGCTACGCCGGGAGCGACGGCGGCGTGGTCGTCGCGCGCGGCCTCAATCTCGGCACTGCGTTCGAGATCGCACTCAAGATCCGCGAGTTGTCCGGCATCCCGTACGAGCCGTTCTCCTCTGCGGACCTGCTGCACGGGCCGATCGCCGCCCTCCTCCCCGGTCGGCCCGTGCTCGTCGTCGCCCCGAGCGGCCCCGCGCTGGCGAGCGTCCGCGACTCCCTCGCGAAGCTCCGCGAGCGCGGAGCATCCGTCGTCGCGATCAGCGACGACGCGGGCGTGCTTGCGGCAGCCGACGTCGCGCTGCCGCTCGCGCGCACCGTGCCGGAGTGGCTCAGCCCGCTGACGACTGTGGTGCCGGGGCAGGTCGCCGCGATCCGGCTCGCGACGCTTCGAGGCGGCGACATCGACCGGCCCGCCGGACTGACGAAGGTCACGCTCACGCGCTAGGTGCCGCTAATCGTGGTTCCCGCCGAACTCGTTGCCGCCCTGGTCGAGGATCAGCCGGAGCGCGCGCGTGAGAATCCCGGGCCCCGCGTTGTCCTTGATGATGTTGTCCCTCAGGACGAGCGTGCCCGCGCCGTCGTCCTGGCCGCCGGTGATCGCGACGCCGGCTCGGGTCGGCGGGGTCTTCAGCTGTGCATTCCGCTCGATCCGGTTGCCGACGACCTCCATGTCGGTAGCGATGATCGCGTAGCCGCTGTTCGACTCGAGGGAAAGCAGGACACCCGGCCCCGCGTTGTCGACGATCGTGTTGCCGGCGATGCGTAGACCGAGCGTCGGTTGGCTCCGCTCGTCGGGCTCGACGTCGATTCCCGCCGCCGGCTCACCGGGCGGCAGGTCGCGGACACCGCGGATCGTGTTGCGCTCGATCTGCAGGTCCAACACTCCGAACGCCGAGATTGCGTTGCGCATCGCGCCGCTCAACGTCGAGTCGAGCACGGAGACGCGCGTCACGTAGCCGTTCCCGTTCGCCCGCGCGCCGATCAGGACGTCGTCCTTCGGCGAGCCGCTGATGTCGAGACCGCTCAGGGTGACGTGATGGCCGAATACCGCGACGCCGTACATCTCTTGCCCTGCCGGCACGACGAGGCGGAGGTTGCTGATCGACACCCGTACGGGTGCCGGCTTGCTCCCGCTCGACCGGTTGACGAAGAAGATGCCGTTCGCGGCGATCGGGTCGCCGTCGGCGGATCGCAGGCGCACGTCGCCGGGGCCGCGCGACACGATGCACGCGCCGTCGGAGGTGATCGTCGTGTCGTCACGTGAGACCCACAGGCCTCGTGTTCGGTAGCACTCGCCATTCGGCAGCCGCGGCAAGAAGACCGTCCCGCCGCCGTTGTCCAGCCGCGACTGGAGCCACGCGGTGTCGTCGCGACTGCCGTCCGCAAAGTTCGGCGAGGGCACGACCGCGTTCTGCGATCCCTGCGACGGCGCGACCGGACCGACGTTCGCCAGGCCCCGCGTGTCGCCGCCTTTGTTCCCGGCGAGATCGTTGTCGCGCGCCGTCACAACGAGACGGACGCTGCGGCCGAGGACGCCGGGACCTGCGTTCGCGTGCACGGCGTTCCCCGCGAGCAGGAGGTCGCCCTTCGCGTCGTCTCGGCCGCCCGCGACGACGATGCCGCCGCGGCGCTGTACCGGTGCCTTGCGCGCATTGCGCAGCACCTGGTTGCCCGTGACCGCGAGACCGGAGGCGACGACGGGCGGACCGTTCTTCGGATCGAGATCGAGGAAGAGCCCTGGCCCCGCGTTGTCGACGAATCGGTTGTCGGCGATGCGCACCTGCAGCGCGGGCTGGCCGCGGTCCGCGGAGCCGACGTGGAGGCCGGCGCCTGCCTGCCCCTTCGCACCGCGCGCACCGGCCATCGTCGTGCGCTCGACGACGAGATCGACCGGGCCGAACACCGAGACGACGTCCTTCCGCCCGCCCGAGAGCGTCGAGTCGCGAATCGCGATGCGCTCCACCATTCCCGCCGAGCCCGCCTTCCCGCCGCCGACCTCGACGTCGACGCCGGGCGCGCCCGTGACCGTCACGTGATCGAGGGTCACCTCATGGCCGGCGACGAGCACGCCGTTCATTTCCACACCGTGCAGTTGCCGCTTCGACGGGATGACGATGCGGACTCCACTGATGCTGACTCGCGCCGGCAGCGGCTTGTAGAGGTCGGAGTGCGTGAGGAAGAAGACCGCGCTCGCGCGAATCGGCAGGCCGGCGCCGTTCTTGAACCGCGCTTCGCCTCGTCCCGTCGCGACAATGCACGCGCCATCGGAGCTGATCGCCGTGTCATCGTGCGAGACCCAGAGGCCGCGCGTCCGGTAGCACGCGCCGTTCGGGAGCTTCGGCAGGACGACGCTTCCACCGGCGTCCAGCTTCGCCTGGAGCCACGCCGTGTCGTCCCGCTGCGCGGCGCGCGCCGGCGCGGCCGCCGCGAGCGCGGTCGCCGCGAAAGCCGCCCCGACGGCGGCGATGAGCTGTCCCCGATGACCCCGCACGAGGCACGGAATGGTAGCCGCGGCACGCAACGACGAGGCCCGCGTTCCCGCGGGCCTCGCGTATCGCCCGTGTGTGGGGGGCGAACTAGTGGCTCATCGTCCCCGGGACGCCGCCGACGTTCAGCAAGCCGACCTGTCCGAGGTCGACGGCGGCGAACGAGTGGCTGACGAACGGATAGAGCCCCGGCTGGTCGATCTTGACGTCGAACACGCCACCGCCGCCGGCCGGAACGAGAGCCGTCTGGATGTCGTTCTGGAAGTGCGTCATGTCGGCGTTGATCCACGCGCGGTCGAGGATCGTGCCGACGATGTGAAAGTCGACGTCGAAGCTCGGGCCCGCGTCGACGACCCAGAAGCGAACGGTCTCACCCGGGTTCGCGGCGAGCGGATGCGAGACGTACTGCCCCGCGTAGCCGTTCCAGGTCACCCAGTCCGGCTCCTGGCGTTGCGCCTTCGCCATGTCCAGGTTCGCAGCCTTCGGGAACCCGGGCGTGTCGAGATACCACTCGCTCGCGACGAGGACATAGTTTCGATCTGCGTGCGGGAGCGCCGTCTTCGGCTCGACGATGATCGCGCCGAACATCCCATTTGCGATGTGCGCGAGCACCGGCTTCGTCCCGCAGTGGAACATGAAAGCCCCCGGGTCGTTCGCGACGAACGAGTAATGAATCGAGGCGCCCGGCGCGACGTCCTTGAAGGCGACGTTCGGAGCGATGCGTGCCGCGTGAAAGTCGACCGAGTGCGGAATCGCGCCCTTGTTCGTCAGCGTCAGCTCGACCTTCTGCCCCTGGCGAACGTGGATGAACGGCGCCGGTGCGCCGCCGCTGAATGCCCAGGCGTTGTACTGGACACCGGGGGCGATCTGGATCGTCTTGTCGACGAGGACGAGGTGAACCCGTGCGATCGGGCCGGCCGGCGCAGGCGGGAGTGCCGCGTTCATCGGAACGTGCCGCTTCGCGAGGACATCGGCGTTCGCCGGTCCCTGTCCCGCAAAGCTCGCGAGGTCGTTCCCGCCGCTCATCGTCATTCCGGGCATCGCGGCTCCCGAGCCGACCGCTCTCACGGCCTGATTCGCGTCGTGCCTTGCGTCATGCGCGGAGACGCCCATCCAGACGGCGACCGTGCCCAACACGACGACGAGAAAGCCGAGCAGGAGCGCGAACGCCGCCCAGTAGCCGCCGTTGTCATTGGAGGTTCGTCCCGGCGGTCGGGGCGGCGGCACGTGCACAGCGCCGTTCGTCGTCTGTCGTTCGAGTGTCTTTGGCATGTCGATTCCCTTTGTCGTAGTGCCTTGTCAGCAACGTACGAGGGCGCCGGCGCGACGACGTCCGGAGCAAATCCGAGATCGATTGCGGCTTTCCACGGAATGTCGGATGCATGTCCCGTGCAACACGAGCGCGCAAAAGCGCCGGCTTCTCCGCGGCACAACGTAAGAGGGCGGCTTGCGCCGCCCTCTTTGCGCGAGCGGAGTCGCCGCTCAGCCCGTGGCTGCCGCCGTCCGCGTCGACGTCACTGTCTCCGGGGTGGGGCGCCGAAGCGCACCGCCGATGGTCAGGACGCCGAAGCCGATGCCGCTCAGCAGCAGTGCGATTCCGACGACGATGCCGAAGAGCGCCATCTGCTCGGCCATGTAGCTCGTGTTGAGCGCGGTCGACAGGGCGGTCTCGGTCACCCAGACGTTGCGGAGGCCGTTGTCGACCGGCCGCTGCGTCTTCGGGTCGACGACTGCGTACTTCTCGTTGTCCGTGCCGCCGCCCTTCGCGAGCTGACTCGCAGGCGTGCCCGGCTTCGCCGTGAAGCGCCCCATCTGCGCATACGGGAAACCGCCGGTGGCCTCGAGCGCATGGATCCGCATGTATTGGGCGAACACCCGCGCCTCGGAGCCTGTGTTGATGGTCTCGCCGGCGACGCTCTTGGTCGGGAGGCTGATCGACGAAGGAAGCTTCGCCTGGCTGGCCTCGGCCTTGATCGCGCTCGGCGTCATGTCCGGTGTGCCCACGATCGCCTCTTGGCTGAGGTTGTTGTGGACCGTGCTGCGACCGTTGATGCCGAGGACGATCGCGGCGATGCCGAATGCGACGAGGATGATGCTGGCGGCGATCCCGCCATATTCGAAGAGCTTCTTCTTGCTGGTCATCTCGCGACTCCTTTCGCGTGCCTGCCGTGTCGAGTCGCAGTCTGTCTCCGCCCGGCGGAGCCGCCATCCGTCGGCCTCCGCCGATCCGATGCGGCTTTCCCGCAGACCCGGTTCGGCGGTTTTGCGACGATCCCCGCATGCAGACGCGCGCATCGGAGCGGCTCCGAACGCTGCTCGAGACCGGGACCGGGATCGCGATCAGCTCCGAGCTGTCGCTCGATCCAGTCCTCGAACGGATCGTCGAAGCGGCCGCGCACCTGACGGGCGCCCGGTACGCGGCGCTCGGCGTCATCGACCGGACAGGGATGGGCCTCGAGCGTTTCATCACGACGGGAATCGACGTCGAGACACGGACGACGATCGGTGACGAGCCGCACGGCCGCGGGATCCTCGGCGTGCTGATCCGCGACGCTGCGCCGCTCCGTCTCCACGACATCCGCGAGGACCCGCGGTCGGTCGGCTTCCCGCCGGGCCATCCCCCGATGCAGACGTTCCTCGGCGTCCCGATCCTGCTCCGCGGCGTCGCGTACGGGAACCTCTATCTGACGGAGAAGACCGACGCGACCGACTTCACCGAGGAGGACGAGGAGGTCGTGTCGCTCCTCGCCGCACAGGCAGCCGTCGCGATCGAGAACGCCCGGCTCTACGAGTCGGCCACGGAATGGTCGCGCCAGCTCGAGTCGCTGAACGAGATCGGCAATGCGCTAGTGACGGAGCTGGACGTCAGCCGGCTGCTCGACCTCGTTGCGCGGCGGCTGCGCGAGCTGATCGACGCGCGGGTCGTGGCGATCGCGCTGCCGGTGGGACGTGACCTCCGCGTCGAGGCCGCGGCCGGCGACGGTTCGGCAGAGTTGACCGGCGCGACGCTGGAACGCGACCAGAGCAAGGCCGGCCGCGTCCTCGACCGCCGGCGCAGCGAACGCGTCGACTCGCTTCTCGACGACCCCGAGGTCCACGTAAGCGTCACGCGCGTCCTCGGGGCGCGGTCCGGCCTCTACGTCCCCCTACTCGTCCGCGACGAGGCGATCGGCGTCGTCATTGCCCATGACAAGCTCGGCCGCGACGTCCGCTTCGGGGACGCGGACATGCGACTCGTCGAGCAGTTCGCGGCGCGTGCCGCGATCGCGGTCGACCTGTCGCGCCGGGTCGCCCATGACTCGCTCCGTCGCGTCGTCGCCGGCCAGGAGCTCGAGCGGAAGCGGCTCGCGCGGGAGTTGCACGACGAGACCGGACAAGCGCTGACGTCGATCCTCCTCGGGTTGAAGGCGGTCGAAGGAGCGGAGTCCGCAGAAGCGACGCGCCGGGCGACGGCGGACCTGCGGGCGTTGGTCGTGGCGACGCTCCAGGACGTGCGCCGTCTCGCCGTGGAACTGCGGCCGAAGACACTGGACGACTTCGGCCTCGTTGCGGCGCTCGAGCGGCTCGCGGAGACGTTCACCGAGGCGACCGGGATCGACGTGCACCTCGAGGCGCGGCTCGGCGACGAGCGGCTGCCGGGCGAGGTCGAGACGACGCTCTACCGCATCGTCCAGGAGGCGCTGACCAACGTCGTCAAGCACGCGGAGGCGCGAAGCGTCAGCATCCTCGTCGTGCGCCGGCAAGCGACCGCGACCGCGGTGATCGAGGACGACGGCCGCGGTTTCGACGCCGCGGCGACGCGCGAGGATGGCCTAGGCCTGCTCGGGATGCACGAACGCGCGGCGCTCCTGGGGGGTCGTGTGACCGTCGAGTCGGCGGAGTCAGGCGGGACGACGATTGCAGCCGAGGTCCCACTCACGTGATCCGTACCGTCGTCGTCGACGATCACGCCGTCGTGCGGTCGGGCATCAAGCTCTTACTCGACCGCGAAGACGACATCGAGGTCGTCGGCGAAGCGGGCAACGCGAAGGACGCGATCTTCCGCGCGCGCGCTCTCAAGCCCGACGTGATCCTGCTCGACGTCGTCATGCCCGGGCAGAGCGGTATCGAGGTGCTGCCCTCGCTGCTGAAGGAGGCGCCGGAGGCCAAGGTCCTTGTGCTGTCGATGCAGGACGATCCGAGCTACGTGCGCGAAGCCTTCGCCGCCGGCGCGTCGGGCTACGTGCTGAAAGAGGCCGCCGACGAGGAGGTCGTCTCTGCAGTGCGCGAGATCGCGGCCGGCGGGAACTACGTCCATCCCACGCTCGGGGCGCGCATGGTCGCTGCCGACGCCGCCGCGCGCGCGGCGGCGGACGCCGATCCGTTGTCCGACCGGGAGCGCGAGGTTCTCCGGCTGCTGGCGCTCGGTCACACGAATCAGGAGATCGCGCAGATGCTGTACATCTCGGTGCGCACGGCCGAGACCCACCGGGCGCACATCATGCAGAAGCTCAGGTTGTCGACACGCGCCGAGCTCGTCCGCTACGCGTTGGCGCACGGCCTGCTCGAAGAGGACCCGCCTACGAGCTAGACGCCGAGTCCGACGCCGACCTCGTCGTGACCGCGCGTCCAGAAGTAGTGCTCGTGCGCAAAGCGCGGTGGCCCGTCGACCAACCCTCGCCACGGAGCGAGAGCCGCCGCGAACACCGGATGGTCGATGATGTCATTCACGAGCCACTCGACCTCGGGGGCCTCGAACACGAACACGACGTCGGTCGCCGTCAGGTACACACCGTGGCGATGGAAGCCGAGGTCGCCGGGCTCGAACGGCGGCCCCGCAGCGATCAACTCCTGTGCGTGCGCGTGTGCGCCCTCGTTCAGCCTTGCGACGATCACCAAGCGGTTCATCGATCCTCCCTCGTTCGTCGTTTGACGAACGGTCGCGCACGGTCCGCGCCGCGGCATCAGGACCGACGCTGAAGCCGCGCTACGGTTTTCCCGCAGGCTTCCGTTCGAACAGCACGAGGACGCTCAGCTGCTCGTACGCCGAGAACGCGTGGTTCGCACCGGCCTCGACGAAAACGGCGTCGCCGACCTTCATCGGCACCGACGTCCCTTCGACGTCGAGGACGCCCGAGCCCTCGAGGACGACGTAGATCTCGTCGTCGTCGTGTGGCTGCTGTCGATCCGGCTCCGGCGCGACGAGGACGTACACGCCGACCTGGAGCCCGGGCGACTCGTGAACGACCTCGTAGCCGCCGCCGGCGGCTACGAGGCGCTCCTTCACTTCGGCGACCGCGAACGCGTGCACGCGCGCGAATGTACTAGGTAACCGTGATCGTCAGACGCAGGACGTTGTCCTCGCCGACCGTCTTCATCTCGTGCATCCACGGATAGTCCTCGCCCGCCTTCGTGACGAAGCGATAGACGCCGGCGCGGGTGAAGGTGACCGTCGCCTTCGCGCCCGACTTGTTCATCCCGGCCTTGAAGACGTGCGCCTTCGGCCCTGCGACCTGCAGCAGCTTGTGCGGCATCACATCGTCGTTCACAACGACGAGGCTCGTGTCGCGATCGGCCCTGACCTTCAGGCTCGCCTTGTACGGCCCGTTCGCGAACGACCATGTATGACAGCCGCGCATCTGGTGGCGGATCGTGATCGTCTTCGGCATGTGTGCCGAGGCGGTGCTGGAAAACACGGCCGCGGCGGCAACCATCAGGGCGACTCCGATCGAGAATTGCTTGCGCATCATGTGCTCCTTTCGTTGGAGCGAACTTTGTGCGGCAGCGTCGAAGCCGCCATCGGGCTCGGCCCTGAATGCGGTGCGGCTTTCCCGCAGCGGATCTGTGAGCGCGCCCGGATGTCTCGGTGTTCGGCCAAGCGCACGATGCGCTGCATGAACACGGGCTACGCGGTGTCTTGGAACGGCGTCGACGGAACGCGCTGTGCGGGTCGACTCGACGTCGGCGACGGCTCGGCGCGGCTCGTGGGCGCCTCGCGGGGCGTCCGTCGCGACGAGACGATCACGTTCGACGACATCGCCTCGGTCCGTCTCGAGCGCGGCCGGCTGCACATCGACCGCCGTGTCGGGGCGGCCCTGCTGATCGGAAGCCTCGACGGACCCGGCACGCTGCGCGAGGTGGCCGAGCGCCTCGCCGCCTCGCTCACGTAGTCGTCGCTGCGCCTGTCGAAGCGCGCGGGTCTTCAGCGGCGCTCCGTAGAACGCCGCATGGGGATCGGTGCCGCAACCGATGCGCCTCGCTTCGTCGCCGCGGACACTCGAACCATCAACCAGGGCCGAGAGACCCGAAGGAGGCGAACGATGAAACCGATCCTGCTTTCGACAGACGGTTCGCCGAGTGCTGCCGAGGCGACGAGGAAGGCGATCGAGCTCGCGGACGCGCTGCACGCACCGCTCGTCGTCGCGACGGTCTGGGAGATCACCTACGAGCCGGTCGGCCTCCCGTTCGGCTCAATCGTTCCCGCTGCCGACTCGGCCGGGAGCGACCGGGCGCTCGAGATCGCCGAGCGGGCCGCCGACGAAGCTCGTGCCGCAGGCCTCGAGGTCGAGACGGTCATCCGCCGTGGCGTGCCGGCGCAGGAAATCTGCAGCATCGCGGACGCGCACGGCGCGCAGTTGATCGTCCTCGGCTCCCACGGCTGGGGCGGCTTCCGCCGACTGCTCCACGGCAGCGTCTCGACCGGGGTCCTCCACCACACGACGAGGCCGGTCCTCGTGATCCCCTCGCGCGTGTTCGCCGAGGACACCGCTCTGCGCGAGCGGGAGAAAGTCGAGGCATGAGATGGTTGTCCTGAAGGACTTCCGTTTCCGCGTCGAGGCGTCGCCGATTCCGCGGCGGCGCGTCCGCCTCGCCTCGAGCGGGAAAGCGCCGCTCGAGGCCGCAGCGCCGCCGGAGTTTCGCGGCGGCACGCCCGGCATGTGGTCACCGGAGGACTTCCTCGTCGCGTCGGTGGCGTCGTGTTTCGTGTTGACGTTCGACTCCACGGCGCTTCAACGCAGTCTCGGTCCCTACCGCCTTGCGGTCGAGGCCGCAGGTCATGTGGCAAGGCGGGCCGAGGGCCGGCGCGGCTTCGTCGTGAACGCGCTGCGGGTCGATCTGACCGTCGAGCCGGGTGCCACCGAGAACGCTGAGCGCGTCGCGCGGGCCGCGAAGCAGAGTTGCATCGTCGGCCACGCCCTCGCGATTCCCCTCGAGCTCGAGCTGCGAGTCCGAAGCGACGAACCGCAGCTCGCAGCCGTGACCTGAAAGGAGGCGTGC
>JBJMJS010000075.1:0-7742 GCA_045806225.1 Gaiellaceae bacterium
CTGCAGCACGCCGGCGCGCACGGAAACGTCGAGCATCGACACCGGCTCGTCGGCGACGAGCAGTCGCGGCTCGAGCACGAGCGCCGCGGCGATCGCGACACGCTGACGCTGGCCGCCGGAGAGCTCGTGCGGGAACCGCTCGAGGAAGAGATCGGGCGGCGACAGCTCCACACGTGCGAGCGCGTCACGCACGCGCAGCTCGCGCTCGCTCTTCGAGCCGCCGCGCCGGTGGATGAGCAGCGGCTCCTCAACCGCTGCTCGCACGCGCAGTCGTGGGTCGAGCGACTCGTAGGGATCCTGGTACACCATTTGCAGCCGCCGGCGAAGCGGGCGCATCGCCTGCGACCCGAGCGACGTGATGTCGCGGCCCTCGAACCGAATCGTCCCCGCAACGGGATCGACCATCCGCATGACCGCCTGCGCAGTCGTCGTCTTGCCGCAGCCTGACTCGCCGACGAGCGCGACCATCTCGCCCACGCCGACGCGAAGCGTCACGCCCTCGACCGCGTGCACCGTCTGCCGCGGGTGCCTGAGCATGCTCCCGACAAGCCCACGGCCGACCGGATAGCGCACGACGAGGTCGTCGACCTCGAGCAGCGGCCCGTTGCCGTTCGTGGTCACGCCTCGACCTGCGCGGTGACACCGTTGAGGTGACACGCGGCGGCATGCGCGTTGCCGACCGGTTGCAGTGCCGGACGGAGTGACACGCACGGCGCGAACGCTCGATCGCAGCGCGGACGGAACGGGCAGCCGTCGATCGGGCGGTCGAGCCGCGGCGGCGCGCCCGGGATCGACATGATCTCGCCTCGGTCGTCGGAGAGATCCGGTGTCGCCGCGAACAGCATCCGCGTGTACGGATGGCGCGGCTCGTGGTACAGCGCGTCGACGTCGCCGCGCTCGACGATCTCGCCGGCGTACATCACCGCACCGCGGTCGCAAAGATGTGCGACGACCGGCAGGTCGTGCGTCACGAGGATGAGCGCCAACCCGAAGTCGCGGCACAGCGCGTCGAGGAGCTCGAGGATCTGCGCCTGCACCATCACGTCGAGAGCAGTCGTCGGCTCGTCGGCGATCAGCACGCGCGGGTTGCAGGACAACGCCATCGCGATCGCGGCGCGCTGGCGCATCCCGCCGGACAGCTCGTGCGGGAACCGGGTGGCGCGCTCGCCGGGGATCCCGACCTGCTCGAGCAGCTCCTCGGTCCGCGCGCGCGCGACCTTTCCCTTCGCACGACCGTGGAGCTCGAGCGCCTCGACGATCTGCGCCCCGACCGTCCGTACCGGGTTCAACGCGTTCATTGCGCCCTGAAAGACGATCGCGACATCGACCCACCGGCGCCCGCGCATCGTCGCCTCACCGCCGGCGAGCACGTCGACGCCGTCGATCAGCACGCTCCCGGAGACGCTCGCATTCGGCGGCAGGAGCCCCATGATCGCGAGCGCCGACGTCGTCTTCCCGCAGCCCGACTCGCCGACGAGGCCCAACCGCTCGCCCGGCTCGATCGCCAGGCTCACGCCCTGGACCGCGTGCAGCTCGCCGCCCTCCTCGCGCTCGAACCAGACGTTGACGTCGTCGAGCTCGAGCAGCGCCGTCATGCCGCCTCCGACGAGCGGCCGACGAGCGGTCTGAGCCGAAACGTCCGCGCAGAGAGGTGTGCGACGCGCAGCCGCGGATTGAGCGCGTCCTCGAGCGCGCCCCCGATCAGGCTGCAGCTCAGGATGATCAGTGCGACGAGCGCTCCCGGCGGGACGATCGCCCACCACGCGCCGGACGAGATCGCGGCGCGCTGGAACGCGTTCTCGATCATCTTGCCAAGCGAGGTTCGGCTCGGATCGCCGAGCCCGAGGAACGCGAGCGCCGTCTCGTCGAAGATCGCGACGGCGATCGTCAGCACCGTGTTCGCGATCAGCAACGGGGCGACCTGCGGCACGACGTGCCGGAAGAGGATGCGCAGGTGGCCTGCGCCGAGGGATCGCGCCCGCTTGACATAGACGCGCTCGCGAACGCTCTTGACCTGCGCGCGGATGACACGCGCAGTGCTCGTCCACAGCAGGATGCCGATCACGACGACGATGTGGAACAGGCTCGGCCCCCAGATCGCGGCGACGACGATCATCAGCGGGACGTCGGGAATCACGAGGAAGTAATCCGTGATGCGCATCAGCACGAGGTCGGTCCTCCCGCCGAAGTAGCCGGCGAGCACGCCGATCGTCCCGCCGATCAGCATCGACACGAGCGTCGCGGCGAAACCGACGATGAGCGAGACGCGCGCGCCCCACATCAGCAGCGTGACGATGTCGATCCCGCCGTCGTCGAGCCCCAACGGATGACGCCACGACGGGTGTCCGAAGACGGCGCCGACCTGCTTGTGCAACGGGTACGGCGCGATCCAGGGAGCGAGGAGCGCGCCGGCGATCACGAGCAGGAGCACGACGGCGCCGATCGCCGCGGACGGACGGCGGCGGATCGTCCTGAAGACGATATTGCGTCGTCCCGAGACCGGTTCCGCGTCGACGACGCCCGGCTCGTTGAGGACGACACTCACGTCGTGATCCTCGGATCCAGCTTGAAGTAGAAGAGGTCGGCGAGCAGGTTGAAGGCGACGACGGAGATCGTCAGCACGAGGAACGCCCCCTGCAGCATCGGATAGTCGCGTTGCAGCACCGCCTCGTACACCGCGCGCCCGATTCCCGGCCACGAGAAGACGGTCTCGATCAGGATCGCGCCGGCGACGATGTACCCGAGCGACAGCGCGACGAGCGTGACGATCGGCAGCATCGCGTTGCGCAGCGCGTGCTTCCGTACGATCGTCCACGGCTTCAGGCCCTTCGCGCGCGCGGTCAGGACGTAATCCTCGCCGAGCGTCTCGAGCATCGCGGAGCGCACGATCAGCGTGTACTCGCCGTACAGCACGAGGCCGAGCGTGAGCGACGGAAGCACGATGTGCGACGCGAGGTCGCGGACGTGCGTCCAGAACGGCGGGTTGATGAGGAAGTCGTTCGTCATGCCGCCGGTCGGCAGGATCCCGGTGAAGAGGATCACGAGCATCAGGCCGAGCCAGTGCGTCGGCATCGAGTAGAAGCCGAGCGCCGATGTGACGGTTGCGGCCTCGACTCCGGTGCCGCGGCGCCACGCGGCAATCACACCGGTCAGCGTCCCGAACACGACCGCGAAGATCGTCCCGAGCATCACCATCGGAAGCGTGTTCTTGAGCGCCACCCAGAGGTTGTGCGACACCGGCTGCTGGTTCGCGAACGAGACGCCGAGATTTCCGTGCGCGAGTTGCTTCAGGTAGATCACGTACTGCTCGCCCTTCGACTTGTCGAGGCCGAACTGCTGCTTCAGCGAGTCGCGGAGCTCCTGCGTCGCATGCGGGACGCGCGCGAGGTTCGTGACTGCGGTGCCCGGCGCGAGCCGGAACAGTGCGAAGTTGATCGTCAGCGCGACGAAGACGGTGACGATCGCGAACGCGACGCGCTTGATGACGTAATCGGCGCCCCTCATCGGTTCCTACGGCGCGTGGCTCGAGGGCTTACTTCTGCTGGACGTTCGTCAGGCTCAGTTTGGACAGCGCGTTGAACGGCCCCTGCGGGGAGCTCACCCAGCCTTTCCACTTCGAGCTCAGCGCGCTGACGGCGTCTTCGGTCGCGATCCAGACGTACGGCCGCTGGGTGTAGAGGTACCTCTGCATCTTCCGGACGATCTGCTGGCGCTTTCCCTGATCCGGCGTCAGCTGCTGCTGCGAGTACATCCGGTCGTAGGTCTTGTTGCAGTAGCCGGAGTCACTCCAGCCCCCGTACTGCGCGCACGTCACGACGGAGAGCATGAAGTCCGGGTCGATCAGCGACACCCAATCCCAGAGCGCGAGATCGAACCCCTGGTATGTGTTGTTCGGCCCCGACATGGCGTCGAACGCCGCGGTGTCGTCGAGCGCCTTCTGGCGAAGCTGGACGCCGATCTTCTTGAAATCCGCTTGCAGGATCTGGAACGTCCGCGGCACGCTCGTCACGCCGGTCGGCGCGACGACGTCGTACGACATCTTGTGGCCGTTGGCCATCCGAATCCCGCCTGCGCCGCGCTTGTAACCGACATTGTCGAGGAGCTTGTTCGCGAGCTTCAGGTCGAACTTCTCGGGCTGGAGGCTCGGATCGTGCCACGGCCCCGTCGTCGCCGGGACGATCGAGTTCGCCGGTCGTGCGCGACCGAGAAAGACCACGCGGATGATGTGCGCCCGGTCAACCGCGTGAGCGAACGCTTCCTTCACCTTCAGGTTCAGGAGCTCGCGGTTCTTCTTCTTCTTCGGGTTCGAGTTGATGATGAAGTCGGTCTGGTCGAGGCCCGGCACGTCGGAGATCTGGAAGCCGGCGTTCTTCAGCGTCTTGATCGCGGTCGACGGCACGCTCTCGATCGCATCGATCTCGTGCGCCTTCATCGCCGAAACCATCGCGTCGTCGTTCGCGAACATCCGCAGGCCGAACCCGTCGACGTGCGGCTTCGGGCCGAAGAACGAGTTGTTGCGCTCGAAGAGGGCGATCTCGTTCTTCGTGAACTTGACGAGCTTGAACGGACCGCCGCTGACGACCGGGGCGTTGTTGGCGAAGGTCTTCAGCCCAGCGCCGTTCTTGCCGAGGTGCGCGCTCCAGACGTGCTGCGGCAGGATCGCGAACTGCTGGAACTGCCCGAGCACGTTCCCCGGCGCGGCCGTGTAGTGGACGACGAGCGTCGTCGCGTTGGGTGCGTCCGCGCGCTTGATGTGCGCGATCAGGCCGGCTGCGTTCGCGGCGCCGCCGCCCTGGTACTTGATGTCCGTGTTGATCGTCCACGCCGCGTCGCGCGCGGTCAGCGGCTTGCCGTCCGACCACTTCGCGTTCGCACGGGTCTTGAACGTCCACGTCTTGCCGCCGTTCGACGCCTTCCACGACGTGGCGAAGTCCTGCGCGAAGTTGTGATTCGACCGGTCGTACTGGACGAGGAAGGGGTAGATGTACTCGAACATGCTGTACGCGTCCTGGTTGAACGCGACGTACGGGTTCAGCGAGTCGATCGTCGAGCTCGTGCCGAGCTTGAACGTCCCACCGCTCTTCGCTCGCGCTCCGCCCGCCGATGCGGTGAAGACAGCAACGACACAGGTCCCCAAAACGATCGGTGCCAACCACCGCTTGGTCATCTCACCCTCCTCAACTCACTGACGGAACGCCGGTTCGTCCACCGTCAGCGTACGCCGGTCGGCGTCGAGCGTACAACGAAGACCCAACGGAAGTGCAGCCAGGTGCTTGCCGTGGCCGAGCGGCAGCTTGTAGAGAACGGGCACGCCGAGCGGCTCGAGATGCTCGTCGAGCACGTCCTCCAGTGACCTGGAGCGCGCCCAGTCCGACGACTCGCGGAGGTCGCCCCAGTCGCAGTCCTTCATCTCGCCGACGACCACGCCTGCCGCCTGCTGGAGCTTCCCGGCCGCCGTGAGCTGTGTCAGGAAGCCGTCGATGTAGTACGGCGGCGCCTTGACGTCCTCGAAGAAGAGGATCGAGCCCTCGACGTCGATCTCCCATGGCGTCCCCATCGTCTGCATCAAGAGCCACAAGCAGCCGCCCACCAGCGGAGCCGTCACGCGGCCGGGCGCGATTGCGCGAGCGTATGGATCGTCGGGGTCGCGAGGTACCTCGCCGGTGCCGCCATTTGTGAGCACGTGGAGCAGCCGTCGCCGCGAGAAGTCCGTGGACTCGGGGTCGCCGACGCCGATCAGGCCGTACCCGTACAGCGTCGCGAGGCCCGTGCGTTGCCGGATCGAGACGTGCAGCGCGGTGATGTCGGAGTAGCCGACGAACGGCTTCGGGTTCGCGGCGACCACGTCGAAATCGATGTACGGGATCGCCTGCGCGGATCCGTAGCCGCCCTGCAGGCACTGGACGACGTCCACCTCGGGATCCGCGAACATCGCCGTGACGTCTGCGCCGCGCTGTCTGGGATCACCGGCGACGTAGTCGTCGCGCGCGTGCGCACCCGGCGCCAGCTTCACCTTGTAGCCCTGCTCCTCCCACCATTCGACGCCGCGGAGGATCTCGCTGCGCGCGTCGTACGGGCTCGCCGGCGCGGCGACGCCGACCGTGCCGCCGGGCGGGAGCGGCCGGCCGAAGCGCGTCGCCTCAGCCATCGGCCGGCTGCGGGATGTCGCTCGGACGGGGCTGCGGCAAGGGACGGAGCGTGCCCGAGACGGCAGACGCCATCGCCGCCAGCCGTCGCTCGAGCTCGGCTCGCGAGACAGCGAGATGACGCTCGACGCTCTGCTCCACCCATTCGCTCGAGTCGCGCGCGCCGCGTTCGCGGCGGAGCGCCGCCAGCTCCTCCCACAGGTCGGGGCCTGTGTCGGGGTCGCCCTGGGCCGCCCAGCACGCGCGCGGCGCGTCACGCCCGCGGCGCGCGTGCTCGCGGCGGAACGCGTCACGGCCGAGATCGGAACAGAGGCGGTTCAATCCGACGCGCGACAGGTGGCGCGCCGCGTCGCCGGGGTTTCCTGCGCGGAGCGACGCGAGCGCCGACTCGAGCCGCTTCACGTCCGCCGCCGTCTGCTCGTGCGGATAGCGCGCTGCCTCGCCGGCGTCGAGCCCGCACACGCCGCGGGCGAGCGCGGTGAAGCGTTCCCGTCCCGTCGCGTGCTCGAGCCCCGCGAGTGCGCCGTCGAGTGTGTCGTCGCGAATCTCGCCGAGCGCGCGCCGCAGATGCCGCGCACGCGCCTTGAAGTCGAGCCGGTCCGCAGCGCCGTCGGTCGCCTCGACGAGCATCCGCGCGCACACGCGCGTCAACGACCCGAGGTACTCCATGTCCATTCCCTCGGTCGTGTCGAACTGCGTGTGGTACGCGGTTCGCTCGAACTCGCGCGTGAACGTCGAGACGTTGACGCCGGGGACGCCCGCAGCGAGGAATGGCCACACCTCCGTCCACGTCGACGGAGCCGCGAGCTTGAACCCGTGGGGCAGCAGCCCGTCGCGCTCGGCGTCGCGGCAAACGCGACGCATCCATCGAGCGAGCTCTGGCGGTGCATCAACCGTGAACGGGTCGCCCGGCCGGCCGGATCCTTCGATGTTCAGATAGAACGCCGCGTCCTCCGACCACTCGGGGTGCTCGCAGATGATCTGGTACCAGGCGCCGTAGCACCAGTCGTAGGCGGAGTGGGCGATCCCGTACTCCTCGGCCGTGTGCGAGAGGAAGACGATCGACCGCTCGGGGCGAATACCGGCGTCGGCGTACGCGCGCGCGATCGCGATCGTCGCGGCAACCGCACTCGCATCGTCGAATGCAGCGCCGAACCAGCCGTCGTGATGTCCACCGACGATCGTCGGCGCGCCGTCGGTCGAGCCGCGGAGGATGCCGACGACGTTCGTCGCCTCCGCCCCACGCGTCAGCGGCGCGCGGAGCACGACGCGGACGTGCTCGCCCTCGCGCGCCGCCAGCTCCGCCGCGTCGTCGCTGCGGATCGTCACGCACGGCAGGCCGTCGACATGCCAGATGCCGTCGAAGGTTCCGAGCGCCCCTTCCGCCTGGTAGTACGGCCCGCCCGGGCTGGACGTCAGGATCATCGCCCGCGCACCGCGCACCGCCAGCTCGATCGCAACGTGGTACGGCCACAACCAGTCGACGCGCCAGTCGACGAGTGCGATCTTGCCCTCGACGTCGCGCGGGTCGAGCTGTTTGCGACCACCGCGACCGACGACGACGAGCTCCGCTTCGATGCCGCCGGGCGGCGTCTC
>JBJMJS010000076.1:0-23805 GCA_045806225.1 Gaiellaceae bacterium
CGTCACCGGCCAGGTGGTCACGGTCGCGGGCGGGATGGAGGGCCGCGTCGTGCACGACGACGAGGGAAAGTAAGAGAGGCGGCCGTGTCCTCGGCGGCCGCCTCCGCATCTCCGCAGCCGCAGGAAAGATTGCCGTCAGTCCCTGGCCAAGGAGCCACCCGAAGTATCGGCAGAGGACGTCGCTTGCTTTACCCCAGAAAAATCACAAGCGGGGCCGCCGCCTGGCCCCGCTTGGGTCTCCCTGAGGAGAATGTTCCGAGGTTTGCCCCCGCCGCATCGGGGCCCCACTCGGTATGCATGCTGAGTATCGATAGAGGGGGCTACTTCATCCATCACCCGAACTCGGTTGACCGGTGCAGTTCACCGCGACGCGCCACACCTGTCTGTTTTCGACCCCCCGTGGGGTCAGACCCGAAATGGGGTCCGAAACAGACATTTCCCCAGCATCGAGACGGGTTCTCGGATTCGCCGGGGACATGTCTCCGGACCGTCGGTTACACTCGGAGACGGACGCGGGCACGCCCGCTCCGCATCGAGAGAGGCTGAGGGAACCGGCCCTGTGACGCCTCGGCAACCTGCTCCGACGGAGCAAGGTGCCAAACCCGGCCCGGGCGTCGCCCGGACGGATGTGTCGAGCGAACGAAGGAGACGCAGTGTCCGCCACCCAGACCCGAACCCGCTTCCTCGAACGGCTCCAGCATGGCCCGGCGATCGTCGCCGACGGCGGGATGGGCGCGCTGCTGAGCGCCGCGGTTCCGCGGCTGCGGTGTCCCGAGGAGGCGAACCTGCGGGCCCCGGACGCCGTCGTCTCGCTCCACGTCAGCTTCATCAACGCCGGCGCCGAGCTGATCGAGACGAACACGTTCGGCGCGAACCGCCGGAAGCTCGCGCACCACTTCCTGGAGAACGACCTCGAGCAGATCAACTCGGCCGCGGTGAAGCTCGCGCGCGACGCGCGGGAGGTCACCGGGCGCGACGTCTTCATCGCCGGCTCGATAGGCCCGATCGGCGAGGCGCTCGCGTCGCGGATCCGGCGCGACATCTTCGGCGAGCAGGCCTCGATCCTCGAGGGTCGCGGCGCCGACCTGTTCATGCTCGAAACGTTCTACGACCTCAGCGAGCTCGAGGACGCGGTCCTCGCCGTCCGCAACGCGTCGTCGCTGCCGATCGTCGCGCTGCTCACGTTCGACGAGGGTGCCGAGACGATCGCAGGCATCACCGCGGACGAAGCGGCGCACCGACTCGCCGACCTCGACGTCGCTGCGTTCGGCGCGAACCACGGCGCCGGCCTGCTCGCAGCGCTTTCCGCGCTCGAGCAGATGGGAAAGGACGGCAAGCCGCTCGCCGCACTCCCGAACGTCGGTCTCGCGAGTCTCTCGGGCGGACGCGTGATCTACCCGCACGCCGCGCCCGAGTACTTCGCGGAGTTCGCCGCGCACGCACGCGACCTCGGCGCGCGCGTGATCGGCGGCTGCTGCGGGACGACGCCCGCAGAGATCGCCGCCATCCGCGCGGCCGTCGAGGATGAGCGCAAGCCGAGCGCACCGCTTCAGTTCGACGAGCGCGAGCTCGTCGTCTCGCTCGGCGAGGAACAGCGCGAGACCGGGCTGTCGCGCGCGCTCCGCGAACACGAATGGGTCGTGTCGGTGCAACTCGACCCGCCGCTCGGCGGCTCGAGCGCCGGTCTCGTGGACGTGGCGCGCGCGCTCAAGGATTCCGGTGTCGTCGGCTTCGTCGACATCAACGACAACGCCACCGCACGTGCAGGGATGAATTCGCTCATGGTGTCGGCGACGATCGAGCGCGAGTGCGGCCTCGAGACGATCCCGCACCTGACGACGCGCGACTGGTCGGTGATGGGGATGGAGTCGCTCTTGCTCGGGGCCCACGCCGAAGGCGTGCGCAACATCCTTGCGATCACAGGCGACCCGCCGGAGGTCGGCGACTATCCCGGCTCGCGCGGCGTGTACGAAGTCGACTCAGTCGGGCTGACGCAGCTCATGACGAACCTCAACCGCGCCGAGGACTTCAACGGCCGTCCGATCGACGCGCCGACGTCGTTCTTCCCGGGGGTCGCCGTGAACCCGACGCCCGACGACCTCGGTCTCGAGGTCGAGCGGTTCCAGCGGAAAGTCGAGGCCGGCGCCAAGTTCGCGATCACGCAGATCGTGTTCGACCTCGAGCCGCTCGACCGCTTCGCGGACAGGCTCGGCGGTGACTGGCCGATCCCGATCCTCGTCGAGGTGTTTCCGCTCACGAGCCACCGGCTCGCGCTGCGCCTGCACAACGAGGTGCCGGGAATTGTCGTGCCGGAACCGCTGCAACACGCGCTGCAGGCCGCGGGCGCCGACGCGGCCGAGCTCGGTTTCGCGCACGCACGCCGGCTCGTCGACGAGGCACGGCGGTTCGCCGGCGTCTGCCTCGTCGCGCCGTTTCGACGGCCGCTGCGGGTGCTGGAGCTGCTCTCCTAGGGAGCGCAGCCGCTCGACGATGCGGTCGCGCCCTGCTGGGCTGCGGCGAGCGCGCGCTCGACGATCTTCGACGGGACGCCGAGGCCGCCGCGCGCGTTGAGGAGCGACGCGAACACCGTCGTTTCGACATTCCCGGCCGAGTCGATCGCGGGACTGCCGGAGTTCCCGTGCCGCACGCGCCCACGCAGGCTCGTGAGCTCGCGGAAGACATGCCCGGTGCCGTAGGCGTCCTGCGTCAGCCGGACCTGCGTCGGGCCGATCCGCGCCGGGACAGCGGCGAACGGCCCGTTCTCCGGATATCCGAGAACCGCGACTGACGCCCCGACGCGCGGCGAAGCGAGCGCGAGGGCCGGCGCGTCGAGACCGTCGACGCGCAGAACCGCGACGTCGTTCTTGCGGTCGAAGACCGCCGGCGTCCCGCGCAGCCGTTCGCCGTCCTCGAGCTCGACGAGCGTGTCGTGCTGACCGGCGACGACGTGCGCGGCGGTCACGACGAGTCCGGGCGCGCCGACCCAGCCCGTGCCCTCGACGCCGAGGCCGCACGCAGTACCGATCACACGCAACACGCTCCCGCGCGCGCGCACGACCGCGTCCGATCGCGCGAGCCGCGGGTCGGGCGGGCGGACGTGCGGCACCTGCCCGGTCAGCGACGGGAACGGGTCGATCCGCGCGAGCACACCAAGCACGTCGCGCGGCGCGACGACGTCGTTCAATTGGCGCAGAACGGACGACCGAAGCGCAGCGCGGCGGATCCCGGGCTCACCCGGAACGAGCAGCGCGACCGCGCCGATGACCCAGACGACGACGAGGCCCGAAAGCGCACCGAGGACGAGGCCGCCCGCGGAGTCGAACGGCCGGAGCGGCGAGAAACGCACGCCGCCGCGGAGTGCGGAGCCGACGATCGTCCCGAGCGTCTCGAGCAGGATCGCGCCGACGGCGGCGCCGGCGAGCGCCGCAAGCGGCTGGTACGGCGACGCCTGACCGCCACGCAGCAACTCCGGCCCGATCTGGGCACCGATCCACGCGCCGATCACGATCCCCGCCGTCGACAGCGCGCCCGCGACGAGCCCCTTCCGGTATCCGGCGAGCGCGGCAAACGCCACGAGGACGAGGGCGATCATGTCCACCGCCGTCACCGGTCTCAGGCTACCGCGGCTAGACTGCCCGCACCGCGGGGGCGTAGTTCAGTTGGTTAGAACGCCGGCCTGTCACGCCGGAGGTCGCGGGTTCGAGTCCCGTCGCTCCCGCTTACGAACCACCTGCTAACGGGGTTGGTTCATGTGGCCGCTGTACCCCTTCTGGGGAGGCTTCCGTCGCCCGCACCCGTGTAACTGATTCTTCGATCGTTAGCTGCGATCCGGTCAGGCTGAGCGTTTCGAATCGCTCGTCGCCGAGCGCCTTTCGCAGCGTTTCGCGTGTCCGCGCGGCGATTTGATGCTCGTAGTCCTGCAGCGGAGTGACCTCATTCGTCGACCTTGCGCGATCCGCCGCTCCTGCTATCACGGCTGCGTCCTCGTGCCGTTGCTGTTGCGCCAATGTTGCGACGAGCCCTTCAAGCGACGCCGCGACGACTTCGACCATGCCGATCTCCCGGGCGAAGGCGATGCTTTGTTCGAAGTGGTGAATTGCGTCCCCGTATCGCTGTTCTTCGAGTGCAAGCATGCCGAGGTTCTCTGCTGCCATCGCGTACATCGTCGGATTGATCCGTCGAGCTGCGCAGACATCCTGGACTTGGACGAGCGTCTCGCGCGCGCGCTCCCGATCGCCCGCGAGGAGCTGCGCCCACCCAAGATTCAGCAGTGCCATGGTCGCAACCCATGGGGAGTTCGCGCGCTCTGCTCGCGCGAATGCGTCTTTCAGCAAGTCGAGCGCCGCACCGTTTTTGACCGCGGCTGCGGCAAGAGCGCGGTTGTTTCGCGCGTATGCAATTTCGCACTCGTCTCCAATCTCGCAGGCGGCCCTCTCCGCATCGGTTGCTGCGGTTTCGATCTCGCTGGAGTCGGCGCGGATCATCGCGAGTGCGAGCGCGATGTTGTTCAGCGCGCGAACGCACTGTCGTCGATCGCGCCCACCCTGTGCGAGCGCGGCACGCAACTGCGCAATCGCCTCGCTCGGCCTGCCGCGAATGTACCAGTAGAGAAGCAAGCCGTTTGCAAGGTGTAACGCGGCATCACCATCGCGTGCCCTGATGAAGTAGTCGAACGCCGCGCGGATGTTCGCTTCGTCGACAGCCAATAACGCCGCCGTGTGCGGCAGATCCCACGACTCGAGCTTCTCGCGCGCAACGGCGACCTCCGAGCCGTAGTACTGAGCGTGCAAACGTGCGGACGGCTCTCGTCGGTCGCCGAGCCGCTCCAGTGCGTATTCACGCAAGGTGTCGAGCATCGCGAATCGTGGCTCGCCGTCGATGTCAGCGCTCTGCACGACAAGGCTCTTCGCCACAAGCGAATCCACCAGATCCAACCACTCCGCCGATGCGCCGCCGCAGATGGCCTCAACCGCGTCGGGACGGCCACCACCGGTGAAAACGCCGAGTTCGGCGAACAACGAGCGCTCCGCCTCCGTCAGCAGGTCGTAGCTCCAGTCGATCGTCTGTCGCAACGTTCGCTGCCGCGAATCCACATCGCGCGGCCCAATCGTCAGAATCGATAAGCGCTGGTCAAGCCGACGAAGCAGCGTCTCCGGCGTCAACGAGACCATTCGCGCAGCGGCCAATTCGATTGCCAACGGCAATCCCTCGAGGCGTTTGCAGATCGCGGCGACAACCGAAGCGTTCCCGCGATCAAGCGCGAACGCCGGGCTTGCTGCCGCTGCACGTGCCACGAAGAGCGCCGCAGCCGCGTTCACAAGCACACCATCCACATCGTCCGGTTGATCGGGCACCGTCAGCGCCGGAACCTCATAAACCCTCTCTGCGCGAAGCCGCAGCCGCTCGCGGCTCGTCACCAGGACTTTGATCGCAGCGCATCGATCGAGAAGCGCGGCAACATCGACGGCCGCGTCGATCACCTGCTCGAAGTTGTCCAACACGAGCAGCATCTGCTTGCGTTCCAGATACGAGGCGACCGTTTCCGCCAGCTCCTCGCCCGGGACCTCGCGTACCGCGAGCGCCTGCGCGAGCGCCGGAATCACCAGGTCGCGTTCGCGGATCGGCGCGAGCGACACGACGAAGACGCCGCTGCCGAACTCCTCCAAGAGCTCCGCTCCGGCCTGCAGTGCCAAACGCGTTTTTCCTGTCCCACCAGGACCTGTCAGCGTGACCACGCGGACGCGCGCGTCGCGTAACAGCTCAGTCACCTCCGCGACCTCGCGCTCGCGACCGATCAACTCGTTCGGCTGCACCGGTAGATTCGTCGGGCGGTTCCCCAGCGTCTTCAACGCCGGGAACTCCGACGGCAACCCCACAATCTCGAGCTGGTAGAGCGCCTCCGGCTGCATCAGATCCTTCAGTCGATGCTCGCCCAGCGGCACCACCGGGACATTCTCGGCCGCTCGACGGGTGGCTGCCGACATCAGCACCTGCCCGCCGTGCCCAGCCGCCATGATCCGCGCCGCCTTGTGCACGTCGAGCCCCACGTACTTTGGCGGCGCCGCCACCGGCTCGCCAGTGTGCAGCCCCATGCGTACCCGGATCGGCAGCCCCTCCGGCCAGTCCACATGAACCAGCGCCTGCTGCGCCTCTGCAGCAGCCGCGACGGCCTCCCCGGCGCTCGCGAACGAGACGAAGAACGCGTCACCCTCGGTATCGACCTCGTAGCCCGCGTGCCGCTGAAACGCCTGCCGCAACAGTCGCCGATGCAGCTCCAAGGCGTCGCCGTAGCGTGTCGGCCCGAGCCGGTCGAGCAGTCGGGTGGACCCCTCGATGTCGGTGAAGAGCATCGTCACCGTTCCGGTCGGCTGCCGTACCACTATGGAACTATCGCGCGCCGCGACCGTCGATGTGGTCGCTCCAGAGCCCCGACTTCACGACGTGCCGCCGCTGGCCCCTACTTCGGCAAGCCTCGAGCCGCGGACGCGGCGATCGCCCAACGTGCTCAGCATCTCAGCTTCCGGAGCGTCCGCGCTTCAGCAAATGGCGGGGGGTAAAGCTCGGGTTCGTTCCCGTCGCTCCCGCTCCTATTCCAACCCGTCTTCTTGCCCACCTAGGCGATGGAGAGACTCGAAACGCAAGCGGTTCGCAAGCGGCGAGTTCATCGAACGTCGACCAGTCAGGATTCGTCGTGCGGCTAGGTCGCGGCCGCGATGTAGAGCTCGCGCCGCGGGTAGTCCAGTGTGAGCACGGTGTGCTGCAGAAATCCGTTGCCAAGATTGCCGAGCGCGCGCGGGGTCGGATCCACGTGCGCCCGAGGCAGGAACACCACAGCCGCCGGACTCAGGTGAACGTCTCCGAGCGCAAGCGAGTGCACCGCACCTTCGTACGCGTCTATGTGGCCACGCGCACCCATCGATGCCCTCGGCGTCGCGCTGGCGAACGCCTCACCGAGCCCAAGTTTCTCGACCGATTCCAGATAGATCCCCAGCGTAAGACTCGAGCCGGTGTCGAGCACGACCGGCACGGTCGCAGCGTTCACGTGCACAGTGACGATGGGAGTGAGGTCGGCCGCGCCCTCGATGTCAGCACGCACACCGCGTTCGAACGAGTGAGCGTTGAAGCGAACCCGCCGGTTCCGGTAGTCGAACTGCACCACGTGCCCGTCGAAAAAGCTCTGCCCGAGGATCGCGTGCAGCGGCCGGTTCAGCTTCGACCCGAGTCCTGAGAGATCGGCCGCGACAGCCTCGACGTCTCCCACCTCGAACTCGCCGAGCCGAACGTCCGGGAGCTCCGAGGGGTAGAAGGCGGTGGGTTCGCTTCCCTGGCCAGCTGCCTCACCCGGTGCGTCATCGCGGACGTCCAGGCCGAGCTCGCGCGCAAGCGCCAAGTCGACAACCGATGGATCCACCGCCGTATCAAGCAAGCAAACATAGGGTCCGCGGCCGCCGATGGTGAACCCAGCGACAACTTGATTCTCGACAAGCTCGAAGGGAACATCCAACGCCGTCACCCGGTATGTATCGCACAAGGGAGCAAGCGCCGAGGTCGCGACGCCGTCGGCCGTGCTGAGCCGCAATTCCGCGCCCTCGCCGCAAGCGCTCAAGCGGCCATCGAAAGTTGTCGATCGACGGGCGGCGACAATCGGCACCGCCGTCGAGCACGCGCGCGGCCGGCAAATCCAACCGGCCGCGCGCGCTTCCAACGTCTATGAGAGCCCCGGGTCGATCAGATTCGCAGGCACTCGTAGTAGCCGATCGCCGCGCGGAACACGTACGGAACTCCAGACGGCCCGCAGGGCTGGCCGCTATAGAGGTCGACGCGGACGAGGTGCACCTTGCCGAGGTAGTTCCCGCCGAGATCGAACGTCGGGAGCGTGTAGGCCGGCGGCGGATTCGGGTTCCCCGGGAACGGGCGACCGAGGCCGGGATTGGCGCAGCTGATCCTCGGTGGAACGATGAACGGAGGGGTGAGAAAGCAGTCCCAGCCGGCTGCGGCGAGTGTTTCAGGCGTCACGCCTTCGGCTTGCGCCGGCGTGGCCACGCTCACGAGTACGGCCACCACTCCCAGAGTGACAAGCGCACCGATCGTCCGTAGGCGCTTGCTCGCATTCGACATCTCGTGCTCCTTTGGTCTGTCTTTCATGACTGGTCCTTTCGAGCTGTCGTGACGGTGTCGTTGCCGCGCGGTGCGAATCGTTCAGGTCGTTCGATAGGGGGTGAGCCCGCGGCGTGTGGCGAGAAGCCGGTGGCGGACGAAGAAGCCGCCGGCGAGCAGGGCGAGACCGAACATGACGGCGGCGCCGATTCCGGCAGCTCCCCACGCGAAGCCCGGAGTCGGGTTCGCTGGTTGCGATGTAACGACGGCTGCCTTGTGCGTGCCGACCTCGTACTTCTGGTTGAGCGCCTCGCCGCGGAGCATCAGCGCCCGGTACGCGGCTGCGGTCATGCGGTGCGGCACCGCCTGCTGGCCGAGCGGGTACTTCTGATTGAGCGCCTCGCTGCGCAGCATGAGCGCGCGGTACTCGGCCATGGACATGCTCGGCGGCCTCGACGTTCCCGCCTGAGCGACTCCCGTGAGCGCCGTCAGCGTGCTCACCGTCGCGAGTACCGCTGCGATCCGACCGATCGTGCTTCCACCGTTCACGTCTCCTCCTTTGCCGTGCGGATCCATCTGACGTGACCGTAGGCCGGGTCGAGGCGGCGCGAAATCGGCGGAGCCGCCGGTTTTGAGAGGCGACGACCTAGTCGGGAACCGGCGGAACCGCTGGAGTTTGATCGGCGGCCAGCTTCGCGGTGAGTTCGGCTCGGGAGCGAACGCCGAGCTTCCGGTAGATCTTCGAGAGGTTCCACTGAACCGTCTTGGGGCTGATGAACAAGACGTCCGCGACCTCGCGGTACGTGCGTCCGGCAGTGACGAGGGCAGCGACTCGTTCCTCGGTCGGCGTAAGCGCGCCGGGTGTTGCGGGTGCCCGTCCCCCGATCCGCCTCAACTCGGCCCGAGCCCTCTCGGACCACAGCGTCGCGCCGAGCTCGTCGAACACCGCGAGCGCTTGCGTCAGCGATTCTCTAGCCGGGCGCTTCTTGCGATTCCGGCGTTGCAACGTCCCGCGTACGAGAAGGGTGCGCCCGCGCTCGAACGGCTCTTGGAGGTGTTCGTGTAGCTCGACCGCCCGGTCGACGGCCGCATACGCAGCGTCGGTGTCGCCGGCCGCGGCGCTGAGCAGCGCGCGGCAGCGGCTCGCGATCGTCAACGCCCACACGCCGCCCGTTGCACGGGCCTGTTCGTCCAACTCGGCGAGGAGCGCCGTCGCGGCGTCGTGCTCACCAAGTGCCAGCAGGGTCTCGATCGCATCGCCGTGGAAGCGAAACAGCGCCGGCTCGCCGAACCCCGCTTCGGCAACCGCGCAGGGAAGCGGGCCGAGAAAGCGATGGGCTTCGCGAGCGTCGCCCAGCGAGTGCTCGAGGAACCCGCGGATTGCGAGCATCTCGAGATGCGCAGGTAGGACTCCGACTTGGAGCGCGAGCGGCAGCCCTTCGTCAGTGGTGGCACGCGTTTCGGCCACGCGTCCGAGGTGGGAATCGACGAGTGCCCTGAGCGCCAGTGTGAACGGGCGTTGCTCTTCCTGGGCGGTCTGCACGGAAATCTCGAAGGATTCGGCGGCGTAGTGCGACGCGAGCTCCCAGTTTCCGGCCAGGCACTCCGCGCGACCGAGCTGCATTACCACGTAGCCCAAGCTGTGCTCGTCGCCGTGCGCGAGCACGGTGTCGCGAAGCGCGGTCAGCGTCGAACGAGCAGCATCGAGATCGCCTCCCCACTGGAGCAACATCCCGTGAACCCAGGCGGGTCGGATGCGTCCGAGGATCGACCTCCACTCATCTTCCGTGTCTTCGAGCTCGAGGGCGCGCTCGATGAGCGCAGTCGGAATGCCTCGCCCGCGAATGGTTTGAAAGAAGGCCATGTCCGCCAGTGCGCTTGCGAGCACGCCGGGCTCCCCGAGACGCTCGGCGAGCTCGAGCGCCGCATGCGCATGAGACTCCGCCGCCGCGACGTCACCGGTCTCGTGGATGCTCCACGCGAGTCCCCGCTCGATCTCGATGCGCGCCGCAGGATCGTCTCCGACCTCTGCGAGAGCAGCGCGGAAGAGATCGGCGGAGTCGTGGAAGCCATGCCGGAACGACGTGACCCAAGCGAGGCGCGTGAGCGCGAAGGCGCGCTCGCGACCCTCAGGAACGCGCGCCACGACTTCTTCGAGAAGAAGTCGCGCCCGGTCGGTGTCCCCGGCCTCGAGATGGCACTCGGCGGCTTCGATGGCCCGCCTCCAGGCATCGGCGTCATCCGGCAGCGTGAGCGTTCGTGCCCGGTCCCAGAGCTCCGCTGCGGCTTGCGGAGCGCCACGTGCTCTTGCCCGCCGGGCGGCACCCTCGACCGTCGCGGCCACGCGGGCATCGGGGCCGCTCGCAGCGAGGGCGAGATGGAGCGCCTGCTCGTCCGGATCGTCGACGACCTCCGCCAGGCGGGCGTGCAACTCGCGTCTCCGAGCCGGCGGCGTCTGCGCGTACACGACCGAGGCGAGCAGCGGATGTGAGAACCGAACGCGGCCCTCGTCGACCTCCAGGACTCCGGCGGCTGCCGCCTGCTCGAGCGCGGCCGCACCACCGGTGGCGGCGGCGGCCACGAGCTCCACGGTCGGCCGCGAGAGCGCCGAGACACCGAGCGCCGCCTCCCTCGCCCCGGCCGGGATTCCGGCCAGCCGGTCGCGAACGAGCTCGTTAAGAGTCGCCGGCACCGGGAGCGGCTCCCCCGGCGCGACGGACACATGGCGCGCGAGCAACGCCCTGCCGAGCTCGAGCGCGAAGAATGGATTGCCTCCTGACACCCGCTCCAGCTCGAGGAGCGCCGGGCGGAGAAACTGCCTCCCGAGCTGCGCCCGCAGAAGACGATCGAGCGACCTGACATCGAGCGGGCCGATGACGAGTCGTGTCAGGCGGTCAGGGTCCAGAGCGGTCTCGAGCTCAAGGCGAGATTCGTCGCTCGAATCCGCGCGTCGGGCGAGGAGGAGGCCGACCGGTTCGTCGCGCAAGCGCCTGGCCGCGAATGCGAGGGCATCGGCCGAAGGTGGGTCGAGCCACTGCACGTCGTCGATCGCGAGAACGAGCGGCGTGTCCTCGGCGAGCACTCGAAGAGCACCGAGGACGCCGAGCGCGACCGCTCGGCGCTGCAATCCTCCGGGCTTCGTTCCAGCTCGCAGCAGCGCAACTTCGAGGGCCTCGCGTTGCGGATCGGGAAGCCGCCCGAGCGCAGCGTCTGGCACGTCTCCGAGGAGATCACCGAGCGCGGCGAACGGCAGCGCGATCTCGGCCTCCACCGGCCTGCTCGTGAGCACCTGCAGTCCCCGCTCACCGGCATCGGCGATGCCCTCCCTCCAGAGCATCGTCTTCCCGATCCCGATCGCACCCTCGATCAGCAACGCGATCGGTCCCGCAGGAACTGCCTCCAGGAACGCGCGAACCGAATCGATTTCCGACTCGCGCCCTACGACCTCCAACGCCGGCGACATCAGCCCTCCTCCGGCAGCCTGATCAGATCGTATTCCGTGGTGGCCGTTACGAGAACGTCCCGATCTTCTTCGCCTGCGGCACGACCTCTGTGACTTCGTTCATGACGAGCCGCCTACGCGGACGCCGACTCATGCGTCTGCGCGGCGTACCAGTCGAGGCCCAACGCACGGAAGCGTTCCTGCCCCTGCGCGACGAGCCTGGGGTCGCCTCGAGCGAGGCCGAGCGTCCGGAGAGCGAACGGCTCGAGGTACGTGCCGCGTTGCAAGTGACGCTCCGCGTCCTCCACGACGTCGTCGGCTCGGCCCACCGCAACGAACGCGTCGAGTCGAGTCGCAACGCCGTTGACATAGTTGTAGATGTGCCAGTGCCACTTCTCTGATCCGTCGAGCAGCGCCTCGACTCGCGCGAGGTCGCCGCGGATCATCGCCAGGCGCGCGCGCGGTCCGTCGAGCAACAACTCGTATCCCTCGAAGCCAAGCGCCTCCACTTCCACCTCGAGCCGACGCGCTGCCTCGTCCAGGCCGAGCGCCGCGCACGCGACTGCGCAAGCAAGCAGGCAGCGCGCGTTATACGCACACGGCGTTCCGCGGTTCGCCGCGACGACTCGCGCCGCCCATTCACTGCGCTCCCGCAAGCGGTCCCAACGGCCGGCTGCCTCGTCGAGCAAGAGGAGGTTTCCAAGCGCGTGCACCTCGTGATGCGGCGTCAGCCGGGCGGCGATCTCTTCGTGGCGGAGCGCGTGCGACTGAGCTGCCTCTAAACGGCCGGCTGCGAGCTCTGCGCTAGAGGAGCTCCAGTGGATCAGCGCGAGGTGGTCGGGATCGTTGAGTCGCCCGGCCAGGGCGAGCCTCCGCTCCGCCCATTCGGAAGCGCCGGCGATGTCCGCTACGAATTGGGCGATCGCGGACCTCGCGTGGAGACCGAAGGAGAGCAGCTCCACGTCGTCGAGACGTTCAGCGATCGCGATCGCAAGGTCAGCCGCGGCGACATCGTCCTCCATCAGTGCCTTCGCAGCCAGGCCGTATGCGTACGCCCGGCTGTCGGGACGCGCGAGTTCGAGCGACTCAGTGATCCAGCTCGAGACGAGCGCGTCATCCGGGGCGACCTTCCACATCGCGCCCCGCATGGTCGATTCGAAGGCGAGCTCGCTGTAAAGCTCGCCGAGCTTCACTTCGTCGGCCGCAACCTCGATCGCTTTCAGCATCGCCTGCCAGAAAGCCTCGCCATCGAGCTTCAGTGCATTGACGCGGCCGATCGAATGCCACAGGTCCGCGTCGGCCGGGGATAGCTCGACGGCGCGCTCGAGCAGTTCGAGCGCGTCGTCCAAGTCGAAGCGGGTGACCGCGAGCTTTGCGGCGCGACGGAGCCAGTGAAGCGCGGACGCGCGGAGCCGCGCGAGATCCTCGTCGCGGTCCCGCCAGGCGAGCTCTGCGATCGTCGGATCGACGGCTTCGGCGTAGTGATATGCGAGTGTGCCCGCGCGGCCGTCTGTCGGCTCGATCCCTTCGAGCCATTCCGCGTAAGCGGCGTGGCGTCGCGCTCGCTCTGCCTTCGGCAGGCTGCCGTAAGCCACGTCGCGGGTGAGCGCGTGCTTGAAGACAAGTTCGGGCTCGTTCGCGCGAACGAACCCTCGCTCGACGAGCGTTCGCACTTCGGCTGCGGACCCCACGAGCGCGCTGAGTCCCGCGGCCGAGAACGACCGACCGATCACAGCGGCCGCCTGAAGCGCATCCTTCGCGGTGGAAGACAGAAGGTCGATCCGCGCAGCCAGCACGCCATGGATCGAGTCCGGTATCGACTGGTCGCCGACCTCGAGCACCCACGCGTCCGACCGGCGCGTCAGCAGCTCGCGGTCGAGGAGATCGGAGAGCAGCTCCTCCACGAAGAACGGATTTCCCTCGGCATGGCGAACGACAAGCTCGCGCGCCGCCGCGTCGAGCGGTGCGCCGAGCGCTCGGTCGATCAAATCGGCGGCGTCGTCATCGCCAAGCGGCTCGAGGATCAAGGTCTCTCCGGCAGGCAACCCCTCTCGCTCCGGGCGTGTCGTCCCCAAGATCAAGATGCGGCCGCTTGCCTCGGAGAGCACCCGCGTGAGCAGCTCGATGAGCGGCACCGTCGCCCAGTGCAGGTCCTCGAGCACGATGACCGCCGGACCGCGCTCGCCGATCTCCGATACGAGGCGCACCCACGCGTCTTGTAGCGCGAGCGCGGCGGCGCGCGGCTCCAAATCGCCCGCCACATCGAGCCCGAGTGTCAGCCCGAGAATCTCGCGGCCGTCGAGTTTTTCGAGCGCTCGGTCCTCTTCGCGCAACTGCAACTCTTGCCGGAGCACGTGCGCGAGCGGGCTGTACGTGACGCTGCGACCGTAAGCAAGACAGCGGCCGAGCCGAAAGGTCGTCCCGGCCGACAGTCGGCTCCGTAGTTCGCGGACGAGCGTCGTTTTGCCGAGCCCCGGCTCGCCGACGAGAAGAGCGAAGCGTGGCTCCGCAGTCGCAGCCATCTGCTGCAGCCAAGCGAGCTCTTCCGCTCGGCCCACGAACGTCGTCGTAAGCGCTTGACGGCCGCGAGGTCGGCGCGAGGCAACCATCCTGCGAAGCTCGCGCGCTTCGACGCCGCCGGGCTTGCCCTTGGCCTCCACCACGCGTGCCTCCCCAAAATCGAAAGCAGCTCCGACAAGGGCGGCAGTTCGCCCGCCGACAAGCACTTGTCCGGGTGCCGCCGCCTGCTCGAGGCGCGCCGCCACGTTGACCGCGTCGCCCGTCGCAAATGAGCTTCCCTGGCGCGGCCGCCCCACGACGACCTCGCCCGAGTTGACGCCGATGCGCAACGCGAGGCGGTCGGCAAAGAGCTCCCGCAGGCGCTCGAGCATCCACAGCGCCGTCTGCAGGGCGCGCTCCGCGTGATCCTCCTGAGCGGTGGGCGCGCCGAAGACCGCGACGACGGCATCACCGATGAACTTCTCGATCGTGCCTCCGCCGAGCGCGATCTCCGCCTCCATCGCGTCGTAGAAACGCTCCAGAAGATCTCGCGTGTGCTCGGGGTCGAACTCACCGCCAAGCGCAGTGGAGCCGACGAGATCAGCGAACAGGATCGTCGCGAGCTTCCGCTCCATGCCCGAGGATAGCGCGGGCTCGCCGACGGTTTCGCGCGGCGATCTCCGCTTTGCGCGTATCGCCGCTGCAGCCGCAAAACGGAGGTCCCGGACGGACTCTCACGTTGGAGTGGCTGGCGTGAGCATCGCTATCCGCAAGCCGCGGGCGCAAGCCGAGCGTGCGTCGCATCAGCGAAGCGGTCGCATAAGCCGAAGCTTGCGGCCTACGGTCGCCCCGAAGGGTAGGTCGTCACGCGCCAGATATCGCGCAGAACCTCGTCGCGGCGGTACCCGAATGCGTATCGCCCGAGGCGCCGCCGCCGTCTCGCGAGCTCGATGTACTTGAGCGCGCCGAGCGGCGGCATCACGAGCACTTGCGCGAGCGCGTAGAACGGGAACACGACCATCCATGGCGACAACACCTGGAGGTTCGAAATCGCTGTGACGAAGAGGTACGCGGCGTAGACGACCGGCAGGCTCGAGATGACCGCCGCCGGGCTCAACATCGTCCACCACTTGAAGTACAGGGACGCCCAGACCGCCACCAGGTAATACGTTGTCAGCACTGGAAGGTGGAGCAAGTTGCGATCGACATTGATCCACCAATGACGAAACGTGCCGGCCCACCAGAGCTGCCGCTGGTGGACGAGCGCGCCCCAGCTGTCGGGCGCGTCCGTATACACGACCATGTCGAGGTGGCGGATGCGCATCCGGAGAGCGAGCGCCGTTCGACCGGTTTCGATGTCTTCGCCCGGCGTCCACATCGAGTGCCGAGCCATGATCTCGCGCAGCGCATCGGTGCGAGCGAGGAAACAGGCACCCGACGTCAACCACGGGCGGAAGTGGCGACAGAGCATCGCCATCCGATACTCCAGCGCCTGGAGCTTCGTGACGATGTTCGTGCGGTTGTCAACCGCACATTTGATCGAGCAGAGATCCGCTCCGGCCATATCTGCGGCAGCGACCGCGGCGGCGACGTCGCCGCCGATGGCTGTGTCAGAGTCGAGACGAAACGTGTACTTGGTCGCGACCGCCGGTAGCGCAGCGGCAACGAGAGCCGCCGGGTTCGGATCCACCACCTTTAGACGCGCGACGTTCCACCCTTCGTGCTCCAGGTCGTCCGCGAACGCGGCCATCGTCGGCGCGCTGATCTCCATGGCGATCAGCACCTTGTGTCGATAGCGCAGAAGCCGTTCGCCCTCGAAGTAGCGCGGATGCCCGAAGACCGGCACGACGATCGTGAAATCCTGCGAGACCTGTCGCCCCGGCGTGATTGTCCGCCCTCCCCACCAGGAGAGCAGGTTCTGGAAGTCGAACGCGACGAGGAAGATCCCTACGGCGAGCAGGAGATACGACGACACGGACTAGCGGTGCGGCAGGACGATCTTCTTCGTGATGTGCTTCTGCGCGGGACACGGCTCGTTTCGCTGGCACGTCACGACGGTCGTCTCTGTTGTCTTGCCAGTCAGGATGTCGACCCAGTGGTTCCCTTTCCAGACGGGCGTGAAGACGAGCGTCATCAGGGTGACAACGGTGAAGCCGCGTGTGGCGGCACTTTGCATGCTTCTCCTGTCAGTTGGCGGCGTTGATCCGGCGCGGGAGAAAGGTGACGGCTGCCCGACCGGCTGCGTCAGAGATCGGTCGATGAGGTAACCACGCGTATCGCTAACGCGAGGGAACGGGATCGCGAGCTCGGTGTCCGCGCGCCCTCGAGCGCTGACGGCGTGACGTCGCCGATCAGAGTCGCAACCGGTACGTGCGGCGTAGCGCCCCGCGGCCCGCGACGGAAGGAATCACGATGCGCACCGTCATCAGTCCGCGCAACCGCTTCCGAAATGGAAACTCGAGCAGCCCGACCGTTCGCGGCAGCACCTCGCGCACGCCGGTAACCAGCGTCGCAATGCGTCTCCCGTTGCGCGTCGACGTCACGACCGCGCGCGCGTGCACCACGGGCTCGGTCACGTTTCCGCGGTTCGCGACGACCAGCTCCAGCAGACGGACTCCTCCTCGCCGCTCCCGGCGCAGGCGTCGCAGTTCGAGTGCGCGGACGATCTTGCCCGGAGCGCGCACGACAACCGTCACCCCGAGGCGAAGCCGCACAGCGAGATGCGTGCTCTTGACGGGCCGCGTGATCAGCAACACGAGTGCGTCGTGGTCGCCCGGCTCAGCGCGGCGGGGAAGCTTCGAGATGACGACGAGCGTGCCCGCCGCGCGCGGCGCCAGCGCGAGTCGCCGCGGCCGAAGAAGGAGCCACCGCGCCGCGGAGCGCACGCCGCCGGCTACGACGCGGGGCCGGCCGCGCAGACCGAGCGCGAACCCGGCAGGAGCGACGTCGACGACGACGCTCTTCGTTCCCGAGTTCGTGACGCGGACGACGGTTCGCGCGTTTCCCGCGAGCGTCACGTGCGCGGGAGCCGCCGCCAGGAGCACCGGTGGCCGCGCCGCGTCCGTACCCGCAGATGCGGGCACGAACGCGAGCGCGGCGGTGCAGATGCGAACGACGGCGGCAATCACCGGCCGATGACGGTGAACGTCACCGTCGCGGCGTAGTGGCCGGGAGCGACGACCGGCAACCGCGACACGAAGCCGACGTTCGTCGCCCACGCGTCGCCGGCGGCCGCGCTCGGCCCACCTGTTGTCCCGACCAGCAGGTCCGCGGCCGGCGCGATCGGGATCGGCGCCATCGCACCCCCGCCGAGGGAACCGCCGATCTGTCCTCCGGTCGGCGCGGTCGCCGCGAGCCCGAGGGGCAAGTCGGCCGGGAGGAAGGCTGACCGGTGGACGGTGAGCGCGTAACCCGCCGCGTGGTTGCTGGCGACGGTCACGCGCTCCGACACCGCGGCGGGCGTATCGCCGGAGGCGGCGCTGCCGAAGCTGATCGTCGGCCGTTCGAGGGCGATCGAGAGGACGGGCTCGACGTCGACGCCGACGCCGGCGTTGCCGGAGACCACGCCGGTCGACGGCGGCGTGCCGGCACACGGCGCGGCGCTCATCGCCGAGTTCCGCGGCGCCGGCGCAGCCGCCGCGAAGTCGGTCGGGTTCGCATCGGCGTCGGTGCAGCCGTTGCCGGCTCGCAGGGCAGCGGTCGTGTTCCCGATCGCAGGCGCAGGACCTGCGCCCTCGTAGTCGGTCGCGGAGCCGTAACCCACGAGGTCCACGACGAGCGGGTCGGCCGAGCAGCTCCCGGCAGAGGCGCCGCACGTGAGCGCCGTGCTGCTGTGTACCAGCGCGACCTTGCCGCCGGAGACCGCCATGTTCGTCGTGCCCGTCGCGTCGGCCGGCGGTAGCGGCGCGCCGACCGCCCCTGCCGTCGCGAGCTGGATCAGGAAGTGACCGCCGGGCGGCACGGACCCCGAGAGTGCCGTCGCCGACCAGGTGGTCGCTGCCGCGGATGCGTACTGCACCGACCAACTGCTGAGGTCGACGGCCGCGCTTCTGCGGTTGAACAGCTCGACGAAGTCGTTTGCGTACGGCGCGCCGGCGTTACCGCCGGCCGCGAAGACCTGGCTGACGACCATGTCCGACGACGCGCTGCGCGCCGCCGGCGCAGCGAGGAGTGCACAGGCAAGGATGAGCGTGAACAGGTTGCGTAATCGATGCATCGGCGAGCTCCGATCCGGGAGAAGGAATGAACGCTTCTCTCTACCGGCCGCAAGCCGCGAAGAGAACTGTCCTTTCGCGTTTCGGGGCTGACTCGTTACGAATCCGGCACTCCCGCACGTCGCCGCGAGCAGTGGCGCCCGCCGCGGCGCCGGTCGCTCGACTAGAGGTTTCGCTTGAACAGCAGGAAGCCGAGCGGCAGGAATACGAAGCCTGCGAAGTACGGCGCGAGCTCGAGCCGCCGCTGTTCCTCCGCGTGCACCGCCGTCGGGCCCCGGCCGAGCGCCCGCCGCGACGCCTCGACCGCTGCATGGAAGTCGCTTGCGTCGACTGCCGTTCCGCCCGACGTCTGCGCGAGCGCCTGGACGTTCTTCGCGCTCGTCGGGTCGGGCCGGTACAGCGGATCCGCGCGCCGACCGTTCCAGATCCGCTCATGCGCGCCCCAGATGCGGACGAACACGGACTGAACACCGGGCGGCTCGCGGAAGATCGTCGACAGGCTCGCATCCGCAAACGGCTTCGTCTCACCGTCCGTGAATACGACCAGCAAACGCTTGCGCGCGCTCGGCGCGAAGAAGTTGTCGCTCGCGATCCGTGCAATCGAGCCGAGGGTCGTGATGCGGACGCTGAAGCCGTCGGACGGCGGCGGCCGCTCGATCCCGACGACCTTGTGCACGGTCGCGTCGAACGAATCGAGATCTGCGGTCGGGAAGAGATGCGGCAACGCACGATCGGTGATCGACGCGATTCCCACCGGCACGTCGCCGAGCTCGCGGCGAAGCCGCACGGCCAGCGCCTGCGCCCGTTCGAACCGCGACGGGGCCCCCGGCTCGGCCGCCGCTTTCATCGACAGCGACGTGTCGAGGACGAACCACGCCTGCGCGTCCGTGCGGACATGCTGCTGCGTCCGCCGCACGAGCGTCGGCTGCGTCGCGGCGACGCCGAGCAGCGCCGCGATGCCGACGATTGCCGCTGCGGGGATGAGCCTGAGCCGCCCGTATGGCGGGAGACGGAGGATCCTGGTCACGTCGCTACGTCGCCGGTCGGCGACCACGAACGCCACGAGCGGGACGACGACGAGCAGCGCGACGAGCGCGCCGTACGGCGTCAGAAACGACATCAGTAGCCGTGCCCGGTCGGCTTGAGCCCCGCGCGGCCACCCTGACCGAGCCGGTTGTTTCCGCCCGCCTGTTGCTCGCCGCTTCCACGCAGCTGGTCGAGCGCATATTCCAGGTTGAACAGCGCGTCGTCGTTCGCGGGGTCGATCACGATCGCGCGCCTGAACGCGGTCACCGCGTTGTTCAGGAACGTCGCGCGCTGCCCGACGTCCTGGGTCGCCATCGAGAAGCCGAGCACGCCGAGCAGGTTCGCCGCCTGGCTCGCCCGCGCGGCGTCGCGCGTGTTCGCGAGCACGTTCGTCAACTTGATCTGCGCCTCGATCCGGTGCGTCGTGACCGCCGTCGTGAACACTGGCTCGAGCGGACGGCCGATCCGGAACTCGCGCAACGCCCGGCGGTAGGCGAGATCGTCGCCCAGGCCGAGCACGCCGCGCGCGAGGCCGAACGGCGCGAGCTGCCGCGGCTGCCACAGGCCGTGCGTGCTCGGGTCGCGCCGATAACGGAGATCGTCCGCCGGGAGCCGCGAGCTCCACGCGCGCGCGTCGAGCGCAAGCAAGACGAGCATCGCGGCAGCCACCAGGCAAGCAGCTGCCGCAATCCCGCGCACGGCATGGCCCCTCACGCGGCGGCCTCGTTCGCGGCACGCAGTTGGACACGCCCGCAGAGCAGCTCGTTTGCCGCGAGTGCAAGCAGGAGGAGCGCTGCAGTGACCAACAACGGCCACGGCGTCGCGGCGATCAGCCGGCGGCGCGCGGGCGGCGTCTTCGTCGCATTGATCTGCGCGGGCCGGACGAAGTTCGATTTCGGAACGAAGCGCTCGAAGAACTCCTGGTCGCCCTCGACCGGGAACAGCGGCACGACCTTCAGCGTGATGTCGTGGTCGCGCTGGATCTGCAGCAGCGACTGCGCAAGGCGCGGCTGGTCTTCGCCGGCCGTCTCGAGGTCGCTCAGCAGGAGAATCGCGCCGTCGTGCACGTGGTCGCGGTGCAGGAGCGACGCGGCCAGGTCGAGGCCGGAGGAGATCTTCGTCCCGCCGGAGAAGACGTCCTGCCACGGGTTGGCGGCGAACAGCGTCTCAGGGTCCACATTCGACCCTCCATGGCCCGGGGTGTAGAAGCGCAGCAGCGGCCGGAGCTCGGAGCCGCGCGTCCCGGGCGGAATCATCTCGTAGGCAGAGTCGGAGAACGCGACGAGCCCGATCGGGACGTCTGCCGCGGCGATCCGCCGGAGCACCGCCGAGATCCGTTTGTACGCGGAGATGTACACGCTCTTCGACTGGTCGAGCACGAGCACCGTCGTCGAGTGCTGCGGCAGGAATGACACGGCGCGCGGGTTGAGCTCGGCGGCGCGCCAGACGGACACCGCGGCGAGCGCGACGAGCAGCGCGGCGAGGCCGATGCGAACGATCGTGGTCCGGCGCAGCGCGCCGTGCAGCGCCCCCGCCTCGGACAACGGGATCGCACGGCGTCGCCGGAGCGGCAGCCGCAGGGATTCAGGCGCGGTGGCCATTCGTCCTTTCTGCGAGCTCGCTGCGGACGCGGTGCGTCAACTCTGCGGTCCGCTCGGCCGCGGGCTCGGACGGCGACCAGGCAAGCTCCGTCGCGGTCCAGGCGAGGCCTCCGCTGCCGCTTCGCCGAAGCTCGGCAGCGAGCAGCTCGAGCGCCTTCCGTTCGTCGACGGTCGCGCCGCCACGTGCACGCTCCACGGCTTCGAGCGCACGCTCGAGCCGCGACGGCGGCCGGCGGCGGTGCACGTTCACCACCGGGAGATACGGCGCGAGGATCACGCCGGCTGCGACGACGAGCACCAACGCGAACGCCGTCGCGAGCCAGAACACCGTGTCCGGCGCAAGGCGGTACGTGACTGCGGCGAGGTTCGTCGAGCTGACGCGCCACGGCGGCAGTGCTGCTCGCAGCTGGCCGCCCGGTCCGATGCGCTGGACGACGGCGCGCCGTTCGATGTCGAGCGGGTCGAGCCGCGAAACCGCGCTCACCTGCGGCCAGGTGATGCGAATCGCGTCGACCGTCCGGCCGTTGCGCGCCTTTCCGGGGTAGTCGATCGTCGCGGTCTCGAACGCCTGCCGCGCAATCGAGCCCGCCTGCGGCACGCAGTCGACAACGACGCAATGCAGATCGATCGCCCAGTGCAGACGTGCATACGGACCCACGTTCCGCACCGTCCGGACGCCCGGAGTCACCGGCTGGTATGGCGTCCATTTTGCGTCGAGCCGGACGCGGTTCGGATCGACTTGGCGCCGATCGACCACCGCGTCGATCCGGACGTGGATCGGCTCGCCGAACAGGAGCGACTGCGGCGAGATCGTCGCCGACGCTCCGAGCAGTTGGCCACGCGCGAGCGAGCGCGCGGTCGACGCATGCCCGCCGCGGCCGGCCGCGACGACGACCACCACCGCGATGGCCGCGGCGGCGAGGAGACCGAGGAGGACGTAGCGCAGCCGGCTCATCAGCGCCCCCGCCAGTACAGACGTTGCTCTGCCCAGGACGTGAACAGCTCGAGGATCTCCCCCGGATCAGCGCTCGAGATCGGGACGGGATCGAGGTCGAACATCGCGAAGGTGCGCTGCAGACGCGTCCAGCGGCGCTCGTTGTGCTCGCGCCGCGCACGGGCTTCGGCGCGCGTCAGGCGGAGGAACCGCGTCTTCCCCGTCTGCGGCTCGAGGACGGGCAGCATCGTTCCGCTGACGTCGGGAAACGACCGCTCCCACGTCGGGTCCTGCAGGACGACGGGCACGACGTCCCAGCGCCGTTCGACGGCGCGGAGCCACAACTCCTCGTCGGGCTCGACGACGAAATCCGAGATGACGAAGACGAACGTTCCGGGCAGGAGCGACGGCCGCAGGTCGAACAGATGCCGGAACGACCGCGCGACGGTGTCCTGCGGCGCGCCGAACGGGCGCGCCGGCTCGTTGCGCCAATCGTCGTGCTGGCTGCGCGGCGGCCGCCAGTGCGGATCCTCGCCGTCCGCGAAGTCGAGGTACCCGCTGTACCCGCGTGCTGCGACGGTGGAGTCCGCGATCATCAGCGCCGCCGTACGGGCCGCGTGCGGCTTCGACAGCCACGGCAGTGAGGGCGGGAACAGCGACATCTCCGGGCGGCGGTCGGCGATGATGACGACGCGCGGCGCTTCCTCGGCGAAGCGCTCGCGGACGATGAACTCGTCGGTCCCGCGCGCGGCGGAAAGTCGCGCCGACGCGGCCCAGTCGATCGTGTCGATGTCGTCTCCCGGCCGGTACACGCGCGAGCCGGCGACGTCCGACCCGGCCCCCCGCCGGGCGCTCCGCATCCCCCCGAACGACAGGCCGATCAGCCGCCGCCGTGGCGTCAGCGGGAAAACGACGTCGGTGAACGACATCTAGCTACTCAGTGGAACGACGGCGCCTTCGGTGCTTGCCTCCGGCTTCGGCGCGGCCGCCAGGCACGACTCCTTGAACCGCGCCGACGCCGCCGGCCAACCCTCGCGCCGCGCTTCGGCGAGAAACGCCGGACGGAACATGATCCGGTGCAGCAGCACGGGCAGGAACAGGCGCTCGACGTCTTCCGGCACGACGAACGCTCGGTCGTTGAGGAGTGCCCACCCGCGTGCAGCGCGCTCGAGCGCGAGCGACCCGCGGACCGATGCGCCGATCGAGACGAGCTCGTGGTCGCGCGTGACGCGCACGAGGTCGACGATCCACGACTGGATCAGGTCGTCGACGTAGACGTCCTGCGCCGCGCGGCGGAGCTGCTGTACCTCTTCCACCGTCAGCACCGGTTCGAGCAGCCGAAGCGGATGACCCGTTCGCTGCTCCGCAAGGATCCGTCGCTCGTCGGCGGCGTCGGGATAGCCGAGTGCGGTCTTGAGGAAGAACCGGTCGAGCTGCGCCTCGGGAAGGGGGAACGTCCCCTCGTACTCGATCGGGTTCTCCGTCGCAAAGAGCAGGAACGGATCGGGGAGAACGCGCGTCTCGCCGTCGACGGTGACCTGTTGCTCGGCCATCGCTTCGAGGAGCGCCGACTGGGTCTTCGGCATCGCGCGGTTGATCTCGTCGACGAGGACGACGTTCGCAAAGATCGGCCCGGGGCGGAACTCGAAGTCGCGCTCCTTCTGGTTGAAGATCGACAGGCCGGTGACGTCGGTCGGCTGCAGGTCGGGCGTGCACTGGATGCGGGACGGCGTCGCGCCGTCGATCGACTGCGCGATCGCGCGTGCGAGGACGGTCTTGGCCGTGCCGGGCACGTCTTCGAAGAGGACATGGCCGCCGCACACGAGCGCGGCGAGCACGAGCTTCACTTCCTCGCGCTTGCCGTGCACGACCGACTCGATGTTCTCGAGAAAGCGATCCGCGAGCCGCGCGGCGGCTGCGAAACGGTCGGAGCCCTCTACGCGAGCCGCCTCGGTCGTCTCCATCGTCTCCCTCGATTGTAGGACGCAGCAG
>JBJMJS010000077.1:0-40701 GCA_045806225.1 Gaiellaceae bacterium
CGCGCCGGAGCCATTTTGCGGGGTGCTGCCGCGGCCGGCGCGACAGGGATCGCGTGGGGCTGGTAGGAGGCCGGATGGGTGCGGCTACGGACGATCGAGCTCCCGCTCGAGGGGCTGCGCGCGGAGGTGCGGGTCATGCACCTCTCGGATTTCCACCTCGGACTCCCGTCGCGGGGCCGGCGCGCCGTCGAGCGCGCGATCGAGTGGACCGCCGAGCGCGACCCGGATCTCGTCTGCGTCACCGGCGATCTCGTATCGCGTCCGCGCGGAGAGACAGTCCTTCGCCGGCTGCTCGAGCGGCTCGGCCCGAAGACGTACGTCGTCCTCGGCAACCACGACGTCGAGCACAGCCGCGACCCGTTCTCCCGGGCGGCCGGGCTCACCGATCTGACGCCGGCGCACCTGCTCGTCGACGAGAGCGCAAGCGTCGACGTCCGCGGGCAGCGCGTGCAGCTCGTCGGCGTCGACCCGCGCACGTACCGCAGGTGGCAGTCCCGTCCGTCACGCCTCGTCGACGACGCGGCCGACGTCCGGATCCTGCTCTGCCACTTCCCGCTCGTGCTCGACCGCCTCGCCGACGCCGCGTTCGATCTCGTGCTCGCGGGCCACATGCACGACGGGCAGATCTCGGTGCCGCTGCCGCGCGACAAGCTGCGGCTCGCGCATCCACGCACCCGCTACACGGTCGGCCTCTACACGCGCGGGAGGACCGTGATGCACGTGTCGCCGGGCCTCGGCACGACGTTCGTGCCGTTCCGCTTCTATGCGCGGCCCGAGGCCACGGAGCTGGTGCTACAACCCACACGATGAGCGGGCCGACGATCGCCGGCTTGACCGGCGTGACGCTGCAGGACGCGCCGTCCGTGTGTCACGGATGCGTCTGGTGGCAATCGCGCCCGGGCAAGCACGCCGACAAACGGCGCTGGATCGAGAAGGCCGAGACGGACTGGGGGCCCTGGGGCACCGTCTACTACGACGCAGACGGCCGGGTGGTCGGATCGATGCAGTACGGGCCGGCGGAGTTGTTCCCGCGTGCCGCCGAACTGCCGGCTGGGCCGCCCTCGCCCGACGCGGTCCTCGTCACGTGCGCCTATCTCGTCGACGTGTCCAGTCCCTGGGTGATGCAGTCGCTGTTCCTCGCGGCGATCGGCGACGCACGCGACAAGGGGGCGAAGGCGCTCGAGACGTTCTCCTACCGGTATGCCGAGCAGGAGTCGGCCTACGAGCGCTTTCAGGTGCACAAGACGATCTTCCCGTCCGACTTCCTCGGCGACTTCGGATTCGTGGCCGTCCGGACCGTCGGCCGCGTCGAGCTCGCCCGGCTCGACTTCGGCGGGCTCGTGCCGGTGGAGGAGGGCAAGCGCGAGAAGGTGCTGCGCGTCGTCAAGGAGGCGCTCGTGCCGGCGCCCGTGCCGCAGCGGCCGTAGGCCCGCTGAGCCGCGTCAAATGGGTCATTCGGCCCATTGACGGATGTCCGCGAGAACGCAAGGCTTACACGAGTGCGGGGGTCGCGAACGGCGCGTCGCCCTATGGGGATGAGAGAAAGAGGAGGAGGGCCAGCCTTCGATGCGGCACATCGAGTCTGCGGCGACTCGGCGCTCCCTGGCAACCGATCGTGAAGGACGTGCGGGTTCCATGGAGTTGAACGACGCTCTTCGCCGGATCTTCCGGCAACACTGGCCACTCATCGCGTGGTTCGTCGCGCTCGGCCTCGGCGTCGCCGCGATCCATTCGCACAACCCCTCCACGTACACCGCGACGACACGCTTCGTCCTTGGCACGGACGATCCGAAGTCGCGCACCGAAGCGGTTGCGCTGGCGGACGCCGCGACGGCGATCGCGACGAGCCCCACGCAGGTCCGCGATGCGCTCACGGCCGTCCGCGTGACGAGTCGGGATCCCGTCGACCTCGCAAAGCACCACATCACGGTGAAGTCGCTCGGCACCTCGGGCGTCATGCAGCTGTCCGTCAGCGACAAGAACGCGGCGCTCGCATCGACGATCGCCAATGCGCTCGCAAAGCGCGTCCTCACCGTGCGCCAGGACGTCGCCGACGGCGACCTCCAGTCCGTCATGAGCGATCTCGAGTCGCGAATCGACGGGCTCAACCACAAGATTTCGGTCGCCGACCAGCAGATCGACTCGCTGAACGTCGCCGTCGCCACGTCCGGCTCGCCGTCCACGGCGAACAACCTGCGCGCGAAGCGGGACGAGCAATCGCGGTTGCGGGACTTCCTCGCGCAGCAGCGTGGCGTCCTCGAGTCGGAGCGAATCGCGATCATCTCGTCGGCAGCGTTGCGGCCGAAGCCGGCAGTGATCAGCTCGGCGACGAGGCCGTTTCGGGCTGACGCCTCGCGCCAGACGCAGGAGCTCGTTCTCGGCGCGCTCCTCGGTCTGATCCTCGGCGTCGGCGCGGCCGGTCTGCTCGAGACGCTGCGTCCGACGTTCGTCGGCAGCGACGCGCTCGCGCGCGTCTTCGACACGCCGCTTCTCGGCGCCGTCCCTCCCGAGGGCGAAGCCGCGCGACGCGCGGCAATGACGCGAATTGCGCGGCGACTGTGCCTCGCGGCCGACACCGAGAACGTTCGCAGCATCGGGTTGATCGCGGCAGGCCCGGACATCGATCTCGAGGCGCTCGCGGCAGAGCTCGACGAGTATGCGGCCGGCGTCGAGGTCTCCGAGGCCCAGCCGGAGTTGGCGGCAGTCGAGGCGCTGGCCGGTGGGCGTGCGCGCACAACCGGAGCGGCATCTGCCGAGGTCGACAACGTGCCGCGTTCGCGCGGAGGCGGCACGCGTGTCCGGATCAGGTCATTCGGCCTCGCCGACGGGACGTCTGACGGACGCAGCGCTGCGGCGCTCGCGCTCGTGTCACCGGACGTCCTCAAGAAAGCGGAGCTGGAGGAGGTCGACCACCTCCTGCGCGTGACGCGACTCCCCGTCGTCGGGCTGATCACGTACACGCGGCCGCGGGTTCTCCGGCGTGGACGCAAGCCGGTCGACTCCGAAGAGTCGTGATCGAGCCGGCACCCGTTGTCGACGCGCCCGAGCGCGCTGTTCCGGTCGCCGCGTTCACGGTCGACGTGGAGGACTGGTATCAGTCGTGCATCGACTACGACGCGCCGATCACGGACCGCGTCGTCCGCAACGTCGATCGAATTCTCGCCGTCCTCGACGACTTCAGGGTCAAAGGGACGTTCTTCGTCCAGGGACGCGTCGCAGAGACCTTTCCGGAGCTCCTGCAGCAGCTGGTGTCGGAGGGTCACGAGGTCCAGTCGCACGGCTACAGCCACAGGCCGCTGTACGCGATGAACCGGCGCGAGCTCCGCGACGAGCTCGAGCGCGCGCATCACACCGTCGAGGACGCTGCCGGAACGCCGGTCACGGCCTTCCGCGCACAGGACTTTTCGATCCGATCCGAGAATCTCTGGGCGCTCGACGTGCTCAGTGACGTCGGCTTCACGGTCGACTCTTCGATCTTCCCGATGCGGACGCGGCGGTACGGCATCTCGGAGTGGCCGGTGGGGCCGCACCACGTAGACCTCGCGTCCGGCGCGGACCTGCTCGAGGTGCCGGTTGCCGTCTGGGACCGGGGCAAGATGCGCGTGCCGGTCGGCGGCGGCGGCTACTTCCGCGTGGCGCCGGCGAAGCTGCTGGAGCGCGCGCTCCGTGCGATCTCCGAGCGGCGGCCCGCGATCGTCTACTGCCATCCGTACGAGTTCAACGCCACGGAGCTCGAGGAGTACCGCGGCGACATTCCGACCAAGCTTCGTCTTTCGCAGGGACTCGGCCGCGGGTCGTTCGTCGACCGCGTCCGTCATCTACTCGCGAAGCTCGAATTCGGGCGGTTCGACGCCGTTCTTGCCGGCTGGGGGCACACATGAACATCGTCTTCCTGACGACCGACGACCCGATCTACCTGCCGGCGTTCTACGACCGCGTGCTCGCGGCGTACGGAGCGCAGACACGGGAGGTCGCGATCGTTCCGCCGCTCTACAAGAACCAGACGACCTCGCGCGCCGCGTGGCGGTACTACCGCACGTTCGGCCTCGAAGGCGTGCGCGGGCTCGTCTCGCGCGTCGCCCACGCAAAGACGCGGCGCCGGTCGATCGCGTCTGCATGTCGTCGTCACGGCGTCGCATGCAACTTCGTCGCGGACGTCAACGCGCCGGAGTTCCTCGAGCACCTCCGCGACATCGGAGCGGACCTCCTGATCTCCGTGAGCTGCCCGCAGATCTTCAAGCGCGACCTGATCGACCTGCCGGCGCTCGGCTGCCTCAACATCCACGGGGCGGCGCTGCCGCTCTACCGCGGCGTGATGCCGAGCTTCTGGATGCTCGCGAACGGCGAGGACGACGCCGGCGTCTCGATCTACTTCGTGAACGAGCAGATCGATGCCGGGGAGCTGTGCGGGCAGCGGATCTTCGCGATCGAGCCGCACGAGACACTTGACGAGTTCCTCCGCCGGTCGAAGGCGATCGCCGCCGACCTGTTGATCGAGGTGCTCGAAAGCCTCGAACGTGGTGATTTGACACGCACGCAACTCGACCTGTCCCAGGGCTCGTACTACTCGTGGCCCGACAAGGACGCGGTCCGGCGTTTCCGGGCAGCCGGCCGACGGCTCTGGTGATGCGCTCGAGCGACTACGCCGTTGTCGGCGGCGGCCTGATCGGTCTGTCGACCGCGCTTGCGCTCAAACGCGCCGAGCCGGATGCCGATGTCGTCGTGCTCGAGAAGGAAGCGGGCACCGCGAGGCACCAGAGCGGTCGCAACAGCGGCGTCATCCATTCGGGCATCTACTACAAGCCGGGCAGCCTCAAGGCGCAGTTCTCGGTTGCGGGTGCGGCACGACTCGTCGCGTTTTGCAACGAGCACGACATCGACCACGAGATCTGCGGCAAGGTCGTCGTCGCGACGCATGAGAGCGAGCTCCCACGGATGCTCGAGCTCGAGCGGCGCGGCCGCGCGAACGGCGCGGACGTGACTCGGCTGACGATGGAGGAGCTGCGCGAGCGCGAGCCTGCGGTGCGGGCGATCGCTGCGTTGCTCGTCCGCGGCACCGGGATCGTCTCGTATCCGCAAGTCGCTGCGACGGTGCAGCGGCTGCTCGAGGAAGCCGGGGGACAAGTGGTGCTCGATGCCCGCGTGCTCGGCATCCACAAGCGCGGTCGCGAGGTCGTCCTCGACACGACGCGCGGAGAGGTCCAGACACGGTTCCTGATCAACTGCGCCGGCCTTCACTCCGACCGCGTGGCGCAACTCGACGGCGTCGTCCCACCGGCACGGATCGTGCCGTTCCGCGGCGAGTACTACGAGTTGCGGCCCGGCGCGCGGCACCTCGTGCGCGGGCTCATCTATCCGGTCCCGGATCCCGCGTTCCCGTTTCTCGGCGTGCACCTGACACGCATGATCGACGGGTCGGTGCACGCCGGCCCGAACGCGGTCTTGAGCCTCAAGCGCGAGGGGTACCGAAAGCGCGACTTCGCGATGAAGGATGCCGTCTCGGTCGCGACGTATCGCGGCTTCTGGCGCCTCGCTGCGCGGCACGGTGTCGAGGGAATGCGCGAGCTGCACCGGTCGCTGAGCCGTCGGGCGTTCGTGCGCTCGCTTCAGCGGCTCGTTCCCGACGTCGGCACGGACGATGTGGAGCCGGCGACTGCGGGCGTCCGCGCGCAGGCGCTTCTTCGGGACGGCAGCCTCGTCGACGACTTTCTGATCGTCGAGGGCGCCCGTTCGCTTCACGTGCTCAACGCACCGTCGCCGGGCGCGACGTCGTCGCTCGTGATCGGCGAGACGCTCGCGGGACGCGTCGTTGCGGCCGCGGGCCGCCCCGCCGAACGTCTAGATGTCATCAGCGTCTCTTAACAGCAACGCGAAAACGTCGTAAAAAGGAGAAGGGAATCACCATGCGGCCATGGACACTTGTTACCGGAGGGGCCGGCTACGTCGGCTCGATCGTCGTCGACGAGCTTCTCGAGCGCGGGCATCGCGTCCGCGTCCTCGATTCGCTCCTGCACGGTCCCGTGCCCTCGTTGCTCCGGGCCTGGGGCAAGGAGGATTTCGAGTTCGTCCACGGGGACGTTCGTGACCCGGACGCGCGGCGTGCCGCGCTTCGCGATGTCGACCGTGTCGTGCACCTCGCGGCGATCGTCGGCGATCCCGCGTGCGGGCGCGAGCCGGACGAAGCGAGGTCGGTGAACCTCGAGGGGACGCGCGCACTTCTCGACGACGCAACCGACGCCGGCGTGACCCGACTCGTCTTCGCCTCCACGTGCAGCAACTACGGCAAGATGGCCGACAGCAGCGTTCACGCGACCGAGGACTTCGACCTGCGGCCCGTCTCGCTGTACGCGGAAACGAAGGTCGCGGCCGAGCTGGACGTCCTCTCCCGCAGCACGAACGGGCTGAAGACGACGTGCCTCCGCTTTGCGACGGTCTACGGCGCGTCGCCGCGGATGCGGTTCGACCTGACCGTGAACGAGTTCGCTCGAGACGTTTGCCTGTCACGCGAGCTCGTCGTCTTCGGCGAGCAGTTCTGGCGCCCCTACGTCCATGTTCGCGATGCGGCACTGTCGGTCGTCACGGCGCTCGAGGCGCCGCTCGAGGTCGTCAACGGCGAGGTGTTCAACGTCGGCCTGACGTCGGAGAACTACCGCAAGCTCGACCTCGTCGAGTTGCTGCGGGAACGGGTTCCGACAATGCAGGTCGAGTTCGTCCACCGCGACGAGGACCCGCGCGACTACAAGGTCAGCTTCGAGAAGGTCAAGGACCGGCTCGGCTTCACGCCGCAGCGATCCGTTGCCGACGGAATCGACGAGGTCATGGCGCTGCTCCGCAGCGGGATGCTCGTCGACCCGGACGCCGAGATCTACCGCAACTAGCCGGCGCTCCACCGGACGGCTCCCCCCCGCGGCGGCGCGGGCCGACCGACGACGTCCATGCGCCCGCTCGCGCCGGCCGTGCAATCTGCGGTCGGCGCTGACGGCGCGCGGCCCGGCGCCTACGGCGTCGTGATCACGGCATCATCGGCGTAGAAGCAGTTGCCGGCGGCCGCGCTCGAGATGTACGCGTTGAAGTCGAGCGTCGATCCAGCCGTCGGCGTGATCGAGGCCGTCACCTGCTGCCATGCCGTCGTCAAGACGACCTGGGTCGTCACCGTGTTGAGGAGCGTCCCCGCGGTGTTGTATTCGCGGAACCTCAGCTTGAACGCCTGCCCTGCCGTGTCGGCACGGACCCAAACCGTCCCGGTGTACGGCGTCGCCGTCGTCGTCGTGACCCAGTTGGGCGAGTCGTTGAGGAGGCAGGTCGAGGCGACCGTCCCGGTGTTCGTCAGTTGCGCGACCCCGGCGCCGGAGTGCGTCCCGGTCGTCGCACGAGCGAGCGAGATCCCGGTCCCTGATCCGGACGTGTTCCAGCCGGAGAGGTCGGTTTCGAAGCCGGCATTCCGGACGAGGTTCTGTTTCACGGTCACCGCCGCCGTTGCCGTCGCGGCGTTCGTTGCCGTGTCCTTGACCGTCACGGTGATCGTGTACGTCCCTGCGGCCGCGTACGTGTGGGCCGCAGTCGCCTGAGCCTGTGGCCCGACCACGGCCGAGCCGTCGCCGAAATTGAACGTGTAGCTCGCGATCGGGGTGGCGTCGGTGTCCGTGGAGCCGGAGGCATCGGCCGTCACCACGAGCGGCGTTGCTCCCACGGTCGGTGTGACGGAGACCGTTGCGTGCGGCGGCAGATCAGCGGCGCCGACTGTGACCTGTCTCGTCGCCGTCGACGCGTTGTTCGCCGTGTCCTTGACGCTGACCGTCACGGTGAACGTTCCGGTGGCTGCATAGGTGTGGCTTGCCGTCGCCTGCGCCTGCGGGCCGACGGCTGCGGTGCCGTCGCCGAAGTTGAAGGTGTAGGTCGCGATCGGCGTCGCGTCGGTATCGGTCGAGCCCGATGCGTCGGCGGTGACGGCGAGCGGCGCCGTGCCCGAGGTCGGTGTCACCGCCAAGGCCGCGCTCGGCGGATTGTCCGCCGCCGAGACGGTGACCTGGCGCGTCGCGGTCGACGCGTTGTTCGCCGTGTCTTTCACCGTGACGGTCACGGTGTACGTGCCCGCCGCCGTATACGTGTGAGGTGCGCTCGGCTGTGCCTGCGGGCCGACCGCTGCGGTGCCGTCGCCGAAGGTGAACGCGTAGCTCGCGATCGGGGTGGCGTCGGTATCGGTCGAGCCCGACGCGTCCGCGGTGACGGCCAGTGGCGCGCTGCCCGAGGCCGGCGCGACCGTCAGGGCGGCAGCCGGGGGGTTGTCCGCCGGCGAGACCGTCACCTGGCGCGCGGCGGTCGCCGTCTTGCTCGCCATGTCCTTCACCGTCACGGTGACGGTGTAGGTGCCCGCGGCCATGTACGTGTGGCTCGCGCTCGACTGGCTCTGCGGCCCGACGGCCGCGGTGCCGTCGCCGAAGTCGAAGCTGTAGCTCGCGATCGGTGTCGCATCCGTGTCGGTGGATCCGGAGGCGTCGGCCGTGACGGCGAGCGGTGCCGAGCCGGAGGACGGCGTGACCGCGAGCGCGGGTGCGGGCGGGTCGTCACGGAGCGTGACGGTGACGGAGCGCGACGCCGTCGACGCCTTTCCGGCCGTGTCGGCGACCGTCACGGTCACGAGGTAGGTGCCCGCGGAGGCGTACGTGTGCGCCGCAGTCGCCTGGGACTGGGCGCCGGTCGTCGTGCCGTCGCCGAAGTCGAAGGCGTAGGTCGCGATCGGCGTCGCGTCGGTGTCCGTGGACGCCGACGCGTCGGCCGTCACCGCGAGCGGAGCTTCGCCGGACGCCGGTGTCACGGCGACGGCGGCCGCAGGCGCTGCGTCGGGTGCCGTCACGGTCACGGCCGCCGTCGCGGTCGCAGCCTTTCCTGCGGTGTCGGCGACGGTCACCGTCACCGTGTAGTGACCCGCCGTCGAATACGTGTGCGTCGCGTTCGACCCTGGCTGCGGCCCGACGCGGGCGCCGTCGCCGAAATCGAACGTGTAGGCGGCGATCGGGGAGCCGTCGGTGTCGGTCGATGCCGAGGCGTCCGCGTCGATGGACAGCGGAGCAGTGCCCGACGCCGGCGTCACCGTGACCGCTGCGACGGGCGGATCGTCGGTCACGCTGACCGTCTTCGTTGCGGTCGAGGTGTTCCCGGCGGTGTCCGTGACCGTCAGGGCGAGGGTGTACGTTCCCGCGCTCGTGTAGACATGAGCGGCCGTCGCGTCCTGAACGGCGGCGCTCCCGTCCCCGAAGTCGAAGTTGTAGCTCGCGACCGGCGTCGAGTCCGGATCGGTCGATCCCGACCCGTCCACGTGCACGGCGAGCGGCGTCTTCCCGGACGTCTCGTCGAGTGTGAACGACGCTATCGGCGGCGCGTCGGCGACGTCGACGGTGCGCGCCGCCGTTGCCGAGACACCGCCTGTGTCGGTCACGGTAACGGTCACGGTGTGTGGCCCGACCGCGGTGTACGTGTGGTTCGCGGTCGGCTGCGCCTGTGGGCCGGCCGTCGTACCGTCACCGAAGTCGAAGGTGTAGGTCCCGATCGGCGTGGCGTCCGTGTCGACCGATGCCGACGCGTCTGCAATGACGTGGAGCGGCGCCGTCCCGGAATCCGGCGTCACGGTGAGCGCGGGAGTCGGCGTGTCGTCGCGGACGGTGACCGTTGCCGTTGCGGCGGCGGTGTTCCCGGCGGTGTCGGTGACCGTGACGGATACGAGGTAGGTCCCGGGCGCTGTATAGGTGTGTGGCTGGATCGCGGCGGCCTGCGGACCGACGACCGTCCCGTCCCCGAAATCGAAGCGGTAATCGGCGATCGGCGTCGAGTCGGGATCCTCCGATCCGGACGCGTCCGCGCTGACCGACGCCGGCGCGTTCGCGATCGCCGGCGTCACCGCGAGCGCGGCGGTCGGGGGAGCGTCGGTGACCGTCACCCGTGTGGTCGCCGTCGATGCCTTGCCGGCCGTGTCGGTGACCGTCGCGGTCAACGTGTATGTCCCGGCGGCTGTGTAACGATGCGATCCGTTCGCCTGTGCCTGCGGCGCGGTGCTCGAGCCGTCTCCGAAATCGAACGCGTAGGTCGCGATCGGCGTCGGATCGTCGTCGGTCGATTCCGCCGCGCTGACGTCGACCTGCAGCGGCGCCTGCCCGTTCGTCGGAGTCGCGCGGAGTGCAGCAATCGGCGCGGCGTCGGGCATGACGGTGACGGGTTGGCTCGCGGTCGCCGAGTTGCCCGCGGTGTCGGCGACGGTGACAACCACGGTGTAGTTGCCAACGCGGGCGTAGGTGTGCGTCGCCGTCGGCTGTGCCTGCGGGCCGACCGTCGTCCCGTCGCCGAAATCGAATGTGTACTCCGCGATCGGCGTCGAGTCGGCGTCGACGGACGCAGAGGCGTCGGCCGTGGCCTCGAGTGGCTCGAGGCCGGACCGTGGCGTGACCGCGAGCGCCGCTTGCGGCGGGGAGTCCGCCGTCGTGATCGGGGCCGTCGCCGTTGCCGTGTATCCGGCCGTGTCGATCGCTGTCATGGTCACGAGATACGTGCCGGCTGCTTTGTAGGTGTGGAACGCAACGGCGCCGAGTTGCGGGCCGACAGTCGTACCGTCGCCGAAGTCGAACGTGTAGCTCGCGATCGGCGTGGCGTCGCCGTCCGTCGAGGCCGAGGCATCGGCACGTGCGACGAGCGGTACCGGGCCTGCGCTCGGCGTCAAAGCGAGGGCAGCCGAAGGCGGCAGGTCGGCGACCGTGACGGTCGTGCTCGCCGTCGACGTGAGGCCGGCGCCGTCACGCACGGTCACCGTGAGCGTGTACGTCCCGGCGGCGACATACGAGTGCTGCGATGTCGCGGTTGCTTGTTGGGCGGTCACCGTACCGTCGCCGAAGTCGAACGTGTAACCGATGATCGGCGTCGAATCGGTGTCGGCGGAGGTGGACGCGTCGGCGGTCACAGCGAGCGGCGAGACGCCGGAGCTCGGTGTCGCGCTGAGATGCGCAGTCGGAGGCTGGTCCTGGACGGTGACGCGCGCGGTCGAGGTCGAGGCGTTCCCGCCCGTGTCCTTAACGGTCACCGTCAACGTATACGTCCCGGCTCCGGCGTACCGGTGAGGCGCTGTCGCCGTCGGCTGGGCGGGGCTGCTCGTTCCATCGCCCCAGTCGAAGGCATACGTCGCGATCGGCGTCGAGTCGGTGTCCGATGATGCGGACGCGTCTGCCGTCACATCGAGCGGCGCCGTTCCCGAGCTCGGGTTGACGGCGACACTCGCGCTCGGCGGGAGATCGTTGACCGTTACCGTGGCGCTTGTCGTCGAGGCGTTGCCGGCTGTGTCGACCACCATCACGGAGACGTTGTAGGTGCCGCCGCCGTTGTAGGTGTGGAACGCAATCGGCGTCGCCTGCGGCCCGACGAGGACGCCGTCGCCGAAGTCGAACCGGTACGTCGCGATCGGGGTCGCGTCGGGGTCGCGCGACGCAGACGCGTCTGCGCTCACGGCGAGAGGCGCCGTCCCCGAGCCCGGTGTCACGCTCAACGATGCGGCCGGCGCAAGGTCCGTCACCGTCACCGTCGCCGTCTTCGTCGAGGAAAGGCCTGCGGTGTCCTTGACCGTCAGCGTCACGGTGAACGTCCCCGCTGCGGCGTAGGTGTGCGACACGGCGACCTCGGACTGCGGCCCGACGATCGTCCCGTCGCCGAAGTCGAACGTGTACGACGAGATCGGCGTCGCGTCAGTGTCGGTCGAGCCCGTCGCGTCCGCGTTGACCACGAGCGGTGACACACCGGACGTCGGGGTCACTGCGAGTCGCGCGCTCGGCGGGAGGTCGGTGACGCTGACCCGCGCCGTGGCCGTCGAGGCGTTGCCGGCAGTGTCCTTCGCCGTGACGGTCACGGTGAACGTGCCGGCGGTGCGGTACGTGTGGCCGGCGGTCGGCCCCGCCTGCGCCGGCGTCGTGACGCCGTCGCCCCAGTCGAACGCGTAGGTTGCGATCGGCGTCGCGTCGGTGTCCGTGGATGTCGAGGCATCCGCCGTGACCGCCAGCGGTGACACGCCGCTCGACGGGTTGACCGTGATCCGCGCGACCGGCGGCAGGTCGGTCACAGTGACTGCCGCGGAGGACGTGGACGACAGCCCGCCGCTGTCCTTGACCGTGACCGTGACCGTGTACGTGCCGGCGGTCGTGTACGTGTGCGTCGTCGTCGCTGCGGCCTGGGGGCCGACGACCGTGCCGTCGCCGAAGTCGAACGCGTAACTTGCGATCGGTGTGGCGTCGGTGTCCGTCGACGCCGACGCGTCGGCCGTCACGGCCAGCGGCGAGACGCCTGTCGTCGGCGCTAGGCCGAGTCGCGCGGCGGGCGGCGCGTCTGCTCCCGCGACCGCGAACTCGTAGGCGCCGCGGTCGTCGTACGAGCGGGGCCCGAGCCCGGTGTTCGCGACGAACGGGTCGTCGAGACGAAGCGTCCCGTCGAAATCGGACGCTGGCTCGCCGCTGGCGCCCGAGTCCGCCGAATCGATCGCCGGTGACGTCCCGGTCAGGTGGAAATCACGTCCCGTCATGTTGACCCACTTCGGATCGGCCCAGATCTCGTGTGCGCCCTGGCCGGACGCGGTTCGGAAGGCAGCGAGGGTCGAGTAGCTCGTCGAGTTCCAGATGTAGAGCGTGTCGTTGACGGTGAGCCAGACGACGTTGCTGTCGACGACTGCACCCGTGGTCGAGCCCTTCTCGATCCGGATGTCGCTGTGCGTGCGAGGACTGCCGATCCCGTTGTCGACGCTGATGTTGTTGAGCACCCGCGCGCCGGTCGACGTACCTTCGACGTTGATCCCTGCCGTGACGTTCTTGTAGACCGTGTTCGCGACGATCCGCTGGTCGGTCGTCGTCAGGTTGTCGATCCCGTGATCGCCGTTGTTGTTCAGCACGTTGTCGTAGATCAGCGTCCTCGTCGCTCCGGGGTACGACTCGATGCCGGAGTCCTCGTTGTCATGCGAGTGGTTGCCCGCGACGACGTTGTCGCTCGACTGGTAGACCCGGATCCCCGCCGCAGCTCGCTGATAGCCGCGGGCATTCGCGAAGCAGTCGTTCCCGATCACCTGCACGCGCGCAGACGAGCCGACCACGGCGATTCCCGAATCGGTGTTGTGGTCGACGGTGTTTCCGCGCACGACGACGTCGGTCGAGCCGTTGATACGGACGCCGAACTTCGTCTGGCCGCTGACCGGCTGGCCGGAGAAGCTGACGTGGTTGTTCGACAGCGTGACGTTGCTGGCAGCCGACGTGACGTCGATGCCGTAGCTCGTCATGTTCGTGACGTTGAAGCCGTTGATCGTCACCCAGCTCTTGGCCGAGACGACGAAGCCGTCCGCGGCGCCCGTCATCGTCACGGTCGCGCCCGGCGCTGCGGTGTAGAGGATCGGCGCGCTCGACGTCCCCGAGACGGGTACCGAGACACGCTCCGAGTACGTTCCGGCGGCGACCTGGACGGTCGCGCCAGGTGTCGTCTTGGCTGCCGCAGCGGAGATCGTGCAGAACGGCTGCGTCTGGGTTCCGCTGCCGGTGTTCGAGCAGGCGGCGTTCGAGCGGTCGACGTAAAGGATCGGCGCGCTGGAAGCGCGGCCGGTCGACAGCACGACGAGGAGCGCAGCGAACGTCGCGAGCAGGGTCAGGACCGTCCAGACCGCCGGGCGCTTGCGTCTCCCGGCTGGCACGGCCCGTGCCTCTTAGCCGGCCGTCACGGCGGCGTCGTCGGCGTAGAAGCACGTGCCCGGCGGCGCGTTGACGACGTAAGCGTTCAGGTCGAGCGTCGACCCGGCGCCCGTCGTGTCACTGACCGAGACCTGTTGCCAGGCGGTCGTCAGCGTGATCTGCGTCGTCGACGTGCTCGCGAGCGTGGTGCCCGCGAACTCGCGGAAGCGCAGCTTGAGGATCGCGCCGGGCGTGTCCGCGCGGACCCACAGGCTCCCGGTGTACGTACCCGCCGTCGTGCTCCTCACCGAGTCGGGAGAGTCGTTCAAGAGGCACGAGAGGTTCGACGCCGCGGTGTTCGTCATCTGCGCTGCCCAGGATCCGGTGTGCCCGCCCTGCGCGCGAGAGAGTGTGACCAGCGTGGGATCACCGCTCCCCGACGTGTTCCATCCGTTCTGATCCGACTCGAAACCTGGGTTGGAGACGAGGTTCCGCTTGATCGTCACCGGCTGCGTCGCGGTGGACGTCAGGTTGATCGTGTCCGTGACGGTCACTTTCACCGTGAAGGTCCCGCCGGTCGTATAGGTGTGCGTCGCGGTCGCGCCCGCCTGTGGACCGACGACCGTCCCGTCGCCGAAGTCGAACGTGTAGCCGGCGATCGGCGTCGGGCCGGGATCCGCCGATGCCGACGCGTCCGCCGTCACCGTCACGGGTGTGATCCCCGACGTGGGGGTAACCGTGAGCGCAGCGGTCGGAGCGCCGACCGTGACCTTCTTCGTCGTCGTCGAGCTCTTGTTCGCCGTATCGGTGACGGTGAGCGTCACGGTGTAGACGCCGTCGTTCGAGAACGTGTGGTGGGCGGTCGCGTCCGGCTGTGCTGTAGTCGACGCGCCGTCGCCCCAGTCGAACGCGTATGTCGCGATCGGCGTCGCGTCAGGATCTGACGAGCCGGAGCCGTCGGCCATCACGTCCAGAGGGCCCTGGCCCGCGGCCGGCGTGAGCGCGAGTGCCGGCGTGGGTGCCTGGTCGATGACCGTCACGGTCGCGGTCGCGACGGATGAAAGTCCACCCGTGTCGGTGACCGTGACACGCGCGGTGTACGTGCCCGCTGCCGGATAGGAATGCGACGCAGTTGCCTGCGCCTGCGGGCCGACGCTCGAGCCGTCACCCCAGTCGAACGTGTATGTCGCGATCGGCGTCGCATCGGTATCCCACGACGCCGACGCGTCCGCGGTGACCGAAAGCGGCGCAAGGCCGGAGGAGGGAGTCACGGTCAGCGCCGGCACCGGTTCGTCGCCCGCGACCGCGACACTCGCGGACGCGGTGCCGCTGTGGCCGTTCGTATCGGTCACGGTGACCTTGACGGTGTACGTGCCCTTGGTGCCGTAGACGTGCGCAGCCGTCGGAGACGATTGCGCCCCTGAGCTCGCCCCGTCGCCGAAGTCGAACGCGTACGTCGCGATCGGGCTCGCGTCGGTGTCCGTCGACGCCGATGCGTCGGCCGTGACGGTCAGCGGCACGCTTCCAAAGGTGGGCGTGATACGCAGTGCCGCGGCAGGCGGCGGGTCGACGACGGTGACCTGCTGTGACGACGTCGACGTTTGACCGGCGGTGTCGGTCGCGGTGACGGTCACCGTGTAGAGCCCCTCGGTGGCATACGTGTGTTGGGCAGTCGCCTGCGCCTGTGCGGGCATCACGGTTCCGTCGCCGAAATCGAAGGCGTACGTCGCAATCGGCGTCGGATCCGGGTCGGTCGACGCGGATGCGTCGGCAGTTACCGCCAACGGGAAGACGCCGGTGCTCGGCGTCAGCGCGAGGCGCGCCGCCGGAGCGGCGTCCATGTCGCCGGCCTGGATTTCGAACGCGCCACGGTCCATGTACGGGACGGGGCCGAGGCCCGTGTTGGCGATCAGCGGGTCGTCCGTCCGGAGGGCGCCGTCGAAGTCGACCGCGGGCTCGCCGTTGACGCTCGAGTCGGCGGAGTCGACGGCCGGCGAGTTCCACAGAAGATGGAAGTCGTACGCGCCCATGTTCCGCCACTTCGGATCGGCCCACAGATCGTTGATCCCCTGTCCCGACGCTGCGCGGAACTGCGCGAGCGTCGAGTAATTGACGGAATTCCAGATGTAGAGCGTGTCGCTCGTGTTCAGCCACACGAGATTGCTGTCGACGACGACGCCGGTCGTCGACCCTTTCTCGATGCGGATGTCGCTATGGGTCCTCGGGCTGCCGATTCCGTTGTCGACGCTGACGTTGTTCTCGACGACGGCGCCGGTCGAGTTGCCCTCGACGTTGATCCCGGCCGTGACGTTGTTGTAGACGGTGTTCGAGAGGATCCGCTGGTTCGTCGTGCCGAAATTGTCGCTGCCGTGGTCGCCGTTGTTGTAGAGGACGTTGTCGTAGATCAGCGTGTTCACGGCGCCGGGGTACGACTCCACCCCCGAGTCCTCGTTGTCATGCGAGCGGTTGCCGGCGATCGTGTTGTCGGACGCGGACGCGACGCGGATGCCCGCGGCGGCGCGTTCGAACCCGCGCGCGTTCGCGAAGGTCTCGTTGTTGAGCACCTGGATCCGCTGCGACGAGCCGACCACCGCGATGCCGGTGTCGCTGTTGTGGTCGACGGTGTTTCCGGAAATCGTGCTGTCGGTCGCGCCGTTGACGCGGATCCCGTATTTGGTGAGCCCGCTCGCCGGCGTTCCGGAATAGCTGACGTGGTTGTTCGAGACCGTGATGTTCGTCGACGCGGTCGTGACGTCGATCCCGTAGCTCGACTCGTGGGTGACGTTGAAGCCGTTGACCGTCACCCAGCTCTTCCCGGAGATCACGAACGCGCTCGGCTGGTTGCTCAGCGTGACGGTCGCACCGGGGGCCGCCGTGAACACGACCGGCTGCGAGGCGGTCCCGGAGGCCTTGACCGTCACTCTCTCGTTGTACGTGCCGGCAGAGACACGAACGGTTGTGCCTGCGACGGCCTTCGTGTTGGCGGCACCGATCGTGCAGAAGGGCTGCGCCTGCGTCCCCGACCCGGAGTCGCGGCAGGCCGACGTCGTGTTGTCGACGTAGAGCGTGGTGCCGCCGGCTGCGAACGCGCCCGAAGCCGCAGAGACCGCCGTCGTCAACGCAACGAGTGCCACGGCGCCGCGGGCGATCCCGCGGAGGGACGGGCGACGCGACGGATGACTCGTCAGGTCTCGTTCAGGCGTATGTCGTTTGCTTCGGTGCCGCACTTGTGTCCCCTGTCTTTGCCTACCGTGCGCGAGGTCAACACTGCTTGAAAGTCTGATGCCGCAGCGACGCCTTGATGTACACGCACGCGCCAATTCAAACGCCGAACTGCGCAGTACTCAAGGCGCGAACGGTCACATTCGGGCAGGACCCCTCGGACGGCTAGGTCATGGGGCGGGCGCTAGGCCCTTCGGCCTATTGACACTGTTTGCGGTGTCCGGGATAAGTTGGCAGACCGGGAAACGTGCTTGCGGCATTCAACGCGTTTCTCTAGTCGGGGATCCGGCGTCCGCCGGAAATTGAGAGAGGTGGTTGTCTTAGTGGCAAGTGCGGCCCATGCCATGCGCCGGCGTGCAGACGTCGTCGCAAAGCGCGTGCTCGACCTAGTCGTCTCGGCGCTGCTCCTGACGGTGTTCCTGCCGTTGGTCCTCGTCGTTGCGGCAGTGATCAAGCTCGACAGCCGCGGACCAGTGTTCTTCCGGTGCCGGCGCGTCGGATTCGGCGGTGGCGATCTGCGGATGCTGAAGTTCCGCAAAATGCGGCACGCGGCGGCGGGGACCGCGTTGACCCTCGCCGACGACGGGCGCTTCACGCGCGTGGGCAAATGGCTGGCGAAGTCGAAGCTGGACGAGCTCCCTCAGTTGTGGAACGTCCTCAAGGGCGAGATGAGCCTTGTCGGCCCGCGGCCGGAGGATCCCAAGTTCGTCGAGTTGCAGCGTGTCGAGTACGACACGATCCTCACGGTCAAGCCGGGAATCACCGGTCTGTGCCAGCTCGCCTTCGCGAAGGAGGGCGAGATCCTCGATCCCGAGGATCGCGTCGCCGACTACGTCAACCGGCTCCTCCCCCAGAAAGCGGCGCTCGACAAGGTCTACGCGCAGCGCCGCTCGCTGCTGCTCGACCTGAAGATCTTGATCTGGACGTCGATCGCAGTGTTCGCGCGCCGTGACGTCGCCGTGCACCGGGCGACGGCGCGGATGAACCTGCGCCGGAGGCCGAAGGCCGCCGAGACGGTCGCCGTCGCGACGGAAGGACAGGCATGACCGAGGGCGTCTACGTCCTCCCGGACGAGCTCGCGGCACGGACGCGGCCCCGCGTCAAGGCGGTCGTTCTCGCCGGCGGGAAGGGAACGCGGCTTGCGCCGTACACGTCCGTGCTTCCGAAGCCGCTGATGCCGATCGGCGACCGCTCGATCCTCGAGCTCGTGATCGGGCAGCTGAACGAGTGCGGGATCACCGACGTCACTCTGTCGGTCGGCTATCTCTCGCACCTGATCGAGGCGGTCCTCGACAACCGCCCGGACGACGGTGTGAACATCAGATACGTCCATGAGGAGGAGCCGCTCGGCACGGCCGCGCCGCTCCGACTGGTCGACGGCCTCGATTCGACGTTCGTCGCGATGAACGGCGACGTCCTGACGACGTTGGACTACACCCAACTGATCCGTCACCACCGTCGGCACCGGAACCTCCTCACGATCGCGACGCGTGTGCGCCCCGTTCAGATCGACTACGGCGTGCTGCACCTCGGCTCGAACGGGCGCTCCAACCGCGTCGAGGCGTACGTCGAGAAGCCGAAGATGACGTCGACCGTCAGCATGGGGATCTACGTCCTCGAGCCGCGGGCGCTCTCGTTCATCCCGCGGGAGGGGTACTTCGACTTCCCCGACCTCGTGCAGGCTCTCCTGAAGGCCGACGAGCGCGTCGGTGCGTACCGCTACGAGGGGATGTGGTTCGACATCGGCCGGCGCGACGATTACGAAAGCGCGGTCTCTGCGTGGATCGAGGAAAACGAGCCGGAAGCGCCGGCTTCGAAGGTCGCAACCAGAACGGCTTAGGGGGACGGATGACTGCTGTAACCAGCGCGGCTTCGACTGCGCAGACACGGGTGCGCGATACGGCAACCGACGCGAAGTGGCTCGTGCCGCTGTCAGACCTGCGCGTCGACGACGAGATCGAGCAGGCCGTCGCGAGCGTCGTGCGGTCCGGCTGGTGGAGCATGGGGCCGCGAGTCGCCGAATTCGAGCGCGAGTTCGCGGCGCTGACCGGAGCGAAGCACGCGTTCGCGGTCGCGAACGGCACGGCGGCGATTCATCTCGCGCTCCTCGCGCTCGACTGCGGGCGTCGCGACGACGTCCTCGTCCCGTCGCTGAACTTCGTCGCTGCCGCGAACACGATCACGCACACCGGCGCACGACCTGTGTTCTGCGATGTGATCGGGCCGGATGACCTGACGGTCGACCCGGCCGACATCGAGGCGGCGATCACGCCGCAGACGCGCGCGATCCTCGTCATGCACTACGGCGGCCACGCGTGCCGCATGGACGAGATCGTCGAGCTCGCGGCCCGGCGCGGCCTCGCACTGATCGAGGACGCGGCCCACGCTCCCGCTGCCACGTTGCACGGCCGAGGGCTCGGGACGATCGGCGACGTCGGCTGCTTCAGCTTCTTCTCGAACAAGAACCTCCCGACCGGCGAAGGAGGAATGGTCGTCACGAACAACGATGAGCTCGCGGAAAGGATCCGTCTTTTCCGCTCCCACGGGATGACGACCTTGACCTGGGATCGCCACCGCGGGCATGCGTCGACCTACGACGTCGTCCTTCAGGGATTCAACTACCGGCTGGACGAGATGCGCGCCGCGATCGGGCTCGTCGAGCTCGGTCGCCTTCGCGAGCGCAACGACGCCCGAGGCCGGATCGTGGAGAGGTATCGCGCCGCGCTCGACGGTGTCTCGGGGATCACGATGCCCTTCGCCCCACGGCCGGAGGTCGTCGCGGCGCATCACCTCGCGGTGATCGTCCTCCCCCAGGGGTGCGCACGGCATGAGTTCCAGGCGGCAATGGTCGAACGGCGCATCCAGACGAGCGTGCACTACCCGCCGATCCACAGCTTCACCGCGTATCGCGAGGAATCGCAACGCCCGTTGCCGGTGACCGACGCGCTCGCGTCACGGCTCGTCACGCTTCCGCTCTACCCGCATATGACCGACGACGCGATCGACGCGGTCGTCGAAGCGGTTCTCGCATCCGTATGACCGCGACGGCTTCACCGATCGCCCCAGGGCGAAACGGCGCTTCTGCGCCGCGCGCCCGCATCGCACAGGTCGTGACGAAGCTGAGCGCCGGCGCCGGTGCGATCACGCTGCGCGGCTCGCTCGCGCTCGACCCCGAGCGGTACGAGATCACGATCTTCGCCGCGGAAGGTGGCTTCCTGACCGAGCGCGCGCAGGCCGCCGGGCTCTCAGTCGTCGAGCTCCGTCACATGGCCGGCGGCCGCGGGATCTACCCGGGCGTCGACAACAAGGCATTGCGCGAGTTGCAGGGACACCTCGACGGCGACCGCTTCGATCTCGTCCACACGCACAGCGCCAAGGCGGGCGCACTCGGGCGGATCGCGGCTCGCCGCGCCGGCGTGCCGGCAGTCGTCCACACGTTTCACGGCTTCCCGTTCCACAACTTCCAGTCGCTGCCGGTGCGCAAGGGCCTGATCGCGATCGAACGGCGGCTCGGACGCAAGACCGATTACTTCCTAGCAGCGGGTACGGAGACGGCGGCCGAGGCCGTCCGCCTCCGGCTCGCACCCGCCGACCGGATCCGGGCGTTCGCGACCGTCCCGCTCGACGACTCGCTCGAGTTGGTGACGCCGGAGTCGCGCCGGCATGCGCGTGCACTCCTCGGAATCCCGCAGGACGCAAAGGTCGTCGGGACGGTCGGACGGCTCGACGCGCAGAAAGCGCCTGGCGACATGGTCGCTGCGATCGCAGCGCTCGAGCGGCAGGACGTCTACATGGTCTGGGTCGGCGGCGGGTCGCTCCACGCGAAGACGGAGCGGCTCGTCGAGCAGCGCGGGCTTGCGAAGCGATTCCTCCTGCTCGGCGATCGAAACGACGTGCCGATGCTCCTGCCCGCGTTCGACGTGTTCGCGCTCTCGAGCCTGTACGAAGGGTTGCCGTGTGCGTTGGTCGAGGCGATGACGGTCGGGATCCCCGTGGCGGCAACGGCGGTCAACTCGATGTCCGAAGCCGTCGTAGCGGGGCGGACCGGGTTGCTCGCACGACCCGCCGACCCACGCTCGCTCGCACGCGCGCTGGACTACCTGCTCGACCATCCCGACGAAGGAGCACGGATGGCAGACGCCGCGCGCGCGCTCGTCTCGCAGCGGTGCCGGCCGGGAATCCTCGGAGAAGACTTCGACCAGGTGTACCGGCTGGCGCTGCGCGACGCTCGTCAGGCGCGTCCGATGAACCTCGCGGCTGGAGCCCGCTGATGGCCGAGACGCTCGACACGGCCGGCGAGCGGCTTCAGATCCACAGCGATCTCGGGTGGGTCTCGGACGTGATCGAGGAGGGCGCGGCCGGCAGCCTGCGCACCGGCGCCGAGCCCGGCGCGACGGTCTCGATCGCCGTCGAGGCGGACAAGACGGCATTCAATACCCGCGATTGGCCGCTCCTCGCTCGTGGCGCACGGGCCCGCGGCAATGACGTCGTGATCGAGAACGTGCTGACGTCGGGGTTCGACGTCCTCGTGCACTGCAGCGAGGAGCACGCCGAGTTCACATTCCGCTGGCGGCCGCCTGCGCGCGATCGTGTCGTTGCGCGCGTGCTCCGCTCGCGGTTCCACCTGCTTGCGCGTGCTGCGCTCAGCCAGTATCCCGCGCTCTGGTGGGCAGGCACCCGCCATCGTGTACCGCTTCATGTCTCCGCATACGCCGTCGACGGCGCGGCCACGATGGTGGTCGCGCCGAGCGGCGTGGGGCGCTCGACGCTCGTCGACTCCGAAGTGGAAGCCGGCGCGGTCGCGACCGGCGACAACCTCGCAGTCGGCGACGGCGCCACGGTTTGGGGTCTCGTCGAGCCCGTCCGGATGAGCGGTGGAACGGGGCGGCGGATGCCGCACGGACGCACGGAGTCCCATCTCGCGGGCCGCGTCGAGTCACTCGACCCGGACGTCGCGGTCGTCTTGACGCGCGGCGAGCAGAAGCGCGCGACGCTGGTCGAATGCGCTCCGGCGCTGGTCGAGCGCTCGCTCGTGACGAGCACGTACACGGCCGGGGAACTGCGCCGTTACTGGGCGTTCGCCGCGATGCTCGCAGCCGGGACCGGCCAGGGACCGGCGCATCCGCCGATCTCGGAGGTTGCGCGGACGTTCGCAGCGGGCCTGCGCTGCTATTCGCTCGTGCTCGGCGAGAAGCGGACGACGCGTCTCTCGGAGCTGCTCACCAGCCTCGACAAGGAGCCGGCATGGGCGTAGGAGCAATCGCAGCGAACATCACGGCGGTCGAGGAGCGCGTCGGCGATCCGGAGGTGCGCGTTTTCGACAGTGACCACGACCGCGCAGATGCGGCGGCGCTCGAGGTGCTGCGCGCGGGCGTGGCCGACGCCGACCTTGCCGCGCCTGCGATCGTGCTGCCCGACTTCCACCACAAGGGCGACAAGGAGATGCCGTCGAGCATCACGATCGCGACGCGCGACACGGTGCGGCCGATCTTCACGGCGCCGTCCGTCAATTGCGGCATGGCGCTCGTCGCGCTCGACATCGAGCGGCCCGATGAGCGAGCGATCAGCGACTTCTACGCGAACGTCCGCGAGCGCTTCCCATATCCGACGACGAATCGGCGCGACCTCACTGCGGACGAGGTCGTCCGCGCCTCGACCGAAGGCTCGCAGTTCGCCGTCGACCGCTTCGGCGTCGACCCGGCGGAGCTCGATCGGGTCGAGGAGCGAGGACGGCTCGACATCGAGCGGTTCGGCGGCGCCGATCGGGTCCGGCGCGAGCTCCCGTGGTCCGTTCTCCAACTCTCACGCATCCGTTTCGCGACGATCGGTCCGAGCAACCACTTCATCGAGCTCCAGGAGGTCGACGAGGTCTACGACGGCCATGCCGCCGAATTGCTCGGGGTCACGCGCGGCCAGATGACGATGCAGTACCACGGCGGCGGCGGCTCGCTGCCCGGCGAGGTCGGCCTGCTGTTCGGCCGGCGCAAGCGGTACCCGCGTGCGGTCCGCGCGCAGATGGCGGTCCAGAAGCCGCTCTACCACCTAGGCCGCGCGCGCTCGCTCGAGCAGCTCCGGACGCGGCTCCGCCTCTACTTCTCCGACATCTACCCGCCCGTGCCACGCGACAGCGACGCCGGCGACCGTCTGATGTTGATGAACACGATGGCGATGAACTACGGCTTTGCATTCCGGCTCGCGGCGTACATGAACCTGCGCGCGCTTCTTGCGAAGTCGTTCGGCGTTCGCGACGCGCACCTCGTCGTCGACTCGCCGCACAACTCGATCTACGAGGAAGAGGTGGGCGGCGCGTCGGCGCTCGTGCACCGCCACAACACAGCGCGCGCGTACTCGGCCGAGCGAATGGCGTCGCATCCGTTGTTCTCGAAGATCGGACAGGCGATTCTGCTGCCCGGCACGAACCGGACCTCGTCGTACCTGTGCGTCGCCGGCTCCGAGGCGGAGCGCAGTCTCTACTCGGCGTGTCATGGCGCGGGGTCGACGATCAAGCGGTTCGCGACGAGCGGGCGCTCGGGCGCCGACCCACGTGGCCGCGTGACGCTTCGCTACGACTACAAGGGCGCCGGGCCACTCGAGGTTCCGCAGTTGGACGACGCCGGGATCGACGAGGCGCTCACCGTGCTCGTCCGAAACGGCATCGTGCGTCCGGTCGCCCGGCTGCGTCCCTTCGCCGTCTTGAACTGACATGGCCGGTTTCGCCCAGTCCGACCGGTGGGGGGAGAACTGGCTCGTCGTGAGCCCGCCCGGCTCCGTGCGCGTGAGGATCGGCCGGCGCCGTCGTGACCGGCGCGCCGCCGCGGCCGACGTACAACGGCTCGCGCCGGGGACAGGCGTCGTTCTCCAAGCCCCGGCCCCGTTCGCGCGCTCGCGGACCCGCCGCGTCGCAGTTGCTGCCGGCATCGAGATCGAGCGCGAGTACATCGCGCTGCCGAACGCGGAAGCGCCTGCGTATCTCGTCGAGGACCGTCCGGCTGCCTTCGACGTCTTCGTCGACGCGATGCCGACACCGCCGGGGAGCGGCATTCGCGCCGGTGTCCGGGCGGCGATGCTCTCGGTCGTTCGGAGCCTGCGTCCGCGCCGGCTCGTTGCCGCGCTCGGGTCCGGACGCGTCGTCGTCGGGAGACGGTGATGACGACGATCCTTCGCGACGCCGCGGAATTGCCCACCCCCATGGACACGGCGCCTCGGCGTTCGCTCGACGCATTCGTCGTCGACTCCGGGCTCGAGTCCGTCGTCCTCGGCGCGTCGAAAGACCCGAACGCGAAGGTGACCATCCTGCTGGTCTCGCCGGCGACGAAGCGTGCTGTCTACGCGATCAAGGTTCCGACGACCGCCGGCGCGGAATGCGCCGTCGAGGCCGAGGCTGCCGTGCTCGCCGCACTGCCCTGCGACGTGCCGGTCGCGATGACGTTCCCGGAGGTCGTCGAGATGCTCGAACACCGCGGGCGCGCCGCGCTCGTGACGACCGCGCTCGTGGGGACGCCCATGACGCGCGTCTATCTCCGGCGACGACACACCGCGTCGCGCGACCGCGTCGCACGCGATTTCGCGATGGCGGCCGGATGGCTCCGCGCATTGCAGGACGCGACCGCCGACGGGCACGGCCCGATCGATTTCGACGGCGATGTCGCGACGCGCCTCAGCACGCGGTTCGCCAAGGATCCCGCGATTCTCGGCGACCTGGCGCGGCTCGACGGCATCCTCGGCCGGCTGGGCCAGGAGCTGGTCCCGCGGACCGCCGTCCACGGCGACTTCTGGTTCGGGAACCTCCTCGTCGACGGCGACCGCCTCGCGGTCGTCGACTGGGAAGCCTCCGAGACGTCCGGTGACCCCGTCCGCGATCTCGTTCGATTCGTCATCTCGTACGCGCTCTATCTCGATCGCACCACGCCCGCGGGACGCCGCGTCCACGGCCATGACGGGCTCGTCGCCGGCGAGTGGGGCGGCGCTCTGGAGTGGGCGCTCGAGGCGCACGGCTGGTTCGGCGAGCTCTTCCGTGGATTCGTCCGCGACGGCCTCGAGCGGCTCGGCGCGTCGCCGGCCGCCTGGCGCGACGCGGTCCTCGCCGGGATTGCCGAGGTCGCTGCGGTCACCGACGACGAGGAGTTCGCACGGCACCATCTCGAGCTGTTCCGCCGGCTGTCACAGCACGCCGGAGTCGTCCGATGAGCGATTTCGCCGTGCGCGGGACGTCGCTGCAGCGTGCCCGTGCCGTGCCGCTCCGGCGCGTCCGGATTGCACAGGGCGAGCGGCTCGCAGTTCGAATGACCGCCGCCGCGGTCGCGATGTTGCCGCTCCTGCGGCCGGGTGGGCCCGCGAATATCGCGCCGGCCGACATCTTCATCGGCCTCGCGCTCGCATCGTGCCTCCTCTGGGCGGGCACCTCCGGCCACCGCTGGAGGTTCCCCTACATCGTGCCGGTCGCGCTCTTCATCGGTGGCGGCGCGCTCGGCGCGCTACGCGGGCCCGTCCCCGGCACGGGCGCGATCGCGCTCGTCCAGGACGTGATCCTGCTCCTGTGGTGCTGGACGCTCGTGAACGTCGCCTCGAACGCCGAACGCTTCCGGACGATCGTGCGGACGTGGATCTATAGCTCGCTCGTCTGGACGGCGCTGCTCTTCGTGGGGCTCGGGACAGGTCTCACCCTGTTGACCGGGCAGACCGAGCGCGAAGGCGTCCGGACGTCGCTCACGTTCATCGATCCGAACATCTCGGGCAACTACTACTTCGTCTCCATGATGCTGATGTGCGCGGCGCAATTCCCGCGCCGCCGCGGACGGCGCTACGCCGCATACGCGATGATGGTCGCCGCGATCTTCACGACCGGCTCGAGCGGCGCGCTCGTGTCCCTCATCCTCGGTGTGGCGGTCGCTGCCGTCCTCGGGATCCATCGCCGCGCCGGGCTGGTGCCGGCGATCACTGCGGCATGTCTCGGGCTCATCGTCTTCGGCGTCGTGCACAACAACGTGAAGATGGCGTCGATTCAGGCGCAGGCGGCGGGCAGTCAGTACAAGTTCATCCGCGACGGGATCGGGCGCGAGGACCAGAGCGTCGAGTTCCGCAGCCAGTTGCTCCAGGAGAGCCGAGGGCTCTACGAGCGCAGCGGTGCGCTCGGCGCGGGCCCGGTTTCGACGAAGGTCAGGCTCGAGCGGGCGCAGGAGCCCTTCGTGAAGGAGGCGCACGACGATTACCTCGCTGCAATCGTCGAGCGCGGCGTCGTCGGGTTCGGCGGACTGATCCTGTTACTCGCGATCGTCGCGCGAAGATCGTTGTCGCTCGCGTCGCGACCGATCAAGCGAGGGTTCGGTGACGTGATCGTCAAGCCGAACGCGCTCGTCGGCGCTCTGGCCGGCACGCTGGCCGCGGCCGCCGTCTACGAGGTTTTGCACGTCCGCCACGTTTGGGCGCTCTTCTCGATCATCGCCGCCGCCAACCTGTGGGGACAGCAGGAGTGAGCGTCCTCGCCAGCATTCGCAAGGGCTCGTACAACACGCTGCTCGGAAACGTCGCAGCTCGCGTCGGCGCTCTCGTCTCGCTGTCGCTCGGAACGCTCATCGTCGCACGCCACGGCGGTCCGACGGCGGTCGGCATCTATGCCCTGCTTCGCGTTTTCCCGAGCCTCGTCGGCGTTACGATCTCGTGCGGGCTGCCGGGCGCGACGGCGTACTTCCTCGCCGGTTCCGACCGTGCGAACCGCCGTCTGCCGCTGACGATCGCGTCCATCGCACTCATCGGCGGGTGCGCCGGCGCGCTTGTGTGGGCAGGCGCCGCGCCGCTCCTGCAGCGCTATCTCTTCTCCGACCTCACGACGACGCTTGTCGTGATCGCGAGCTTCGCCGTGATCACACGTGTCCTCGTCGCGACCGCGAAGTCCTGCTCGCAGGGCACGAACGACCTCCGCGGCTCGAACCGCGTCATCGTCACCGAGGAGCTGATGTTCCTCCCGGTGTACGGGACGCTCTGGTTCGCCGGCGCCCGCAGCCTCGGGGCACTCGTGGCCGCGTTGCTGATCGCGGACGTTCTGACCGCGTCGCTCGCGTGGGGGCGCCTCGTGCGGCGCGGGTTCTTCGCGCATGCGGCACGGCCGTCGGTCGCCCTCGCACGCAGGATCGCCGGCTACGGGTGGCGCGCGCAGATCGGCGGCTTCGTCATGCTCCTCAACCTCCGCCTCGACTTCGTCCTGATCAGTGTGATGACCGGCCCGGCGGTGCTCGGCGTGTACGCGATCGCCTCGAAGTACGCGGAGCTCGTCAAGGTGCTGAGCCTCGCGTTGAGCTATGTCCTCTATCCGAAGTTCGCAGCCGAAGCCGCTTCGCGTGCTGCGAAGACAGCCCGCCGAATGCTCCCGATCGCGGGCGGTGCAACGGCAGCGATGGTCATTCCTCTCTGGATCGCTGCGCCGTTCGTGATTCCGGCGCTCTACGGCGAGGCGTTTCACGCGGCCGTTACGCCCGCCGAGATCATCCTGCTCGGGCTCGTCGTCGACGGCGTCGGCGGTGTGATCACCGGGTTCCTCTACGGCGTGGGACGCCCCGGCCTGAACTCGATCGCGATGAGCTTCGGCCTGGTCGTGACGCTCGTGCTCGACCTCCTGTTGATCAAGCCGTTCGGCGCGACCGGCGCCGCGACGGCGTCCGCGGCCGCGTATCTCACGACGACTGCGGTCCTCGTCTGGTTTTTCTGGAAGGCGCGCGGGCCGATCCGCGTCGTCTCGGCAGAGGTCGTTCCGCTGTCGGGGCTCGAAGCGCCCTGACCGTCAGCGGGTGGGAATCGCTGTGACGACGGCGACCGGTGCAGCCTCGGCGTGCGTATCGATCGTCTCCTCGGTCGTCAGCGTCCAGGCGACGAGCAGGTGCCGGTCGTTCCAGTCGTACGCGCTCATCAGCCGGCAGGGCGTCCCGGGCGGTCCGCTTCGCGCCTGCCGCGGAACCTCGACGGGCGGGCGCGCGACGATGTCGCGCTTCCCCGGCCGGCGGACGATCAACCGCGGCGAGCACGTCTCGCCGGTCTGCAGCAGCATCGCTCCGTTGTCGTAGCCGAGGAGCCACGGCCGGACGCTGCGTAGCGGCGTTGCAACCGGCGTGGATGTCCCGAAGTCCCAGCGTTGCCAGCCGCGGCCCAGGACGTAGAAGAACGCGCCCGAGGACGACTGCGCGAGGTCCGGCTGTGGATCGTGCGGCACCTGGTGCGTCTGCGGGGCTGCAGCGCCGAACCGCCGCCGGACGACGAGGGACGGCTGCGTCCCGATCGCGTTTCGGTTGAAGACGACACCGCCGTCGGCGAGCGCGACGTTGTCGATGCGGTAACAGCGCGTCGTGGCGGCGCAGCGAGCGAAGCGCGCCGCCGTCCACGCCGAGCCGGTCGCGAGCGTCCACACGACGACACGTTGCTCATCGGCCGACTGCTCAGCCCATGCGACGCGGCCGTCGCGGACGGCAATCGGCGTCGCGACGTCGCGGCCGATCACGGCCGGTGTGCCACCCGATCTCCGCAACGTCACAAGCTCGACGCCGTTCGCGGCAGTGCGTGCGTACACGACCCTGGACGGCGATGCAGCCACGCCGGTCGGCGGCACGACGTCGGACGCGAGCTCGCGAACGTGACCGGTCGACCCGTCGCGCTCGAGCAGCCCTGGCGTTCGCTTCTCCTCCGGCCCCTCGAGCTGGGTCCAGGCGATGTCGCGGCCGACCGTTGCGAGCGCGCTGACGGTCGCGTTCTTGACGATGAAGACCTCGTGCTGGCGACGCCCGACGGCGTCGGGCGAAAGGACGACTGCCTCTGCCTCCTCCTCGCCGTCGGCCGCCGTCGCGGGTTTGTGCGTCGAGGACGAGCACGCGCTCGCGAACAGCGTCACGCCGGTGAGCAGCGCGGTTGCGCGGTACAGGTGAGTGCCGTCCGGACGCCTCATCGGGCGCCGGAATCCTACGCCCGGCAGGTGTCGCTGCCGCTGTCGGTGAAGGTGCTGCCGGCGATCGGGACGAATTGCCAGTCGTAGCCGGTGGGGTGGAGCGTGAGCTTGATCACGCCCCAGGTGCTGTCGTTGCGGACTTCGCTGGTCGGGAGTGGAGTGCCGAACGGGTAGCCGTGGCTGGCGCCGCCGGTGCCGGCGATGATCTCGCGGATCCCGTTCGGGTCGGCGGCCCCCGAGGGGCTTTGCTTGGCGAAGCGTTCGTAGTTGTGTTCGTGTCCGTTCAGGACGACATCGGCGTGGGCGTTGTAGAGGTCCTGCCAGACCGTCGCGAGGTCCGTGTCGCTCCCGTGGGTCGTGCCCGACGAGAACCGCGGCTCATGCCAGTACGCAAGCGTGCATTGGTTCGTATGCGCGGCAAGGTCGTTGCGGAGCCAGGTTTCCTCCGCCGCGCCGGAGCTCACCGAAACCTCTGCGTTGAGGCTGATCAGGTGCCACGTACCGACGTCGTACGAGTAGTACGGCGCAGGGACGATCGCGCCGAAGTAGGCGAAGTAGCCGGCGCCGCCGCTGGTGTCGTATTCGTGATTGCCGGGGGCGGGGCTGACCTTCGCGTTGTACTGGCCCCAGTTCGGCGCGTATTCCGTCTGGTACTCGCTGAGCGTGCCGGCGTCGTACGCGTTGTCGCCGAGCGTCAGGACGCGGGTTGGATTGATCTGCCCGATCAGGGCGGCGGTCGGTGCGCAGTCCGTCGAGGATCCGCAGATGTCGCCGGCGGCGACGATCGTCGGGTCGGATCCACTGGTCGTGCACGCTGCCGTCGTCGCCGTGAAAGCCGTGCTTTGCGCGGAGACGTTCCCCGCCGCGTCCTTGGCCTGGACGGTGAAGGAGTAGCTGCTCCCACAGGTCAAGCTGTTCGAGGTGTAGCTCGTCGTCGTCGCGGTCCCGTCGAGCGTTCCGGCACGGAATACGTTGTACCCCGTCACGCCGACGTTGTCGCTCGACGCGGTCCAGGAGAGCGTGACACTCGTCTGCGTATTGCTCGACTGCGCCAGGCCGGCCGGCGTCGACGGCGGCGTCGCGTCGCCGGCGCAGGTCGAGGTCGACGCTGTGACACTCGCTTTGCCGGAGACGTTGCCGGCCGCGTCCTTCGCCTCGACCGCAACCGTGTGTGACGTGTTACAGGCCAGGCCCGAGAACGTCGCCGACAATGACGTCGTCGACCCGGCCAGCGTTCCGTCGAGGTACGTGTTGTAACCGGTGACACCGACGTTGTCGCTCGATGCGTTCCAGGCGACCGTCAGCGCCGTCTGCGTCGTCGAGGTCACGTGCAGGTTCGCCGGCGTCGTCGGAGGAGTCGTGTCGGTCGGGCAGGCCGCCGTCGATGCGGTCACGGTCGCCTTGCCCGAGCGGTTGCCGCCGGCGTCGGTCGCGTCGACGGCAAGCGTGACGCTCGTGTTGCAGGGAAGGCTGCCGAACGTCGCGCTCGTCGACGTCGTCGACCCCGTCGACGTGCCGTTCTTGTACAGCCCGTAGCCCGTGACGCCGACGTTGTCCGTCGACGCCGACCACGACACCGACACGCTGCTGCTCGTGGTCCCGGTGACGGCCAGGCTCGTCGGGGTCGACGGCGGCGTCGTATCGCCCGGCGGCGGCGGCGGGGTCGGCGTACCCGCGCCCGCGTTGAACGCCTGCAGCACGCTCAGCAGGTCCGGTTTCGAGCTCAGTGTGTTGCCCGACCACGTCCAGGCGAACGTCATGATCCCGGTCTCGCGCGACGCTGCCCAGTGCGCGAGGATCTGGTTCAGCTCGTCGGTGGTCGGCCAGCGCCAGATCGAGTCCTGGAATGCCTGCGCGACACCCCAGTAGTTGAGCCCGGCGCTGTTCGCGGCGGCAACGACCTGGTCGATCCAGTTGTAGTTGCAGGCCTCTCCCTGGTAGCACGGGTACGGGTCGAGCGCGAAGACGTCCGCCGTTCCGGCCCAGTGCGGCATCTGGTCGATCGTCTGCTGCGCCGAGTTCGAATCGACGAGGATCAGCGTCTTGTGTCCGGGGTCGATCGAGTGGATGAGGTCCGAGCGCGCCTTGTGATCCGCGTAGGCATTCGGGCACGCGAATGGATCGGGCTCGTCGGAGATGTAGTAGCCCCACACCTTTGCATCGCCGACGCCCGCCTGAACGGTCGCACGGACCGTCGCGTCGGACTGCTCCCACGAGCAAGAGTTGTTGTTGTAGTCCCCGACCCAGATCAGGCCCCGCGTCCCGGTCGGTAGCGCGTCGGCTTCCGATGCCGACCCGACGTCGAGAAGGTTGTAGCCGTAGTTCGCCGCGGCCTGGTTGCCCTGGTCGGAGTTGATCATGAACCGCAGAGGCGGCGCGGTACCCGTCCCGCCGCCGGTCGAGCACGCGCTCGTCGTCCCCGACAGGGTCGCGCGGCCCGAGACGTTGCCGGCGGCATCCTTCGCCTCGACGCCGAGCGTGTGCGAGGTATTGCACGTCAACCCGGAGAACGCGCTCGAAAGCGTCGTCGTCGTCCCCGTCTGCGTTCCGTCGATGTACGTGTTGTAGCCCGTGACGGCGACGTTGTCAGTCGACGCGTTCCACGCGAGCGTGAGCGACGTCTGGGCCGTGCTCGTGATCCTGAGATTGGCAGGAGTCGTCGGTGCGCTCGCGTCGGGTGGGCATGCATCGCTGCTCTGCGTCAATGTCGAGAGCGCGCGGTTCGACACGTTTCCTGCTGCGTCGAACGCCTCGACGGCGAACGTCGATGACATCCCGCATGGCACGTTGAACGTGAATGTCAGGCCGGTCGTGGACCCCGCGAAATTCCCGTTACGGTAGAGGTTGTACCCCGCGACGGCGATGTCGTCGGTCGAGGGGGACCACGCGAGCGTCACAGACGTTGTCGTCGTGGACGTCGCATGGACGCCCGTCACCGGTTGCGGCGGAGTCGTGTCCGTGCGGATCGGTGCGCCGATTGGAACATCGGAAGGGGAGCCCCACGCCGGCGCTGCGATATTCCGGATGTACCACGTCGCGGAGGAGGGGCGCCAGACCGCGATGTCCGTCCTCCCGTCGCCGTTGTAGTCACCAGGTACGGGCACGTCGGTGGAAATCCCCCAGGCGGTTGCAGTGCCCGTGTCTCTGTCGTACCAGACGCCGTTGGACGGACGCCACACGGCGATGTCTGTGCGGCCGTCGCCGTTGTAGTCCCCGGGTACGGGAATGTCTGCGGCAGATCCCCACGAGATGATTCCGATGTTCCGGATGTACCACGTGCCGGACGACGGTCGCCAGACGGCGATGTCGGTGCGGCCGTCACCGTTGTAATCGCCAGGGACCGGAATGTCGCCTGCCGTTCCCCAGCTCGTGGCGGTTCCCGAGTCGCGGTCGTACCAGACGCCGTTGGACGGTCGCCACACCGCGATGTCGGTGCGGCCGTCGCCGTTGAAATCGCCGAGGACGGGAACATCGCCTGCCATTCCCCAGTTCGTGGCCGCGATATTGCGCACGTACCACGTTCCGGACGATGGTCTCCAGACGGCAGTGTCGGTGCGGCCGTCACCGTTGTAATCGGCCGGAACAGGGACGTCCGTCTGAACGCCCCAACCGAATGCGCTTCCCGTATCGCGGTCGTACCAGACGCCGGTCGACGGTCTCCAGACGCTGACGTCTGATCGTCCGTCGCCGTTGAAATCGTTTCTCGAGGGTGCGCTCGTGCCACCGGCAGGACCGAGTGCGGCACCAGCGTTGCCGACGACGGCCAAGGCAACAAACGCCATGCTGGCCAGGAGCGCCGAAACGCGACCGGTGCGGGGTGCGGCTCCCCACATGGTTCTTACTTCGGCTCTCCGGTTGCGCGGTACATACCGCGAAGGAGTGAAGAGCTATGTGTCAAGGGCGACGGCGTCGGAGGTTAGCGAACCTGTCGGATGCACACGCAAGTAAAAACTGACGAAACGCGCGCAATGTGCGCGTTTCTTTCGTGTTCGCGCACCACTGCGCGCTTCCTTTTAGTGTTTGCGTGTGGCAAAAACGCGCGTCAGCGCGTCTGAGCGGCGATGCTGTATGTGTCGACCACTGCGCCGTCGCGACATGTGAACTCGTCGTGCGACGTCGCCGGACCACAGACTCCGCTCAACGTCAACCGATTCGGTGTCACATCGATGCGGCCGTGCACGAGATGCAGCGCTCTGAACGCGGAGCGCCTGTCGGTGCTGGTGAGCGGTTCGAGCGGTGCACCGCCACCGCTGATCGTGGCGTGCACGACGTGGTGGATCGGTGTGAAGCGTTCGTAGTTGTGCGAGTGACCGTTGATGTTGAGGACGTACTTCGAGTACCGGTCGCCGAAGCTGTCGAGGATGGATGCAAGCTCGCTGTCGCCGCGGTGGTACCCGGTCGAATACGCCGGACGATGCCCGAACGTCACGATGAAGTGGATACGCGGATTGCGTTGCGCCGCCGCCATCACCGTGTTCGCGGTTGTGTTCCAGTCGCGCCACGTCGCACCGGTGTAGGGATCCGGGTACGAGATGAAGCGCACCGGCCCCGCGTCGAACCATCCCCAGTCTTCGCTGCAACAACCTGCTCTCGGCGCGCCCGGTGACGTGTGCGGATTCGGGATCGCGAACCGACCCTTGTAGTTGCGCAGGTCATCCGACGAGTCGTCCCACTCGTGGTTACCCCATGCAGGCATGTACGCCGCCGTCCGGCTCCACGCCATCACGTCGTCGAAATGGCGGTCGACCGCTTGCTGACCTTCGTCGTTCGCGTATGTCAGGTCGCCGGGGGCGAGAACGAACGACGGCCGGTCGGCAGCGATCTCGGCCTGCGTCCGCGCGACCTGCGGGTAATCAGACGACGCGCCGATGTCAGCTTCTACGTCGAACCGGAACGACCGCGCGGGCGCGGTGTGGAACGTCGCCACCGGACCGGTGCCGATCGAGTAGCGGTACGCGGTGCCCCGGCGGAGGCCGGTTACGCGCACTTCGCGATACGGCCCCGGCGCGGAAAACGGCGCCGGGCTCGGCGTGTGCGCGCGGAACGTCTTCCAGCGGGCGCCGACCCTGACGCGAATCGAGGTCGCGCCGCCGCGCCAGTCGAACCCGACCGACGTCGCGCTCGTGAACGTGTAATGCACCTCGGTCGCGCGCGGCGCGGAACGCGCGGCGAGCGCGCGCGTGCCGGTCGTGCGGCCGTTGAACCGCCTGAGGACGTCCAACACATCCGGGCGATCGGGAAGGTTGTTGCCGTGCCACGTCCACGCGAACGTCATCAAAGCGCCGGCTCGCGACGCGCTCCAGATCGTGAGGATCCGCCGTTCCTCCGCGGCGGTCGGCCAGCGCCAGTTGTCATCGGCGAACGCTTGCGCGGTTCCCCAGTAGCGGAGCTTCGCCGCGTTCGCGCGCTTGACGACCGTTCGCATCCACGCGAAGTCGCATGCCTTTTCGCGATAGCACGGGTACGGGTCGAGCGCGATCCGATCGGCAGTTCCCTTCCACAGCGGGATCTGCGCGAGGGTCTGCGCGCCCGAGTTCGAATCGATGAGGACCACGGTCAGCTTCCGCGGCGCGACGGCGTGGATCAGACGTGATCGCGCGCGGTGCTCGGCGGGCGCCCGCGGGCACGCGAACGGATCTGCTTCGTCCGAGAACAGGAAGCCATAGATCTTGGGATCGCGTGCAGTTCCGGCGAGCGCGTTCCGCACTTCGTCGTCCGAGCGCTCCCACGAGCACGACGTGTTGTCGTAGTCGCCGAGCCACATCAGGCCGCGCGTTCCGGCCGGGAGTGCATCCGCTTCGTCCTTCGAGCTGACGTCGATCAGATTCCAGCCCGCGGCCGCGGCTGCGCGCGCGGCGTGATCGGAGTCGAAGACGTAGCGGATCGCGAAACGAGGGTGAGCCGACAGCTTCGCCGGCATGCTTCTCGCAGCCCCGGCGAACGCGGCGAGCGCGAGTGCCAGGCCCAGCATCACGAACGTCCGACGGCGCACGATGCTCAGGCGGGCCGGGGCCGGAGGTGAGCCCGCGCGCCGGCCTCGTCGGCCGGCGTGGGGCGTGGCGCGACAGACGACGCCGGCCTGTAGAGGGACGGCCAGGGTCGCACACTTCGAGCGTACGCCGGTGACGCCGCCGAACCCACTCCGCGACCGGGTAGCTTCTCCGTTTCGGACCATGCTGGAAGTGAAGTTTTCAGTAGGTTTCGCCCCTCGAACCTTGTAAGTTCTCGCTCGACCTGCCTATACTCACGGGCGGTGCAGAAAGACTAACTGCGGCACCTCCAATACGTTGTTCAACTCGAAAGGCGGCCCTTTCGATGAGGGAAGATGGGGATCGGACGGCGGTCATCCTTGACCGCCAACCACTGTGGCTGGAGGCGCTCGAACGCCTCCTGGAGAGAATGGGCGTGACGGTCGTCGGAACGACGACCTCGCCGAAGGAAGCGCTCGCGTTGATCGACGAGTCGCAACCCGCGGTGTTCATCGCCGAGTACGACTCGATCTCGGAGTCCGACGAGGGCTGGGCTTCGCTGCGGCGTGCCGCTGCGACCGACCCGCCCGTGCATTCGGTGATCCTGTCGACCGAGGACGACCCGACGCAGATCGAGGCGGCGTTCGCTGCCGGAGCGTCGGTGTATTGCGTCAAGACGGCGGACCCCGAAGACCTTGCGTCAGCGGTTCGGCAGGGTTTCCAGACCTCGGTGTACTACGCCGGCGCACGTGCGCCGGAGGCGGCGCCGTTGAAGTCGGTCGACCGCGTCGGCCTGACGAAGCGTGAGGTCGAGATCCTGCAGCTCGTCGCGGAGGGCTACTCGAACGGGCAGCTCGCCAAGATGCTGTGGGTGACCGAGCAGACGGTCAAGTTCCATCTGTCGAACATCTATCGCAAGCTCGAAGTCGCGAACCGGACCGAGGCCGCGCGTTGGGCCCAGGTCAACGGCCTCCTGCCGGCGGTCACGGCGTCGACGACGACTGCGGCGGCCTAGCGCTCGGCGAAATCGCCGGAGCGCTCGGGTCACGCTCTGAGCCGGGCCAGAGCTCTCGACGAGCTCTCGGTCCGCGCTCGGGGCGCGACGGGCGCAGCCCAGGACGGCGAACGCGCCGAAGTCGCGCGCGCGTTCAGGCGGCGACGGCGCGGCGCTCCAGCAGCAGCTCCGCGATCTGGATGGCGTTGAGCGCCGCGCCCTTGCGCAGGTTGTCGCAGACGACGAACAGGACGAGGCCGTTCTCGGCCGCCGTGTCAGCGCGGATCCGGCCGACGAGAACGGTGTCGCCGCCGGCGGCACGGCCGGGCGTCGGGAACTCGTCGAGCGCGATCCCGGGCGCGGCGCCGAGCACCTCGCGCGCGTCGTCCGCGGAGAGCGGGCGCAACGTCTCGACCCACACTGCCTGCGCATGGCCGACGAGCACCGGAACGCGGACGGTGGTGGCGCTGAACGGCAGCTCGGGGAGCTCGAGGATCTTTCGCGTCTCGGCGCGGAGCTTCGCTTCCTCGTCGAACTCGACGCCGTCGAACGTCCAGTCCATCGCGAGGTCGCCCTCGCCGGGTGACTGCGCTCGCAGCGCGTCCATCCGGCGCGCCCCGGCGCCGGAAACCGACTGGTACGTCGAGACGCGCACACGCGCGAGACCCGCGGTCGCGGCGATCGGGCTCAACGCGACCGTGAGTGGGATCGCGCAGCAATTCGGGTTCGCGAGGATCCCCTCGTGCTCGCGTGCACGCTCGCCGTTCACCTCCGGCACGACGAGCGGGACGTCGTCGGCAAGCCGGTACGCCGTGGACTTGTCGACGGCGACCGCGCCGCCGCGGACGGCGTGCGGCACGAGCTCGCGCGAGGCGGAGGCGCCGACGGAGAAGAAGCAGATGTCCAGCTCGCCGCGTGCGAGGACCTCCGGCGTTGCTTCCTCGACGGTCGCGTCCCCGACGCGCGTCCCCGCCGATCGCGCGGACGCGAACGCTCGGACGTTGTCGTAGCCACGCTCGCGCAGGAGGGAAAGGGTCACCGTTCCGACGGCGCCCGTCGCGCCGACGACGCCGATGCGCGCGTGCTTATCCAAGCTCGAACGCCTCGTGAAGCGCGCGGACCGCGCGCTCGACGTCCGCGCTCGCGACATGGCACGCGATCTTGATCGGGGAGGTCGACACGATCGAAGTCTCGATTCCTGCTGCCTCCAGTGTCGCGAACGTCTTCGCCGCGACGCCCGGATGGCTCTTCATTCCCGCTCCGACGAGCGACACCTTGCCGAGGTCGTCGCGCGCGGCCCAATCGACGCCGAGCGCGTCGAGCGTCCGCGCTGCGTCGGGGCGGTCCTCAACGGGGGCAGAGAAGACGATGTCGGCGCCGGTCTGGACGATCGTGTCGACGTTGACGGACGCGTCCGCGAGCGCGGCGAAGAGGCGCGCGGGGGAGACGCCGCCGACGCGGTAAACCGTTTCCTCGCGCTGGTGGACGACGCCGGAGATCAGTGCCTTCTCGAGCATTGCATCCTCCTCGCCGATCCAGGTTCCCGGTGCGCCGGTGAACGTCGAGCGCACATGCAGGCGGACATTGTGACTGCGCGCGACCTCGATCGATCGCGTCGCCATGACGCGGGCGCCGGAGGACGCCATCTCGAGCATCTCCTCGAACGAGAGCAGGTCGAGCCGCCGCGCGTCGGGAACGAGCCGCGGATCGGCGCTGAACACGCCCGGGACGTCGGTGTAGATCTCGCACACCTCCGCGCCGAGCGCGGCGGCGAGGGCGACCGCCGTCGTGTCGGACCCGCCGCGGCCGAGCGTCGTGACGTCGTGGTCTGTCGACACGCCCTGGAACCCCGCGACGAGGACGATCTCGTTCCGGTCGAGCGCCTCGTGGATCCGGCGCGCGCGGACGTCGACGATCTTCGCCTTGCCGTGGACGGTGTCGGTCACGATCCCGGCCTGCGACCCGGTCAGCGAGATCGCCTCGTGGCCGAGGTCGTGGATCGCCATCGCGCACAGCGCGCACGAGATCCGCTCGCCGACCGAAACGAGCATGTCGAGCTCACGTGCGTCGGGCGTCTCCGACACCTGGCGCGCGAGGTCCAGGAGCTCGTCCGTCGTTCGGCCCATCGCCGAGAGGACGGCGACGACACGCGCGCCTGCCTCGTGTGCATCGACGAGCCGGCGTGCGACGCTCTTCAGCTTCTCGGGATCGGCGACCGACGTCCCGCCGAACTTCATCACGACCGTTTGGACCTGCGGTGCCTCCGCGTCGGCCTCGACAGCGGGGACCGCCTCGTAGTCCGTCGTCGTCACCCGGTCGATTGTAGGTAGAACACCTGCGGGTGGAGGTGCGCCGGCTCATCGCGCCGTTCTTTGCAGTCGCCTGCCTCGCGCTGCTGCCGTGGACGCTGTGGTTGACGTTCAGCCTCCCGGCCCATCACGAGACGGGGAACTGGCGGACTGTCTGGGCCGGGTTCGACATCGCGCTCGCCGCCTCGCTCGGCGCAACCGCGCTCGCGTCGCTCCGGCGCTCTCCCTGGATCGAGGCGTCCGCGGCGATCAGCGGGACGCTCCTTTGCACCGACGCATGGTTCGACATCACCCTCGAAGCCGGAGGCAGGCATCTCACGGCCGCCGTCGTGGAGGCCGTCCTCGTCGAGCTCCCGCTCGCGGCGATCTGCTTCTGGGTCGCGCGCGACGGCGAGCGCGCGCTCGCGCGCTGGCTTCCTACATCTCCCGCCGGCCCGCAAGTGCCCGCCCCAAGGTCACCTCGTCCGCGTATTCCAGATCCCCACCGACAGGTAGCCCACTCGCCAGACGAGTGACGCGCACGCGTCCGCGGAGCCGGTCGGCGAGATACGCGGCCGTCGCCTCGCCGGTCATGTTCGGGTTCGTGGCGAGAACGACCTCCTGCACGCCGTTGCGGTCGACGCGGCCGAGCAGCTCGTCGATCCGGAGGTGCTCGGGCTCGACGCCGTCCAGCGGCGAGAGCGCGCCGCCGAGGACGTGGTAGAGCCCGCGGAACTCGCTTGTTCGCTCGACGGAGATCAGATCGACCGGCTGCTCGACGACGCAGATCATCGATTGGTCGCGTCGCGCATCGGTACAGATCGCGCAGACCTCGTCCTCGGTCAGGTTGCCGCACTCGCGGCAGAACCGGACGCGCGCCTTCACCTCCTCGATCGCCGTCGCCAACGCGAGCGCCTCGTCTGTCGGACGCTGGAGGAGGTGGAATGCGAGCCGTTGCGCAGTCCGCGTCCCGACGCCCGGCAGGCGCGACAGCTGTGCGACGAGGTTGTCGACCGATGGGCTGAACACCGTCCTATTGTGCCGGTGTGGGGCGGATCTCCCGCTCCGGCGGCCACGCCGTCCCTGCTCGTTCCTCCACCAATGGGGAGCAGACGGCCGGGCGTCGGCGCGCAACACTCGTGAGGTGCCCGCGCCCCTTCGGCCGCCGCTGGAACGGGTTCGCGTCGTCATCGCCGACGACGATCGAGCCTTCGCCGAGCTCCTCCGCTCGACGCTCATGGCGCATGCCGACGTCGAGGTCGTCGGCGTTGCCAAGGACGGCGTCGAGGCGGTCGACCTGGCGAGCGTGCTGAAGCCGGATCTCGTGGTGATGGACGTCGGCATGCCCCGCGTCGACGGGATCGAGGCGGCGCGACAGCTCGCGCTCCTCGCGAAGCGTCCGCGCGTCGTCCTCATCACCGGCAACGACTCGCCGACCGCGGACCGACGTGCCTACGCCTCCGGCGCTTCGGCGTATCTCCGCAAGAGCGGCGACGTCGCCGGCATGGTCGACATGGTCGTCGGCATGTCGAGCGTCACTGCCTCCGCGTAGCCCTCGCGAATTGCGTCTGACTCGGCCGGCGGTCTAGCCGGCGAGCCGCTCGGCGAGGACCTCGAGCAGCGAGATCGCGATCCGCGGCTCGCGCTCGAGCAAGTGGTGGAAGTCGTCACGCGTGATCGCCAGGCAACGCACGTCCGTCACGGCCGATACGCGCGCGGTTCGCGCTCCGTCCGGGACGAGCAGCGCGAGCTCGCCGAAGCAGTCGCCGCCGTGGAGCCCGCGGGCCGAGCCGCCGCGCATCTCCGCCCGCGCTTCCCCTTCGTCGATCACGAACATCCCGGTGCCGGTCTGCTTCGGCTCGGCGAGGACGCGGCCGGCCGGCGCCTCGAACTCACGGGCGACGCTGGCGACGAGCGCGAGCGAGTCATCGTCGAGGCGGGCGAAGAGCGAGACGGTCCGCAGACGCTCGACGCGCGCTGCGAGGGTCATCAGAGACCGGGCAGGCCGAGGCCGCCGAGCCCGCCGGCGAGGCCGCCGAGTTTCGACTCCGCGAGCGACTGCGCCGACTTCAGCGCCTCGTTCACCGCTGCGAGCACCATGTCGGCGAGCATCTCCGGGTCGTCCGGGTCGATCGCCTTCGGGTCGATCTTGATCGACTGGATGTCCCCGGCTCCGCTGGCCGTGACCGTGACCATCCCGCCGCCGGCCGACGCCTCGACGGTTTCCTTGGCGAGCTCTGCCTGCGCGGACTGCACCTGCTGCTGCATCTGTCCGACCTGCTGGAGGAGCTCGTTCATGTCGAAGGACACGGCGCGAGCCTAGCGTAGGGCGGGGCGGCGCGGACACATGGGGATCCGTGACCGCGCCGGCTGCCTCCACCCGATGACCGGAATCCGGTCGTGCGACGTGCGGCCCGTCGCGTCGCTGACCGTAGAACGCCTTCGCTGCGCTCGCAACGCGGGGCGGTCGCAATTTGCGGGGAGAACGGAAACATCTCCACAGGTTCGGCGCGCTCCCCACAGGCGTGTTGAAGCTTCTGGGGACATGTCGAGGTCAGTCGTCGCGCTCGTGCGCGTCGAGCGTTTCCTTGACAAGCTCGAGGATCCGCTCCTCCCCTGCCGGCCCCTC
>JBJMJS010000078.1:0-34227 GCA_045806225.1 Gaiellaceae bacterium
ACGTGCCGGACGTGCTCCGACCGCGCGACGTGCCCGACGTGCTGCGACTCGGCGACGTGCCGGACGTGCTCCGACCGCGCGAGGTCCCCGATGTGCTCCGACCGCGCGAGGTCCCCGATGTGCTCCGACCGCGCGAGGTCCCCGATGTGCTCCGACCGCGCGAGGTGCCCGAGGAGCTCCGGCTGCGCGACGTGCCCGACGAGCTACCGCTTTGCGACCCGGAAGAGCTCCGGCTGCGCGACGTGCCCGACGAGGCACGGCTCCGCGACCCCGAAGAGCTCCGGCCGCGCGACGCGCCCGACGACCCACGACCACTCCCGCGGCTCTGGGTTCTCGAACCGCCCTCGGAGTCGTCGTCGCCGTCGTCCTCGGATTCGGACTGGTCGTCCGAGTCGCTGTCGCCCATCAGCTTCTTCGCGACACCGACCGCTGCGGGAATCGCAACGCCCAGCGCTGCGCCCGCTACGACCTTCTTCGGCGTCGACATCCCTTCGTCGTCGTCGCCGTTCTCATTCTCCTGAGAAAGTGATTCTTCGTCCACCGACTCACCTCCGCCTTGTCACGCGATTCGGCAGCGGGGCTCCCGAAACGGGAGCCCCGCTCGCCGTCAATCGCTGTCGTTTGCGTTGTTGAACGCTTCGATGAAGCGCGGGACGATCCGGTCACGGACGAAGTCCGGCGCACTGGTCGCCACGTATTTCCCGGCGGCCTCGGCGGCGTCCTCCGCGATCGGGACAAGCGCATCACGCGCAGCATCCCACCCGCCCGACGCGACCGACGAGAACAGCGAACTGCCGCCCGAGCGATCAGATCGCGAAGCCTTCGTCTCGCCGCCGCTCGACGACCCGTTGGACGAACCATTCGAGTTTTCGTCACGGGTGAGCACCTTCCGAACGGCAATGGTCGCCGCACCCGTCGCTGCTGCAGCGGCAGCTGCTTTCGCCGCTGTGCTCATCCCGCCGCGCGAGCCCTGCTCGTCGCCGCCGGACTGTTCCTCTTGTTCACGATCCTGTTCATCTGCCATCTGTCTCTACCCCCATCGTCCCCGCGATGATTTGGTCAGGCCGAAGCTTCGGCCTTCTGGCGCGACTGCGAGCCGCTCGAGCTCGAGCCGGACCGATTGGAACTTCTGCCGCCGCCGCTGCTGCCGCCACCGCTCAATCCGCTGAGGCGGCTCATCAGCGCGTCGTTCACGGTGTTGAACGTCTCGGCAGCGTTGTCTGCGTGTTCGGAGAGCTCGTCCGAGATCTGCACGAGCTTCTCGAAATCAGGGCCGTCCTTCAGCTCGTTTCGGAGCTGATCAACCAACCCTTCCAGGTCGTCGGCAAGCTTTTCGACGTCCTTGATCGATGCCATAAGGTGCCTCCTTCAAGTTGTAGACCCGCTTTCGCGTATCCCCGACCGACGCCTTTTCATTCCTCGATTCAGAGCAGATCGCCGAGCGGGCCGAGATTCAGGTTCAAATCCTCGTCCCGAAGCTCGAAATGGACCTTCAACTCATCCATACGCTCCTGAAGCTTCATGAACGTCGTCCCTAGGCGCTCGATTTGCTCCTCGCTCAAGGTTCCCTGTTCCATTCGTCGAAGGGCCTGACGCTCCATCAACTGCCGTAAAAGCTCGATCAACGTCAGCACCAGCTGGGCGAGCCCGCGTTCGACGTTTTCGGGATCGGCGTTGATCCGACGCGGAAACGCGTCGCGGAGGTTGTCGAGCTGCTCCGCGAACAATTCGACGTCATCGGAAGCGCCGAGAATCCGATCGCCGGCCTCGTGGCTCATTCGCGACCGCGGGCGGCGACGAAGCTGTACGGCGGCCATGGCCCGGTACAGACGAGCGCAAGGTCCGGGTGCTCGGAAACGATCGTGTCGAAGACCGAGCGGAAGTCGTCGAGCGTCTCTTTCTTCACGAGATATGCGCTGGACATCTTGAAGCCACCAATTGTGACGACGTGACGCACGCTGTCGTCGGACAGCGCAGCGAGCGGTTCGTGGATCGCAGCGACGACCTGATCGAGACGCTGCGCGTCCGCTAGGCGTGCGCGCATGTACGCCGCCGGGTCATCGGCGCCCGCCGCCCGTTCCGAAGTGGTCCGCTCCGCAGCCCGGACACCGAGCTCGACGCGCCCGGCGACGCGTTGCAGCGCGTTCCGCAACGACAGCGCACGTTCGCGCACCGCCGTTGCGAGTGCACCCTCGTCGGCATAGTCACTCTGTAGGCGGGCCGGGAGAACCGTCGCTCCGGCCGAGGTCAAGTCGTCGATCACACGCGCGTGCTCGACGACGCCGTTCTCGTCGACGTGGAGACCGCGCTCGTGCCGACTGAAAACGACGCGCAGATCGTCGACCGACGAGATCTCGACCGCGGCACCGTCGATACCCGCGAGACCGTCCCGACGCGGCAGGGAGTCGCCTGCGATCGCGTAGAGGTGGATCATCTGCCGGCTTCGAGCCGTGGCCGGTCCTGCTGCTCGAGCTCCTCGAGCGTCCCGACGGAGGCGAGGAGGACACGCAACCCGACGTAGACGAGATCGACGTCGGCGACAGACAGCGTGATGTCACCGGTCAGCGAGACCCCCTTGTTGAGGACGCGGTCGACGAGCTCGAGCAGGGTGATCTGCTGCTGCAGCGGAGACCGCTGTGCGTCATCGGTCACGCCCGCCCCTGTTCGACGAAGTTGTACGGCGGCCACGGTCCCGTCAGCTCGACGCTGAATCCCGCCGATCCGTACTGCTCTTCGAGGTCTCGTGCGACTTGTCGCAGGTCACCGTCAGAAGCGACGAGGTACGCGCCGTTCAGGATCATCGACCTCGGCTCGTCCGGTGTCGGAGATCTAATTGGGTTGACCCGCGACTCCTCAGCCGCCGCGGAAAGCGCGTCGTGGCTTGCCTCGGACCACTCGGCCTCGCGGCGCTGAACCGCGTCTTCCACCATTCGGTCGATCCGGCGGCGCAGCATGTACGCGCGTCCTTCCGGCGCGTCAGCGAGCTCGGCTTCGAGCCCGGAGAGGTCTGTATCGGCTCGACGAGCGACCTCCGCTGCTCGGTCGCGATCGACGTACGCCTTGACACCGATTTCGATCCGGCCGTTCAACCGTCGGAGGGTCGCCGCAAGCTCGGCTTCATGGCTCCGCAGGAAGTCCTCGACCGATGCCGCGTCGCGGTAGACCGTGCCGAATCGGAACGGAATCACGGTCGCGCGCGCGAGCGCGTGAGCGAGAACGTCCTCGTGCGCAGCGACACGTGGAAGGAGCCATTCGGGTTCGTTCAGCCGTTCGGGAAGGTCGGCCTCGCCGAAGTCGTCGAGTGAGACGATGCTCACGACAGCGGCGACGGTGCCGGCCGTCACGATGTACGGCGGCTGGTGAGGATCGATCGCGCTTGATGTTGCGATGACGCTTTCGACTTCGGCATCGGCGTCGATGACGCCGTAGACGTAGTAGCCGGCGTCGTCTCCGTTCGTCACTCGTCTTTGCGGCGTCGTGGCGTCCGTCGCTGCTTCGCCTCGTCGCCGATGCCTGCGGCCGACTCGAGCCGTTTCAGCCGGTCCTCGAGCGAGCCGTCACCGTCGCTCGAGCCGCCGGAAAGGAACGGGTCGTCCCGCCACCAGTCGATGCCCATCTCGCGGGCCTTGTCGGCCGATGCGATCAGCAAGCGGATCTTCACGGTGAGCAACTCGATGTCGAGGAGGTTGATCCGGATATCGCCGGCGACGACGATCCCTTTGTCGAGGACGCGCTCGAGGACGTCCGCAAGCTGCGCCGGCCCGCCGCCACTGCGTCCCTGGCCGAGACCCATCTGCCGCGCGCCGGAACGTTCCGGATAACTCATCGTCCCTCCTCCCCCGCCGCCTGCGAGCGGTAGTACCGTCGAGCACGCGAGTACGAGACGAGGTTGCCGTCGTCGTCGACCGTGACCTCGTACGTTGCAAGGACGTCCGTCGACGCGGGCACTCGCGACACCTCGAGCACCTCGAGCCCGATTTTCCAACCACCCTGCGCCGGCTCGAACGACGAGACGGATTCGGCGTCGTGACCCGACAGCGTCTTCAGGTGCTCGCGGGCTTGTGCGACTGCCTGCTGCGCGTCGGCCCCGCTCGCGGGCCGATGGCCCGACGCCTCGCGTCGACCGGACCGCGATTCTTGCCGCGCTGGTTCGGCGTCGCGGTCGGATGGCGTGGGCGCCGGTTCGGCGTCGCGGACGGATGTCTCGGGCTGTGGCGTCTGTTGCTCGGACCTGGAATCGTCGTCGCGCGATGCGGCATCCGTGTCGTCGTCGGCGCCGCCGCCGGCCTCGCCGGAGGCACCGTCGCGCGTCTCGTCGTGTTCGCCGCGTTCCCGGTCGCGTTCACCGCCGTCTTCGCCGTCGCCCTCGCCGTCGTCATCGTTTCCGGTGATCGCGCGCGCCGCGCCGACGGCAGCGCCGACTGCGGCGGCCGCAGCGGCGACCTTCGCGGCGTGCTTCACCGTCTCGATCGGCTCGCCGACCCCCTCGTCATCGTCGTGCGCGACGTCCGCCGACGGCGATTCCGCCGGCGCCTGCTCCGTCGGCTTGCGCCGACGACGACGCGCGTCTGTCCGCTTCTGCTGCGCCTCTTCGCGGTCGCCCGCCATCAGGCTTGTCCCTCCAGGTCTGCCGACTCGCGGATCCATTCGAGCCGGTCGAGCAGGACGTCCTCCAGCTGCTCGAACTCCTCGAGCGACAGGGCGCCCGACTCGTACCGAAGCTCGGCCGCGGCCAACTCGCGCCGGATCGTCGTCTCGTCGCCGAGCTCATGCTCCGCCTGCTCGACGAGGCGCTCCGCGATCCAGATCGTCCCTCGGACGGGCGCGAGCGGAAGCGTCAAAAGGCCGGTGATCAGTCCCATGGTCGGACCCGGATCATGCTGGCTCGCGCAGGTCGAGCGCAACGAAGCTATGCGGCGGCAGAGGCCCGACGTACTTGAAGTTGATCCGGCCCGCCTGTTCGCGCGCGATGTCGTCCATTGCCCCGTCAACGGCGTCGAGGACGTCTCGTTCGACGAGAAGCGCCGCCTTGACGACGAGGTTCTCCACCTCCTGATCGTCCACGACGATCGATTCCGCAAGCGGATGCAGCCGTCGGATGATCGCGTCGGCGTCGGCGGCGCGGCGCGCATCGAGGGCTTGCGCCACCGCTTGCCCGAGGTCGAGCCTGAGCGCGTGGGTCGCGGCGGCCGGCTTGCCGATCGTCGCCTCCCGCAGCCGCGCGATGCGCGGATCCCCCGCGACGACTTCCGCAAGCACCGCCTCCTCCTCGTAGAACGCCTTGACGTTCAGCTCGACCTTGCCACGCAGAGCGTCCAGAAGATCGTCGAGCTCCTCGTAGCGCGCCTCGAGCAGCCCATCGACGACCGCCGCACCGTCGGGATAGACAGTGCCGAAGCGCAGCGGCAGGACCTGCCCTCCCTCGAAGATCGCGGCGAGCACGTTCGAGTGGCGGATCAAGTCGCGGCGTGTTGCACGGATTCGTCCACCGGCAACGTCGGTGACGATTGCCGCGAGGTCGCGATGGGGCAGAAAGTCGACGTCCGCGCCGCCGATCCCTTCGGACGGAGGCGCGGCGCGTTCACGGCGCCGGCAAATCCCGTAGACGTAGACACCGCCCGCCATGGCCGCGGCGCGGTCGGATCGTTGCGCCACCTCCGTCGGCCTCACGGGCTACTTGCTCTTCGCGTCCTCCTTCGAACGGTTACCGCCGGAGAACGCCTCCTTCGCTCCTTCGACGGCACCACGCACCTTGTTCTCGGAGCCGCCGTTTTGCAGCTCCTTCAGTCCGGCCGCTTCCGTCTGCGCCAGGTCGAGCCGGTTGACGGCTTCGGCGAAGCGGAGATACGTGTCCACGCTCGCGATCACGATCCGCGCGTCGATCGTGATCAACTCGATCCCGATCACCGCCACGCGCACATACGCATCGATCACGAGACCCTTGTCGAGAATCAGATCGACGACGTCCGCAAGCCCGCTCGGGCTCGGGGCCCGCTGCAGGTAGTTGCTCGCCGTCCCTTGCGTTGCGATTGCCATGTCGTCGCTCCTTAGGTCGTGGCTTTCCGCCGCGCCTGACGGTTCTGCTCGCGCTTCTGTCGCGCTCCCTCGCGCTCCCGATCGTTCGAGCCGCCGTTGCCGGCGGCGGGGGTCGCACGAGCGCTCTCGCCGCCTACCGACGGGATCGAGCTATCGCCCGCCTTACTTGCGACGGTCTCTTTCGCATCGCCCGCCTTGCTTGCGACGGTCTCTTTCGCATGCCCGACGTGCGTCCCGACGGCGCCGGCGATGTCCTGGGCAGCCGCGCGCGCGCCTCCGCGTTCGCGGAGCTTCGGCGCGACCTTCTCCTCGAACAGCTGCGGAAGCTTCCTGGCCGCGTACGCCGCGGCGCTGGCCGCGACCGGCGCGAGCGCTTTCTTCGCGACCGATCGAGTCACCTTGTGCATGCGTCCGTCATTGCGCTCGGTTTGGGCCACGGTTCACTCCCCCTCTTCCTCTTCGTCGTCGTTGCGCCCGGCGAGGCCGCGAGCAGCGGCGGCCGCGGCGCCGACCGCCGCAGCAGCAGCGACACCCTTCGCAGCCGTCTTCAGTTTCGATCCGCTCGGCAGCAGCTCGTCCTCCGCGCCCTCGATCGCACCCTCGGTCTTCTTCTCGGCTCCCATTTCCTCGAGCTCCGGGAGCCCCGAAGTCTTTGTCTGCGCCAGGTCGAGCCGGTTGACGGCTTCGGCGAAGCGGAGATACGTGTCCACGCTCGCGATCACGATCCGCGCGTCGATCGTGATCAACTCGATCCCGATCACGGCCACGCGCACATACGCATCGATCACGAGACCCTTGTCGAGAATCAGATCGACGACGTCCGCAAGCCCGCTCGGGCTCGGGGCCCGCTGCAGGTAGTTGCTCGCCGTCCCTTGCGTTGCGATTGCCATCGTCGCCGTTCGCTTCCCCACCCCGCGCGCTTTTGAATCCGCGTTTCAGCGGGCGTGCGCGGGATACGGACCGCGCGTCACTCAACGGAAGCGAGGTTGGAATGGCCGAGCAGGAGCAGAACGAGAACGAGAACGAGGAAGAGAGCGAGAACGAGGACGGCGGAGGCGTCGAGAACGCACAGAGCGAGGAAGGCGACGGCGGCGGGAGCGAGCAGAACGAGGAAGAAGGCGCTCCCGGCGGCTCGGGCGCCATCGGCGGGGCGATGAAGGGCGCAGCTGTAGGAGCGGCGCTCGGGGCAGCCGCGGGAGCCGCGCAGCACCTGGTTCAGTCGCGCGGCAGCGGCAACGACGAAGAAGCGTCGGACGACGGCGCGGAGGAGGAGAGCGGCTAGGCCGCTACTCGTCCCCGTGGTCGGGCTCGCTCCGTAATAACCGGTATGTCGCGACAGCGGCCGCAACCCCGACGACGGCCGCTGTCGCAAATGCCTTCGACCGTGACGCCTGTCGCCCCTGAAGGCGACTGCCGACCGCGTCTACGGCGAGATTCATTTCCTACGACGTCACTGCTTCGCGGCGTTCTCGCCGGCGGCTTTCACGCTCGCGACGCTCTTCGTCCCGCTCGCCGTTGTCTTGCTTGTCTTGCTTGCGATCGTCGTCGCCGTTGCCGTTTCCCGACGACTGCGATCGGCCCGAACGCGGTGACGACTCCTGGTTGTCGTCGTCCGTTTGCTTTTCCTCCTTCTGCTCGTCCGAGCCGGAGCGGTACTCGAGACCCTTGGCATCGTTCATCTCGACCTGCGCTTTGAATCGCGCCAGGTCTGCTTGCACGGCGCGCTTCACGAACCGCATCCCCGACGCCATCTTCTCGAACATCCCCTGCGGGACGAAGTCCATCGTCACCATCACGCGGGTCAGCCGCGGACCGATCTGGTGAAAGCTGACGATGCCGGCGTGCTGCATGCCCGACTTCGTCTTCCACGCGATGCGGTCGTTGCGCCGCTGATCGGTGATCTCTCCCTCCCACTGCCGGCGCGAGAACCAGATCTTCTCTTCCCACTTGACGACGTTGTCGTTGCCGTCGTCCTTGTTGACGCTGAGCACGCGGTGCATGAACTTCGGGAACTCTTCGAACTTCGTCCACTCGCGATACGCGACCTCGACGGGCACCGCGACGTCCGTCCAGCGCTGGATCGGCAGCCGCCGGGTCTTGCCCTGCGGACCGCCACCACCGCCACCGCCACCGATCTTGCCGAGCGCCGCGCCCGCGACCTTGCCGAGCCCGCCGCCCTGGCCGCCGCCGGTCAGGGCCTTCTTCGCGCCCTCGGCGCCCTTCTCGCCGAGCTCCTCGGCCTCGTCCTGCCCTTTCTGCTCGACGGACGAGCTGAGATTGCGGATCAGGTCGGGCCCCTTCCGCGCGGCAACGGCAGCGCCCGCGCTGAGGACCGCAGGAATCAGGATCTCCTTGCTCATGAGCGAGCGGAGCGACCCACCGCTCACGCCGTCTGAGATTTGTTCAGTCACATTCTGATCGTCTTCGGCCATCTAACCGGCCCCTTTCCCTCGCTTTATGGTCCGTTTGCCGACGAAGGTGATTCTGTAAACCCCGCCGCAGGCGTCACGCCTCGTGATACCGCGCCTGGAGCAGGTCGAAGACGGCAAAGATGATCAATCCGGCTGCCGTCGCCCCGAGCACCCACGAGCCGTACGGGGCCCGTGCGAGCCGCGCCAGGGCGCCGCCGATCCCGACGGCCGGCGCGGCCTCGAACTCGATCGCAGCCTTGAGCAGGAACCACGCCACGATTATTAGGACGACCGCGAGCGAGCAAAGGCCCACCACTCCGCTGATCGAGACGATCCGCTCCATCCGCCGTGACATCTCGCCTGTCGCGAGCGATTCCTTGAACCGCCCGGTGACCGCCCAGTACGCCGTGACGCCGGCGACGACCACGAGAAATGCCGCCGCCGCGCCGACGAGCTCCCGGCCGGCGGGCCACCCGAGGACACCGGCGGTTGCGCGGTGCGGCTCTCCCGGTCGCGGCCGCGAGCCGAGGAGGATCCGAATCGCTCCCCAGGCGAGGAAGGCATAGATCGTTCCCTGCCCGAACTGGATCGTCCGTCGGGCGATGCCGCCTGCGTCCGCCCCCATCCCGCCGCGATCCAGGAGCGCCTGCGCGTACCGCCAGACGGCATACGCTGCAAATCCGACCGTCAGGAGGACGAGAAGCGCCTTCGTCCAGCCGTGCCGGGCAAGCGCGGCAAGCGCGCCTTCCGGATCGGTCGTCTCGCCGCCGGTGTCGGTCGCGACGGCGATCGCGAGCACCCCCACGATCCCGAAGCACACGCCTTGCGCAGCGAGGCCGGCACGACCCAGGTAGCCGACCCACGGACTTCGTGCTGAATGACGCGCTTTCGCTGCAGCCGACGACATCGCGTTCGCATCCCCACCCTCACGCGCTCGTAACCCAGCGAGGTGTCGGGCGCCTTGCGCCGGGAATACCATCCCGATGGCCCTCCCGATCCGTTCGCGACGCCGACCCGCGACGCGATGAACCCGCGTTCGCTTGCTCACGCGGCAGCTGAAGAGGGATGGCGTCGGATGGTCGCGGACGTCGTCGCGCCGCGTGTTGACCGCTCGCGGCTTCCGCTCCGAGAGGACGATGCCCGAGCACTCCTCGGCCTTGTCTTTCTCGCGCTGACGATCAGGACACTCGCGAAGACGCTCCGACGAGCTCGAACATGAGCGAGGCGGTCGTGCAGGTCGCGGACGTGACGGCGCTGAAGACGTCGTCGGGCACGACCCGTTTCGTCCTCCGCGACGACGGCGGCCGTGAGTTCACGACGTTCCGCGAGGAGATCGCGCAAGCGGCGCTCGGGGCGCGCGGCAAACGCGCGCGCATCACGTTCCACGAACAGCAGCGCGGCCGGTTCACGAACGTCTACCTGGATTCAGTCGAAGTGATCGACGGAACGGATGACGCGGACGTCGACGCGGGCGCAGTCGTCGACGAAGTCGCCTGGAAGACCGCGGTCGACGCCGCGCCGTGGCTCCTCGGCGGCGAGCCGGAGGAACCGGTTCCCGCCGACGAGTTGTTCGAGCGGCTGCAGCCGTTCAAGGACCGGGTGGCCGATGACATCCGGGGCGCGGACGAACCTGACTCGTAGCAAACGCTGGTTCCGAAGCGGACGACGGGGTTCGAACCCGCGACCCTCAGCTTGGGAAGCTGATGCTCTACCAACTGAGCTACGTCCGCGCAGCCGGCATTTTAGCCTCGACGGGTGGCCTCTACGGCTGAGCTCGGACCGGCGAGCGCCACGCCCGTTTCCTGCCGGAGGTGCGCAAACGACAGACGGCGTCGGAGCCGGGCATTTGCCCGGCCCCGAGCGCGAGAACGAGCGGCTTAGAGGCTGCCGCCGCCTGCCGCGATCGCTCCCGCGATCCACGACAGGGCTTGCGCCGTGTCGACACGGTACGACCACGTGTTCGACTGGCACTCCTGGCCGTTCCCGAACGAATTGACGGCGAGGATGATGTTCGTGCTGTCGAGCAGATCCGGGCCGCCGGAATCGCCGTGGCAAACGCCGACCTTGTTCGCATGCAGCTTGATGAACTCCTTGCTGATGCGGTCGTTGCTCGCGATGAGCGTCGTCAGGCCGGCGAACCGCGTGAAGACATCACCGGGGGTCGGCCTGCACGGACCACCGCACGGGCCGCCGCCGACGACGTAGTTCTGGACGCCGTAGCCGACGAGGCCGATCGTCTGCCCGTTCCTCAGCGTGTCGACCAGACCCTGGCTCGGAAGCCGGCCGTACTGGCCGTTGGTTTCCGAGGACGCAATCGGGCCGCACGTGTTCGTCGCCGGATTGCGGTTGCTCGGAACGTGGCACCCCGTGGTCGTGAAGACGATGATCGCGACGTCATGTGTGTCGAAGCCCGGCAGTCCACCGCCCGAGCCGATCGCGAACTGCGGGTCGAAGTAGTACGTGCCCCAATGCCATTGCCGCGCCGGGTTCGCAACAGTCAAGTTCGGATCGAACGTCGTGCGGACGATCGACCCGCCAGTGACCGTGTTGACGCCGTACGCCGACGTGCTGTCGCTGAAGCAGTGCGCGGCCGTCAGCATGACCGTCGGTGACAGCAGCGTCCCGGAACACGCGAAGACGCCGTTGTCCGCGTAAGCGACGTACGGATGGTTCGTGCCGTCGTATGAGCCGCCGATGATCGCGCCGGCCGAAGACGGCAGCACGACAGAAAGCAGCGCAAAGACGAGCGCGAGCCCGAGTTTCAGACGCATGGAGTAACCCCTCTCCCTCTTGAGGCAAAGCCTCGTGACGACGCGACCAAGATAGCCGATTCTCAACCAATCGGCTCGCCCGGACGTGGGAGGCGACATATCGGCATGACGCCTCCCACGTTCGGCTACGGGATCCGGCTAGCAGATGATCCCGATGATCTTGCCGTTCCCGTCCTTCCCCGGCGCGGGGCCATAGCCGGGATCGACCCGCACGACGACGACGTGCAGGATCTTGCCGCTGATCGTCGAGCCTGACTGCGTGACCTTGTCCGAGACGATCACGTTGATCTCGCCGGGGATCGAGCTCGGCGCATTCGAGCTGTTGCCCGTACGAGTCGTCCATGTATCGCCGCAGCTGAGGCTGGTCGGGCTGTCGGCAAAGCCCTTCATCGCCGCCGGGGCAGCGCCGCCCGAGAACGAGTTGTTCTTCGCCCACTGGGCGCCCCAGAAGTTGACCGCGGTGTCGATCGTCGGCGAACCGGCCGACATGTCGCCGACCACGAACGCCCCCGCCGCAGGCGGGGGAACGACGTCCGCAGTCGCCGATGCACTGGCGGGCGCGTAGAAGCTGTCTCCGGCGAAGCCGGCCGAGACGGCCACCGGCCCCGGCGTCTGCGACACGAACGGGATCTGGCAGGAGGCCATCCCCGTCGCGTCCGTCGTCGCGGAGCAGTTCTGGGTGCCGCCGACCGAGCCCAACGTGAAGGTGATGAGCTTCCCGGCGAGGGCAGTGGCCGCGGCGGGATCGTCGGTCGTCAGCACGCCCGAGAGCGTCATCGGCTGACCGTTCACGACTGAGGTGTTCCCCGTGTAGGAGAGGGCCGTCTCCTCGAGCGTGACGTTGAAGGTCGCTGAACCGGTGGATGCCACGAAGCCGCTGTCTCCGGCGAACGAGCCTGCGAGCGTGTATGGGCCGGCGGCCTCGCCCGGCGTGATCTGGCACGTTGCCGTGCCGGTGGCGTCCGTGGTCGCCGTGCACGTCTCGACGCCGTTCAGCGTCAGGGTGACCGACTTGCCGGCGATCACAGTGGAGTCGCTCGACTTCTTCAACACTGCGGACACGGAAGTGGCGTCGGCGAAGTCGCCACTGCCCGCGTTGACCGTGAGGGTCGTCGGCGCGTGTTGAACACCCTGGACCGTCACCGGTGCGGTGTCCCCGGTCGGGACGACCGCAACTGCTCCCGCCTCACCGCCTGCGTTGTTGAAGTACGTCCCGGCGGTGCTCGATGCGGTGACGTTGAAATGGACGCTGACGTCGCCGCCTGCCGCGTCGCTGAACGAGCCGCTCCACGTCAGCGTCTGCCCGTTGATCGTCGGGTTCGCGGTCGTCGCCCCGGTCGTCGAATTCGGCACGTAGGCAAAGCCGGCGGGAAGCGTGTCGGTGATCGAATTCACCGTGACGGCCGACACGTTCGGATTGTGGATCGTGATCGTGTAGCCGTCGGCCTCGCCGGCCGTCGTTGTGGACGAATCCGCGGTCTTTGCCGTTGTCAGCGGCGAGAAGCCGAGCGGGGAGAACGTCGTCAGGTGCGAGACGGTGACCGAGCCGTTGGCGGGCACGGACACGTCCCAGCTGAGCAGGATTGCGTTGTCCTCGTTCGTCGCGCAGTCGCAGGTGTTCGGTCCTGCAGCCCGCGATCCGATCAGCGCCCACATCGTGTTGAAGAAGGTCTCGTAGTACCTGCTGCCGGACGTGAGCGGGAACAACTGCTCGATCCGGCTGCCGGGATCGGCTGTCGCCGTGCACGCGATCGCACCTCCGTCCACACGTCCGAACCCGAAGTCTGAGTTCTGGAGGAAGCAGTCCCCCGCGGTGTACAGCCGAACCGACCGCGACAAGGTGTTCGAGTTCGAGATCTGCACGTCGGTCAGGTACGACTCCTGGCCGACGACGTAGGTATCCGTCTGCGTGATCGTCAGGCCGCTCAGGCCGAGCCCTGCAACGGTCACGATCTTGAACGGATCGAGGCTGGTGCCCGTTCCGGTTGGCCCGGTCTGGCTGATCTGCGTGAACGGCGTTCTCGGCGACGCCGCGCCTCCTGCCGGGATGCTGCCCGGGCCGTAAAGCGCCGCTGCCGACTGGTCGACCGCGAGCGTTCCGCAGGCGGTGGCGGCAAACCACTCGCTCGCGGCGTCGCCTGTGTGGTTGACGCTGCAGTTCAGGTCCGGGCTGATCGTGATGTTCGTCAGCGGACCTGCAGAGGTGATCGTCGCCGCCGAGGCGCCCGACGAGAGCGCGAGCGCCGCGACCGCGGCCAGGAAAGCAATTACGACCACGGCGAGCGGCCGTCGGTTGCGTTTGAGAGAGCTACTGAATTGTTCCACCTGCCCCGCCAATCTCCCCCGAATCGTGAACGGTTGCGCGTCAGCGGGATCGCAGCTCCGGCCTGCCGCGAACCCCAAGGGCACCAACTAGTGAGGCGCAAACCTCGCCAGAAGTCAAGCCCGAAACGGGCATCCCGCCCCTCCAAGGCGACCTCTCAGCCGGCGTTTCGCGATCAAAAGGCCGAAATGCGAAGGGGGCCGCGCGCGACACGCGGCCCCCTTCGAGCTTTTAGGGCCCGGCCGGGCCCTTGCAGCTGTCGCCTTGCCTCGCGCCCACGTACGCGGTCTGCTGCGACGTGACACAGCCGTACGTGATGTGCGTCGGGCCGTGCAGGATCCGGCCCTGGTCGGTCCAGACCAGTGCGGCGCTCCCGCCCTTGTCGATCGCGATCGAGATCGAGTCGGCGAGGTCGCGGTTGCCGTCGTTCACCGTGCAGAAGATCCCGTTCGTGCAGATCCCGCCGACGTGCATGACCGAGCTCGACGCCGACGTCTGGTTGAACTTCGGCACCGCGTCGTACCCGTCGGTCGTCTGCGCGAACGTCGTGTACCACGGCGACTGTTCCGGGTCGCTCGGCGTGTAGTCGGGCGTGTTGAGCCAGATGAAGTCCACGCGTCCGGTGCTGCCCGCGGCGATCCACGGGAAGTAGTGCGTACCCTTGTCGCTGTTCACGAGCACGGGCTTGGTCCACGTCAGGGCCTTGGTGCTCGAGTGGCTGAACCAGATGTCGAAGACGTTCGGCCCGCGGATGTTGTCCGTGAACACGGAGTACACGTTGCCGCCCGCCGTCGACGTTCCCGAGTCGTCCACCGCGAGCGTCGCGAAGATCTCGTCGGTATTGGTGTTCGGCCCCGTGTCCGCGACGAGGTGCGCGTCCCATGTCAGACCGCCGTCGGCGGAGTGCGCGACGTACACCTGATGGAAGTTCTCCGCCTGGCTGATATTGCACCCCTGTGTCGTGTTCGCGACCGGGTCGGCGGTGATCCACTGGACGTACACGTCGCCCGTCTCCGGATCGACCTCGATGTCGCTCGGGACCGTGTTGCAGAAGGACTGCACTTCGGCGAGCGGGTTGTTTGCGAACACGTTCGTCTGCACGAACGTCTGCCCGCCGTCATGCGAGCTCGACACCCAGATCTGGCTGGCTGAGAAGTCGTGGTACGAGATGTAGACGGAGTCCTGAGTTGCGGTGACCTTGCTCGGATAGACGGCGAGCCACGGCCTGTCGATGAACGACGGGTTGACCGCAGCGACCTCGTTCACCGTCCAGTGCGCACCGCGGTCGTCGCTGTACGCGAGGTGCGTCTGCAGGAGAAGCGGCAGCTTCTCCAGTGAGGTCACATAGACGCGGTGCGTGCCGGGCAAGCAGTTCGGCGTGGGAGTCCCGGCAGTGCATGGCGTCGGTCCGCCGACCCGAACGTCGACGTCGCCGACGTCCCGCCCGAAGAGATCGCCGATCGGCGTTTGCACGAACGTGCGGCCGCCGTCGTCCGAGCGTGCGACGTCGGTGCCGCTCGCCTGCCACGCGACGTAGATCGTCCCATCGGAGCGGTCGACAGCGACCGACGGCTCGGTCGCATTGTCCTCGGCTTCGGGAGAGACGGTTTCGGTGAAGCCCTCGAGCAAGCCCGCGCCGCCGCTCGGGACGAGCACGAACGCCAGCACCGCGAGAGCGATGAGCAGTGCGCGTTTCATGAGCCTCCTTTCCTGATGCGAGGGCGGAGCGCCGCCGAGCGACGGCGCTCCGCAGAAGTCGCTACGGCGTCGTGCCGGTGCCGTTCTGATCCAGCGCTGCGGTCGAGTCGGCCTGGTTCGAAACGCCGAGCGCAACGCGTGTGTCGGGGATCGCCATTCCACTGCCGAACAGGTATGTGGACAAGCCGGTCACGGAGTACAGGCCCGCGCCCGGCTTGATTCCGAGCCCGGTCAGGCTCGCCGTGATCGAGATCGTGCACGCGGTCGGCGCGCCCAGTGGCGCCGGCGTCACTGCGATGCACGGCGTAGCCGTAGCGAGTTCGACCATCTTGAACTCGTTCGACGTGAGGGTCGGCGAGAGACCGCTCAACCGTCCGGCCTCGGCGCTAGCCGCCCCGTCGGGAGGGTTGTCCTTGTAGGCGATGTAGAAGTTGTCGTTCGGCGTGCCGGACGCCCAGAACTCGGCGCCCCACAGGCCCCCGGTCGCGCCTGCGCCGCACGCGATGGCCGCGGTCGAAGACGGCGGCGCGTTGAGCGTCAATGCGAGCGTCAACAGGTCGCCGCTGCGGGACGTCGCCGCCTTCAGCACGTCCATGCCGGCACATGATCCCTCCGGCAGCCCGGCGGCGTCCGTGACGTCACCCACCGGATCCGTCACGGAGTGATCGTGGATCGGCCACGTCGACTGCAGGCTGATGTTCTGGCCGGTGAACACGCTGTTGCCGGCGATTTGCCTTGCGAACTTGATCCGGCCGTCCCCCGTCGAGTTGTTCGTGTCGGTCCAGACGACGTTCGCCGCACCGAGGTGATCGACGTCGACCGAGATGAAGTCGGCGAGGCTGCGGTCTCCACTGCAAGCGAGGCCGAGCGTGCAGATCTGGCCGAGGTGGTTCGGATGGTCGGTGATCTGGACGGACTTGAAGTTCGGCCCTGTGTTGAGCGCGTTCTGCGACTGCGAGAAGTAGACGTTCCAGACCGACGTATTCGGCCGGCCACCGCACTCGCTGTTCGGATCGGAGCACGGATTGCCGTTCGCGTCGACGAACGCGACGTTCGAGTTCAGGCCGGTATTGGCCCTGTAGTAGACGAGGTCGACTTGACCGGGATCGCCCGCGACCATCCACGGGAACACCGCGGAGTCGCCGCTTTCGTTGGTCAGGTCGATCGGCTTCGACCACGTTGCGCCGAGGGTCGTCGAGAACGCGTAGTAGACGTCCTGCTCGCCGAAGAAGCCGCTCCCGCCCGAAGTGTCCTCGATCGGGCCCTGCGACTGCGACCACGTGAAGTAGAGGTTGCCGCCCTTGTCGACCGTCATCTCGGGGAAGATGTTCGACGGGTTGTGATCGCCGAGGACAGCGACCTGGCTGCGCGTCCACGTGTTGCCGCCATCGCTCGAGCGCGCTATCCAAAGCGACCACGGCGGGCCGGCCGTCAGGCCCGGGATGATCGACGTCCCGCGGATGAACGGGATGTACACGTTGTGCGTCCGGTAGAGGTCGACAACGGTCGGGCCGGCAACCTGGAGCATCTTGTCGAACGGGTCGGGACACGCCGTCGGCGTCGCGTCGCTCGCCGGCGGTACGTTCACGGTCGCCGCGTTGCACGGCCCGTCGCCGTACGTTCCCGGGGTTCCGTCTTCGTTCGAGATCGCCACCGCGAGCGTCGGGTTCGCGATGTCGGTGTAGTCGATGAACGAGTCGTAGACCTTCTTCGTGCCGTCCGGACGCAACTCGTCTACGGCGAGCCATGGCCGGTCGTCGATCGTCCCAGGCGAAAGCCCTGAGCCGAGCGGCGCCGAGACGAACGTCTGACCGCCGTCGTCGGAGACGTTGATCGTCTCATCAGGTCCCGAAAGGTCGACGAAGAAGACACGGTGCGTGGTCTGGCCGACCGCGACATGGCAGTCGCCGCCACCCTGCTCTTCGACGACGGCACGACCGAAGATCGGATCGTGCGTCGGCAGCCGCCACGTCGCGCCGAGGTCGTTGGAGCGGAAGAAGTAACTGAACCCCGGATATCCCACTCCGAGCGGCCCGCACGAGTACGCGGCGTCGTTGCCGCCGGCGAATCGGTCGACGACGACTGACGGCTCCCCGCCGAAGCGGTGGTAGTCGAGGTACGCCGAAGGCGTGAAGATGTTCGTGTAGTTCGAGGTCGAGCTCGTGTTGCCGCCGTTGCCACCGCCGCCCTGGTCGAGCAGGACGGCAGTCCCGTCGACGAGCTCGAGCGGGCCGCTCGCGTCGGCGCGCGCGAGCGTCGCGGTCGCCGCTGCGACAACGACAGCTGCGAGGAGAAGCGTGATCTTGCGCATGTGGTCCTCCGAAGAACGGAGGGCCGGCGTGCGCCGGCCCTCCGGATAGGTGTCGTTACGGCGTGGTGCCGGTGCCGTTCACGTCGAACGGCGTCGCCGCATCGGCGAGGTTTGACGTGCCGAGCGGAATCCGCAAGCCCGGCGGCTGTTGCTCGCTGCCGAAGTAGTAGACGGAGAAGCCGCTCACGCTGGCGAGGATGCTGCCCGCCTTCACCCCTAGGCCGGTGAGGCTCGCCGTGATGACGACGGTGCACGGCGTCGGCGGCAGCGCCGCGAAGCAGGTCCCCGTGGCCGCGGTCGGCGTTGCCGGCTCGTACCTGTTGAACTCGTCATGCGTGAAGGTCGGCGAGATCGAGTTGATCGCACCGGCCTCGACGCCTGGTCCCCCATCGGCGGGGTTGTCGCGATACGCGATGTAGAAGTTGTCGTTGTTGTAGATCGCGGTGTTGCCGACGGGGTTGCTGGCGGCCCAGAACTCAGCTCCCCAGAGCCCACCGGTCGCCGACGCCTTCGAGCACGTGATCGCGGCGAGTGACGTAGGCGGCGCGTTCAGGGTCATGGTCACAGTCAGCAGATCGCCGGTCCGTTGCGCGTTCGTCCCGAGGATGTCCATCGCCGGGCAAGACACTTCCGGCGCCCCCGTCGCGTCGAAGACGTCCCCGGCCGGGTCCGTGACCGCGTGATCCGTGATCGGGTACGCGTTCATGGCGGCGATGTTCTGGCCCTTGAGGATGCTCGCACCGGATAGCTGCCGCGAGAAGAACTGCCGCGTGTCATGCCGCGAGTTGTTGTCGTCGGCCCACGTGGTGTATGCGGCTCCCGTGTGGTCGTAGTCGATCGTCAGGAAGTCGAGCAGGTCGCGGTTCGCTTGCGGGCTCGAATCGCAACTGAGGCCGCCCGTGCAGACGCCGCCGGTATGGATCGGGTGGTCGGAGATCTGCACGAGCTTGAAGTTCGCGCCCGTGTTGAGTGCGTTCTGCGACTGCCCGAAATACGTGTTCCACACGGTCGTGTTCGGCTTGCAGCCGGCGTCGCCCTCGTTGCACGGGTTGCCGTTCGCGTCATAGAAGGCGATGTTCGGGTTCAGTCCGCTGTTCGCCTTGTAGAGCACGAGGTCGACCTGTCCCGGGCTTCCCGCGACCATCCATGGGAAGACCGCCGAGTCGCCCGTCTCCTTCGTGATGTCAATCGGCGTCGCCCACGTCACGCCGCCGTCCGTCGAGTACGTGTAGTACGCGTCAGTCTCCCCGCCGCCGTTCGCCGCGTCGGGGTTTCCCGTCGTCTGCGACCACGTGTAGTAGAGGTTCCCGGCGGTGTCGATCGTCAGCTGCGGGAAGATGTTCGCCGCGTCGTGTGGACCCACGTTCGCGACTGGATGCCGCGTCCACGTCTCGCCGAGGTCGGTCGATTTGGCGAGGTAGATGACGAAATTGCCACCGACCTGACGCTCGAACGGGATGTACAGCGTGTGGCGTCGAGCGCTGTTCGACTTGTCGACGACGACGGGTCCCGAGATCCAAAGGTCCGGATCGGTCGGATCCGGGCATGCGGTCGGCTCATCGTCAGAGGTGGCGCCGGGGATCGCCGTCTGGGTGAACGCATTACACGGCGAGGCGGCGAAGTCGGCCGCCGTGTTGGTACCGCCGTCGTTGGTGCTCTTGACGAATACGAGGCTGCAACCAGGCTCGGACGTCGCAATGCAGCCGGTGTCGTTGTTGAAGTTCAGGTACACGTCCTGGCCGTCGGGCGCCGTCTCGTCGGTCGCAACCCACTGCCGGTCGTCAATCGCCCCGGGGTTCGCTTCACAGCCGAGCTTGTTGCTCGAGAACGTCTCACCGAGGTCGCGCGAGATGTTCATCGTCACGCATCCGCCGGAGAGGTCGATGAGGAAGACGCTGTGCGTTACCTCCCCGACCGCGTGGTGCGAGTCGCCGCCGCCGGACTCCTCCGTCCCTGTCGGCTCCGTGAAGAACGGGTTGTGCGATGGGACACGGAACGTCGTTCCGCCGTCCGAAGACTTGTAGAACTCGCTGAAGCCGGGGAAGCCCACCCCGAGCGGGTTCGAGACGTAGACGAGGTCGCGATACGTCGGTCCGCCGCCAAAGCTTCCAGCGGCGAATGGATACCGGTCGACGACCGTCGTCGGCTCGCCGCCGATCTCGTGGTAGTCCACGTAGCTCGCCGGCGCGAAGATGTTCGTCGCCGAGCTGGCGGAGCTGGTGTTCCCCCCGTTGCCGCCGCCGCCGCTCGAGACCTTCGCCAACAGGACTGCGGTGTCCGGCACGAGCTCGACGGCGCCGCCGTCTCCGCGCGCCACGGCCGGCAAGAAAACGGCCGCCACAATTGCCGCGACCAGCGGCAGTGCGCTCCGCCTCCCAACGATCTTGCGCATGTTCCCCCCCGTTCGGGTCGTGATTTAGACGAGGACGAACAGGGTTATGCGGGTTTACGCAGAAAGAAAAACGCGTATTTGCAGGGAGTTTGTTGACTGACTAGTCAACCACGTAGGTTCGCGCAGCTAAACCTGCGCGAACCGGATTACGCGTCGGTGATGATGACCGGAGCCCCGACCCGCACGTGCTGGAACAGCCATTCGGCGTCGGGGATGTGCATCCGGATGCAGCCGTGCGACGCCGAGTAGCCGATCGACGCGTCGTCGGGCGTGCCGTGGATGCCGACGCCGGCCGCGTCGAGGCCCATCCAGCGCGTTCCGAGCGGGTTGCCCGGGCCCGGCGGAATCGGCTTCAGGCCCTTCGCCCACGACGAGTCCGGCGGGCGCCACCACGGGTTCAACTGCATGTCGACGATGTGCCATGTTCCGAGCGGCGTCGGGTAGATCGACTGCCCCGTCGCGACGCCGAACGTGCGCACCAGCTTCGCGCCGTCGTACAGGCGCAGCTCGTTCCCGCTCCGGCGGATGACGATCAGGGGGCCGAATGTCGCGGGCGTCACCTTCGGCGCGACCGTGCGGAGTACGACACGCACCCTCGGCCGCTGAGGCGAGCGCAGGGCGCGCACGATCCGCTTCGCGGTTGCCCCCGTCGCAACCTTTTGCCCCGCGGTCGGGTCGCTGAACCGCGGCTGCAAGCCGGCGGTCAGTCCGAGCAGCTGCGCGTCCTTGGCCGGATAGGAGAAGCGCTTGTCGAGCGCGCGGACGTACGATTGGACTGCGGCTGCGTCGATCGCGGGCACGAGCTCGACCGCCGCGCCGCGCTTCGCGTCCAATGCGCGTGCGACACCGTCGCTGACCGCGACCGACGTCCCGAACCGCGATGGGCGGACGGCCCACTGCTTGTCGGCGAGGGTCAGACGAAGCGGCTTCGCGAACGCAGGCGCGACGGCGGCCTGAGCCTGCTCGTAGGACATCCCCCCGACCGGGATCCCGGCGAGCGTGACGCCGTCGGCGACGAGCACCGGAGGCGCCGCTCCGCCGCCGAGGACGGGGGCCGTCACGGCGACGACGACGATCACGAACAGGAGTCGGCGGATCACGGGTGACGAATGCTACTCACGTGCGCGGAAGCCGCCAAAAACCCCCATCCGGGTGAACAAGAAACGCATACCTGCGGAATCTTGAATGGCATGAGGCAGGGAACCCGCTTCAACGCCCTCTGGGTCGCCCCGAAGACCGGCAAGCGCCGGCCCGGCTGAGAACCGATCGGGCGCGCTGACGCGCGGGGTCGCCGCCACGGCGGGGCCCTCCGTAGCGCTCGGGCATCCGGGATACTTCCGCCGAGCACACGAGACTCGGAGGAAGACATGCCTGCAAACGAGCTGCACGAGACCGCCCGGGCGCTCGTCGCCGAGGGCAAGGGGATCCTGGCGGCGGACGAATCGGACTCGACGATCAAGAAGCGGTTCGACTCGATCGGGGTCGAGTCGACCGAGGAGAACCGGCGCGCCTACCGCGACCTGCTGTTCACGACCGAGGGCGTCGAGGAGTTCATCAGCGGCGTCATCCTCTTCGACGAGACGATCCGGCAGTCGGCGTCCGACGGAACACCGTTCCCGAAGCTGCTCGACTCGAAGGGGATCATCCCCGGGATCAAGGTCGACACCGGCGCGAAGCCGCTCGCACTCGCCGACGGCGAGACGGTGACCGAGGGCCTCGACGGCCTCCGCGGACGTCTCGAGGAGTACCACGGGCTCGGCGCCCGCTTCGCGAAATGGCGCGCGACCTACTCGATCGCCGGCGACAAGCCGAGCGAGTACTGCATCTGGACGAACGCGCATGCGCTCGCGCGCTACGCCGCGCTCTGCCAGGAAACCGGGATCGTCCCGATCGTCGAGCCCGAGGTGCTGATGGACGGGACGCACACGATCGAGCGCGCGTACCACGTCACGTCGCGTGTGCTGAACGCCGTGTACACCGAGTTGTTCGACCAGCGCGTGGACGTCGAGGGGACGCTCTTGAAGCCGAACATGGTGCTGTCGGGGTACGACGCGTCGGACCGCGCCGGCGCCGACGACGTCGCGGAGTGGACACTGCGGTCATTCTCCAAGCACGTCCCCGCGGCGGTACCGGGAATCGTCTTCCTCTCGGGCGGTCAGTCGGACGAGGACGCGACCGCGCACCTGAACGCGATGAACAAGCGCGGCCCGCATCCGTGGCAGCTCTCGTTCTCGTACGGCCGCGCGCTGCAGGCTCCCGCGCTGAAGGCGTGGGTCGGGAAGGCCGAGAACGTGGAGGCCGCGCAGCGCGCCTACTACCACCGCGCGAAGATGAACAGCGCCGCACGGACGGGGATGTACGCGCCGGAGATGGAGCGCGAGGCCGTTCCCGCCTAGGACGAGCACAAAAGGGTCAGACCCGGAGGGTCTGACCCTTGACCTTGCTCGTCAGCGGTACTCGCGGCCGGTCAGCGCCTCGAGCTTGTCGAGCGCATGTGTCGCCTCGACACGGCGCACCGTGCCGGAGCGGGAGCGCATGACGATCGAGTCGGTCACGGCGCCGTTCGGCAGGTAGCGCACCCCGCGCAAGAGCGATCCCGTCGTCACGCCGGTCGCCGCGACGAAGACGTCGTTGCCGGTCACGAGGTCGTCGGTCGTCAACACGCGCGACGGATCGAGCCCCGCGTCCTCGAGTTTCGCGCGCTCGTCGTCGTCTCGCGGCCACAGTCGCCCCTGGATCCCGCCGCCGACACACTTCAGCGCGGCAGCCGAGATGACACCCTCGGGCGTCCCGCCGATCCCGTACAGGATGTCGACGCCCGTGCCGGTGGATGCAGCGGCGATCGCAGGCGCGACGTCGCCGTCGCGGATCAGGTTCACCTTCGCGCCTGCATCGCGCAGTTCCGCAATGAGGTCGTCGTGGCGATCGCGCTCGAGCACGACGACGGAGATCTCACGCGCCGACACGCCCTTCGCCCTGGCCACGGCCGCAACGTTCTCCGTCGGCGACGCCGTGATGTCGACCGCGTCGATCCCCTGCGGACCGACGGCGATCTTCTCCATGTACACCGCGGCGCCGGGAAAGAACATCGTCCCGCGTTCGGCGACGGCGATCACGGCGATCGCGTTCGGCTGGCCGAGCGCCGTCAGCCGCGTCCCCTCCAGCGGGTCGACGGCGACGTCGACCGCCGGGCCCGTTCCGTCGCCGACCTCCTCGCCGTTGTAGAGCATCGGCGCTTCGTCCTTCTCCCCCTCGCCGATCACCACGACGCCGTTCATCGAGACCGAGTCGAGCATCGCGCGCATCCCATCGACGGCCGCCTGGTCGGCGGCGTTCTTGTCGCCGCGGCCGACCCACCGCCCGGCCGCCATCGCCGCGGCTTCCGTGACGCGGACGAGCTCGAGCGCGAGGTTACGGTCGGGGCGTTGGGCGCTCACGCTGCCACCGCCACCCGAGGAGCCGGCCTGCTCGGCACCGGCGGAGCCTACATCCGCTCGGGCGCCTCGACACCGATGAGATCGAGACACCGCGCGATCACCTGCTGCGTCGCGCGGCAAAGGGCGAGCCGGAACTCTTCCGCGTCCGAGCCGACGACGCGGAGGTCGTGGTAGAAGCGGTGGAAGTCGTCGGCGACGCGGATCGCGTAGATCGGGATCGCGTGCGGCGCGCGCCGCTCGGTCGCCTCCTCGACGACGGACGGAAACTCGGCCAGCCGCTTGATCAAGTTGCGTTCGAGCGGATCGACGAATCCGGTTTGAGGGCTCGCCTTCTTCTCGGCGTTCCGGAGGATCCCGGCGATCCGTGCGTGCGCGTACTGCACGTAGTAGACAGGGTTCTTCTGCGTCCGCTCGGCCGCGAGGTCGACGTCGATCTCGATCGTCTGGTCGTGCCCGCGCGAGACGAGGTACCAGCGGGCGGCGTCGACGCCGATCCGATCGACGAGCTCGCTGAGGAAGACGACGTCGCCGCGCCGCTTCGACATCTTCTTCGCCGCGCCGCGCTCGGTCACGTGGACGAGCTGGTAGATCAGCACCTCGATCCGCTCTGGGTCGTACCCGAGCATCGCCGCAGCCGCCTTAAGCCGCGCGACGTACCCATGGTGGTCGGCGCCGAGGACGTAGATCGCGATGTCGAAGCCGCGCTCGAGCTTGTCGCGGACATATGCGACGTCGGCCGCGAAGTAGAGGTACGAGCCGTCGCTCGACCGCACGAGCGGGCGGTCCTTGTCGTCGCCGTGCGCGCTCGTGCGCGCCCAGAGCGTGCCCTCCGACTCGTAGGTGTCGAGCTTCGGCAGCACCTCGGGGATCCCGCGCTCGATCTCGGCCTGGAGCCGCCAGGTGTCGACCGGCACACGGAACTCCGCCACCTCGCGCCGGATCTGCTCGAGCATCGCTTCGACCGGGTCGTGGTCGGAACGGGCGATGTCGGCCACGTACTCGCCGACGTACCCACCCTCCGGCGGCTCCTCCCCACGACGCCGCGCCTCGACGGAGGCGCGAAACAGGTCGACCTGCCGCCCCGCGTTGTTGAAGTAGTACTCCTCCTCGACCTGGTGGCCGGCGAACTTCAGCAGGCGCGCGATCGAATCGCCGTAGGCGCCATTTCGCGCGCTTCCGACGGTCAGCGGAGCGACCGGGTTGGCCGACACGAGCTCGACCTGGATCCGGTGATGCGGTTGCACGAAACCGCCGCCGTACGACTCGTCGATCTCGCGGAGCGCGTCGACGTACCAGCTCGGCCGGAGCCACAAATTCACGAATCCGGGGCCGGCGACCTCGACACGATCGACGTCCTCGAGCTCGCTCGCCCGCTGCGCGAGCTCCGCGGCGAATTCGCGGGGGGGCGCGCCCGCGCGCAGGTGCGGCCCGTAACGCGACGTTCGTTGCGTAGTCGCCGTGGGACGGATCGTGCGGGCGCTCGAGCGCGACGTCCGAGCCGGCAAGCTTCGAGATCTCGGCCGCGAGCCGCTCGACGGCGTTAGCCGGCAAGTGCCCCCCGTGCCGCGAACAGGTCCTCGAGTGCGCGCAACTCGTCCGGGGTTCCCGCCGCGATCAGGACGTCGCCGGTCGTGAGCGTCGCATCGGGCGTCGGGGTCGTGTCGAACGTGCCGTCGTGCTTGCGCAGCGCGACGATCAGCGCACCGGTCGCCTTGCGGATGTCGAGCTCGCGGATCGACTTCCCCGACTGCCCGCAGGCCTCGGTGACCTTGATCTCCTCGAACCGCAGCTCCGGCGCGCTCGCCGTCGTCATCACGTCGAGGAAGGCAGTCACCTGCGGTTTCAGGATGAGGTTCGCCATCACGCGCCCGGCTGCGACGTACGGCTGCACGACACGGTCCGCGCCGGCCAGCGAAAGCTTGCGCGCTGCATCCTCATCTGACGCGCGCGCGACGATGTGCAGCTCGGGCCGCGCGGTCCGAGCCGACAGGGTGATGTACAGGTTGTCGGCGTCGTCGTCGGAGGCAGCGACGAGCCCGCGCGCGCGCTCCAATCCAGCGGCCCTCAGGTCTTCGTCCTCCGTCCCGTTGCCCTCGATGAAGTGGTCGTTCCGTTCACCGGCCGCTTCGAGGGCCGAAGCGCTGAAGTCGAGGACGACGTACGCAACGCCGGCGTGCCGGAACTCGTCCGCGACATTGCGGCCGACACGTCCGTAGCCGCAGATGATGTAGTGGTCGTGCAAACGATCGATCGCGCGTCGCCTCCTCCGTTCCGCCCACGCTCCAGTCAGCACACCGCGCGCAATCAGCTCGACGAGGGTGCTCGCGATGTAGGCGAAGATTGCCACGCCGACGAGCATGAGGCCGATCGTGAGCAGTTCTGCGCCGGCGCCGCTCGGCTTCGTGTCGATCCCGGTCAGCGTCACGGTGACCATCGACCGGTAGAACGAGTCCATCCACCCTTCGCCCAGCATGTGCTGGAATCCGAGCGTCCCCAGCACGAGCGCGATCGTCAGCACGGTGGTGGCAATCGCCAGGAGGCGGACGCTGAACTGCTGCATGGGCGGTGTATCGTAGGCGCGCGTGAACGGCGAAGGTTCCGAGCGTCAACTGAACATCCACCTCGATCCCGAGCAGATGGCGGGGTCATACGCGAACTTCGCGAACATCACCTTCTCGCCGTACGAGTTCACCGTCACGTTTGCGCGGGTGGACATGGAGATCGAAGAAGGCGAGGTTCCCGGCGTCGTCGTCTCGCGAATCAACATGTCGACGCGGTTCTTCGAAGAGTTCCTGACGGCGATGCAGGACGCGCACTCGAAGTGGAAGTACCAGGAGGGCGTCCGCAACCTGCCCGAGACCGGCGGCGAACGCGACACCTGAGGCGTCACCTCTCTAGGCAGGGCAGCTAGTGCGCCGCGCGCCAGGCGCGCGCCATCTCGACCCGCTGCAGTAGCGACGGATGGTCGTCGAGCAGCACGTGCACCCATTCAGGCGGGCTTGGATCCTGGAGGCTCGAGGCGACGAACCCGGTGAACAGCCCCCGCGCGGCAGCAGGATCGCGTGTCCCATCGAGGCCGATCCAGTCGGCTTCCGCCTCGTATCGCCGCGAGATCGCATTCTGGAGCGGGAGCACGGCGAGGTGGAGAACGCCGACGACGAGCAGCGCCAGCGGCACCGCTGCGGGCCGGCGGATGTCGACCGCCCACGCGGTCACCGCGAGAATCGGCAGGACGAGGAGCGCGAACCACGCAACGCCGCGCGCGATGTGGTTGCGAGCGAGATGAGCCAGCTCGTGGCCGACGACGAACCGCACCTCGGCGCGGTCGAACTCGCGCCCGAAGAGCGTGCTCCACAACACGATCCGTTCGGTCGGCCCGATCCCCACGGAGAACGCGTTCGCAGCGCGCGTCCGGCCCGAGACGTCCTCGATCCCCACCGCGGGCGAGCCTGCGTGCTCGCTCGCAGCGAGCCGCCGGATCTCGGAGCGCAGCGCCGGCGAGCGGACGGGATGCGTGCCGACGCTCGTGACGTACGGCGTCACGAACTGCAGCGCGAGAAAGATCGCGGCTAACAACGGCGCAGCCGGCGCCCACCACCAGCGTCCGAGGCGTCCGGCGAGAGTGAGCACGAGCGCGAGCGCGACCGTTGCGACGAACGCAACCGCCAGGAGTTGCACCCACTCTCCGGCGACCGCGGCGGCGTACGACTCGCGCGAGACGCCGTGACGGCGGTCCCACCACGTCGCCGCGAGGGCGCCCGGAAGCGCCGCGGCCCACGCTGCCGCGAGGGCGACGACACCGAGGACGATTCCGGCGTTGACTCGCCCGAGGTCGAGTCGCGGCGCGATCACGCGCGCACGGCGGAACACGAGCGCGTACGCAGCGAAGACCAGAAGCGTCGAGAGCACCCACGCCCCGTCGAAGAACCGTTCGACATACCGGGCCTCGTGAACGAGCCCGGCGCCGAACAGGCGCGTCTCGTTCAGCCTCGGCACGTGAAGATCCGACGGAACGGTCGTGCGCCACAATCGCGTCGCCGCGAAGACCCACAGGGCGACGGCGGCGGCTATCGTCGCGGCTCGGGCGATGCGAGTCGCAGTGATCACCGATGTGCACGCTAACCGGCAGGCACTCGACGCCGTCCTCGCGGCAGTCGACGCCGAGGGCGTCGACGCAGTCTGGTGCCTCGGCGACATCGTGGGCTACGGGCCGCGGCCGAACGAATGCTGCGAGCTCGTCCGCGGCCGCGCCGACGTCTGCCTCGCCGGCAACCACGACCTCGTCGCGCTCGGCGAGCTGACGGTCAGTGACTTCAACGAGGAGGCGGCTGCAGCTGCGCTCTGGACCAACGAGGTGCTCGCCGGCGAATCGGAGTCGTTCCTCCGAGCGCTGTCGCCTCAGGGCGAGGCAGCCGGCGCCGAGCTGTTCCACGCGAGCGCGCGCGACCCCGTGTGGGAATACGTCTTGACCGAAGAGGCCGCCCGATCGACGCTCGACCTGACGACCGCCCCGCTCGTTCTCGTCGGGCACAGCCACGTCGCGCTCGCATTGACGCCGGAGGGCGACGACAAGGTGGCCGGTGGCCTGGCGCCTGCCGGAACCGAGATCCCGCTCGACCGTCGCTGGCTCCTCAACCCGGGATCCGTGGGCCAGCCGCGGGACGGCGACCCGCGCGCAGCGTGGCTGCTGGTCGACGCGGAGCAGAGGTTTGCGTCCTTCCGCCGCGTCGCATACCCCATCGAGCAAACCCAGACCGAGATGCGCGCCGCGGGGCTCCCGCCGGCGCTCGCAGACCGGCTGGAACGAGGCGAGTGAAAGGGGCAGCACGTGGCAGAGTTGACGAATCTCGAATCGAAGCTGAGCGAGGTCATCGGGCTCGCGATGGCGGCACAGGGTGCGACGGACAAGGTGAAGAAGCTGCCGGAGCTGGAAAGCGAGCTGGAGCAGAAGCTGACGCGCATGCACGAGGAGGCGAAACAGACGGAGGAGCGTGCGACGGAGGTTGCGTCGAGCTTCGAGGGCAAGAAGACTGCGATCCTCGACGAGGCGCGTGACGTGAAGAAGAAGGCGACGGAGATGATGCAGGACTACCTCGACCGTGCCGCCGATGCGCTCGACGGCTTCGAGTTCCTGACCATGGCCGAGGCGGGCGAGGTCGGGCACTGGGAGATCCTGAAGACGCTGAACGACCGTGCGCGGAACAGCGAGGTGCGGGAGCTCGTCGACTGGGCGATCCCGATCCAGCAACGGCACCTCGAGGAGGTGCGGCAAGGCTCGCTTCAGCTCGCCGCCTCGGAGGACCCGAACGAGAGCTCGTAGAGCCCGCGCATCGATCGCATTCGCGATCTGCGCCGCGGCCGCCGCGGCCTCGTCCGGCTGCGGCGGCCGCACCGAGCACGCCTTGCCGCCGCAACCGAAGCTCCCACGGTCCGTCGCCGAACAGCTCGAGGCCCAAAGCGACGACATCGCGCGTCGGCTCGACGCCGGCGACGACTGCGGCGCGCTCGCGGCGGCACGGACGCTGCAGCAGAACACGATCTCGGCGATCAACGCCGGTCGCGTTCCCGGAGAGCTGCAGGAGCCGCTCGCGAGTGCGGCCTCGCGGGTCGTCACGCGCATCAGCTGCACGCCCGCGCCGACCCCGCCGCAGGTGACGCCGATCCCGCCCTCCGAAGACACCGCGACGGTCGACGGGAACCAGAAGCACGACAAGCACGACCAACACGGCAAGGGCGACAAGCACGGCAAAGGAGCAGACGACGACCAGTAGCGCCGAGACGATTGCGTCCGGCCGTTATCGACTCGAGCAGGTGCTCGGGCACGGCGGGATGGCGACGGTCTATCGCGCGTCCGACGCCGAACTGGAGCGGCCGGTCGCTGTGAAGCTGCTCGCGCCCGCCCTGTCGGACGACGTCGAGTTCCGCAGCCGCTTCATCCGCGAGGCGCGTCTTGCGGCACGCCTGTCCCACCCCAACGTCGTCCAGGTGTACGACGCCGGCGAGGACGATCATCGTCCTTTCATCGTCATGGAGTACGTCGCCGGCGAAACGCTGGAGCGTCTGCTCGCGCGACGCAGGAAGCTGCCGGCCGGCGAGGCCGCGGCGCTGGGCGCTCAGGCGGCGCTCGGCTTGCAACACGCGCACGACGCCGGGCTCGTGCACCGCGACGTCAAGCCGCACAACCTCCTCCTCCGGACGGACGGTGTCCTCAAGGTCGCCGACTTCGGCATCGCGCGTGCGGCGGAATCGACCCGGCTGACGAGCGCCGGAACCATCCTCGGCACCGCGGCGTATCTGGCACCCGAGCAGGCGCTCGGCGAAGAGGTCACGAGCGCTGTCGACATCTATGCGGTCGGCGCGGTCGTCTACGAGCTGCTCAGCGGGCGCCCGCCGTACGAGTTCGACTCGCTCGCCGAGCTCGCGGAGAAGCAGCGCGCCGGCGACATCATTCCCGTGCGGGACCTCGAGCCCAGCGTTCCGGACGCGCTCGAGGCGATCGTCATGCAGTGTCTCGCACGCGATGCGCGGTTTCGTCCAGCCGCAGCGCACGACGTCGCCGACGCGCTCGCGGCTGCGACGGGCGCCGCCGACGTCTCGCAACTGACCGCCAGGACGATCGCGCTCCCGCGCCGGACCGCACGCAGCGTCGGTGGCCATGGCATCTGGCCCTGGGTCGCTGCCGCAGCGGCGATCGCGGCAGTGGCCGGCGCGCTCGGGTTGTCGCACGTCGGCGGAGGCGGTGGCGTGACGAGCAGCCCGCAGGGCCCAGCCGTGCGCCCCGTTGCGCCCGGGTCGACGCCCGCGGCAGACGCACGCAACCTCACGCGCTGGCTACGCCAGCACTCGCGGTGATGAGAAGCGCTAGGTGGTCGAGACGGTCTCGCGCTCGGCGACCTCGTCGCCGAACGTGATCCCCTCGCGCGCGAGCGCGAGCTGGACGTCCTCGCGTGCTTTGTAGATTCGCCACTTGACGGTGGCGAGCGTGATCTCGAGCGAGTCGGCGATCTCGGTGTAGGAGAGGCCGACGACGTCGCGCAGGAGCAGCGCCATCTTGAGGTCGACGTTCAACCCCTCGACCGCACGCCAGACTGCGTCGATTGCCTCGAGCCGCTCGAACGGCGCGTCGACGACTTCCAGCGGAGGCACGTCGTCGAGCGCGACGACGGCGCGCGGACGACGCTCGGTCGCACGAAGCTCGTCGAGAACGCGGTTCTTCGTCACCTGGAACAACCACGTCGTGAACTTCGACCGCAGCGAGAACTTCGGCAGGCCCTGGTAGACGCGGAGGAAGACCTCTTGCGTCAGGTCTTCCGCAAGCGCCCGGTCGCCCACGAGCCGCAGAACGTAGTTGTAGATGGGAACCTGATATGCGCGGACGATGATGTTGAACGCCCGCTCGTCGCCTCTCTGCGCCTTGCGCAGGACGCCAAAATCAGGTTGCTGAAGCGACAAGGTGCCGGAGTATAACCGCTAGGGCGGAGACATCGTTAAGGGTTTGCCGGTCATCTGTAAGGGTTGTTTGAAACCCAAAAACCCCAGCACAGACGGAACAAGGTCGGCGAGTTGTCCCGCCTCTCGGACCGTGACTTCGTGATCCGTGACGATCAGCGGGACCGGGTTCGTCGTATGTGCTGTGTGCGGGCTCACACCGTCTGGTTCGAGCATCTGCTCCGCATTCCCGTGATCGGCTGTGATCAGGGCGACGCCGCCACGCCGCTCGACCGCCGCCACGACCTCACCGAGGCAATCGTCGGCGGTCTCGACGGCACGCACGACCGCCGGGATCGAACCGGTGTGGCCGACCATGTCGGGGTTCGCGAAGTTGACGACCGCAAATGCGTAATCGCCGCCTTCGATCTCCTCCACGAAACGGCTTGCGACCTCGTGCGCCGACATCTCCGGCTTCAGGTCGTAGGACGGCACGTCGCGCGGTGAGGGGACGAGGACGCGCGTCTCCCCTCCCCACTCCTCCTCGCGTCCGCCGTTGAAGAAGTACGTCACGTGGGCGTACTTCTCCGTCTCGGCGACATGCAGTTGCCGGACACCATGCGCGGACAGCACCTCCGCGATCGTCTCTTCGACATCCTGTTCCGCGAACGCGACGGGGCAGTCGAGGTCGGAGCGATACCGCGTCATGGTCGTGATATCGACGCCGGACTCGAGCAGCTTCATCGTCAATTCGCGTGCTCTGTCGGGGCGGAAGTTGAAGAAGATCGCGGTGTCGTGTTTCGGGTCGATCGCGGGCTTCCCCTCGATGTGCACCGGCTCGACGAACTCGTCGGTCACCCCGGCGTCGTAGCTCCGCTGCACGAGGTCGACAACGCCGGCAGCGGTCGCAGGCGTCTCGTGCAGCAGCACCGAGAGCGCGCGGTCGACGCGGTCCCAACGCTGGTCGCGGTCCATCCCGTAGTAGCGGCCGGCCACCGACGCGAACCGGTCCTGCGGCAGCTCGGCGAGGTCGCGCACCGCGGCGTGCGGCGAGACGTCGCGCCCGTCCGTGAACGCATGAATCCAGGTCTTCTCCGGTGCGAAACGGAGCAGGGCGCGTAGGTGGTCGATGTGCGAATGCACGCCGCCGTACGAGACGAGGCCGAGCAGGTGCACCCGCTCACCGCGCTCGAACGCCGACACGAGCGCAGGGTTGGTGAAGAACGACCCGTCCGCGATCGAGCGGTTGACCCGCATCAGGTCCTGGAAGAGCACGCGACCGGATCCGATCGTCAGGTGGCCGACCTCCGAGTTCCCCATCTGCCCGGGCGGCAGGCCGACGGCTTCCCCGGAGGCGTCGAGCGTCGTGTGCGGAAACGCACGCCAGAGACGGTCGAAGTTCGGGGTCCGCGCGAGCTCGACGGCGTTTCCGGGGCCGGCCGGCGCGCAGCCCCAGCCGTCGAGGATGACGAGCGCTACGAGCGGATGCTTGCGCGGCAAATCGCGGTGAAGGAGTCGACGTCGAGCGACGCACCGCCGACGAGCGCGCCGTCGACGGCCGGTTGTGCGAGCAGCTCCGCTGCATTGTCCGGTTTGACCGAGCCGCCGTAGAGGACCGGCACGTCGAGCAATGACTTGATGAACCCGTGCGCTTCCTGGGCGATGTCCGCGGTCGCGGACTTCCCGGTCCCGATCGCCCACACGGGCTCGTAGGCGACGACGAGCTGCTCGTCGGCCGGCAGGACGGACACCTGCCGACGCAGGACGTCCTCGGTCTCGCCGCGTTCGCGCTGCGTCTCGGTCTCGCCGACGCAGGCGATGACGCTGAGCCCCGCAGCGAGTGCGGCCTCCGTGCGCCGCGCGACCGTCTCGTCGGTCTCGCCGAAGTACTGCCGCCGCTCGGAGTGGCCGACGATCGCGCCGTAGACCCCGAGCTCGCGGAGCATCGGCGCCGAAACCTCACCCGTGAACGCGCCGTCGGCGTCCCAGTGGACGTTTTGCGCAGCGACTGCGATGTCGGTTCCGGCGAGCAACTGCACGGCCGTCGCAAGCGACACGAATGGCGGGCACACGACGACTTCGATGCCGGAGACGTCGGCGCGGCGCAACTCGAGGCAGAACGCCGCGGTCTCCGCGGGTCCTTTGAACATCTTCCAGTTTCCGGCGATCAGCACGGGCCGATCCTACGAGGATTCACGAGCGGTCCCGAGGGCGACATTCCCGCCGTGGCGGCGGGCGGCGAGAAGCGCACGGTCTGGTACGCGGTCGCGGCGAACGCCGCGATTGCCGTCGTCAAGGGCGTCGCCGGTCTCCTGACGGGATCGTCGGCGCTTCTTGCCGAAGCGGCGCATTCGATCGCGGACACGACGAACCAGGGGCTGCTGCGTGTCTCACTCTCGCTCGGCGAGCGGCCGCCCGACGAAGAGCATCCCTTCGGGTACGGCAAGGAGCGCTTCTTCTGGACGCTGCTGGCGTCCGTGATCATCTTTTTAGCCGGCGCGGTGTTCGCGATCGGCGACGGGACGCTGCGCCTGCTCCGGCCGTCGTCGAAGCAGGAGAGCTTCGTCGTCGTCTACGCGACGATCGCGTTCGCGTTCGCCGCGGAGGGATTCTCATTCTGGCGCGCGGTCCGGCAGACGCGCGAGGCCCAGCGCTCCGCCGGCGTCCCGCTCGTGAAGTTCATCCGCCAGAGCAAGGACCCGACGGTCAAGACGGTGTTGTCGGAGGACGCGGCCGCAATCGCCGGGCTTGTGATCGCGCTCGTCGGAACCGCCCTGACCCAGGTGACGGGAAAGCAGCAGTTCGACGCCGTAGCGGCGATCGCAGTGGGCGTCCTGCTCGTCTGGGTCGCGATCGCGGTCGGGCGGGACACGAAGGGCCTCCTGATCGGCGAGGCAGCCCCGCACGACGAGCGTCAGCGCCTCCGCGAAGTGATCACGCGGCATGACGACGTCGAGCGCGTGCGCGACCTTCGCACGATGTACGTCGGACCCGAGTCGCTGCTCGTCGCCGCGCGCGTCGACCTCGCCGACGGGCTTCCCGCGAAGCGTGTCGAGGAGCTTGCCGCCGAGATCGACGCGCAGCTGCGTGATGCCGTGCCGACGGTCGATCAGGTGTTCCTCGACCCTACGGGGGCCCGGGAATGACGGCGACGCCCGGCAGTTCCTTCCCCTCGAGCAGCTCGAGCGACGCGCCGCCGCCGGTCGAGAGCCATGAGACGGAGTCGGCGAGGCCGAGCTCGTGCAGCGCCCGCGCAGAGTCGGCGCCGCCGACGACGGAGAACGCGTCCGCGTCCGCAACCGCCTCAGCGACCGCCTTCGTCCCTTCCGCGAACCGCGGCCACTCGAAGACGCCCATCGGGCCGTTCCAGAAGATCGTCCGCGCCCGCGAGATGTGGTCGGCGAAGAGCGCGCGCGTCTC
>JBJMJS010000079.1:0-6262 GCA_045806225.1 Gaiellaceae bacterium
AGCCCGTGCTCGACTGCGTTCGAGAACGTGAACGTGTGCAGCGCCGTGTCCCAGTCGGCGAACTCGTTGCTCGTCGGAAAGCGCGCGATCCGTGTCGCGGCGGCGAACGTCACAGCCGAGGCGACGGCGACCGGGGACGCGCCGTCGCGCCACGCGCCGAGGAGCGCTTCGAGCACGACGTCCGGCTCCGAGTTCAGAACCGCGTCGACGAGCTCCGCGCGTCCGCCCCACGCCGACGTATCCGACCACTCCGTCGGCAATCGCTCGAATGCATTCTCGAGCAGCGCGACGATGTCGACGGGATTGCGCCACGCATTGGACTCCTCCATGCGCTCGGCGTTCGCGAGCTGCGGACAGAGCGACGGCAATACCGCTTCCGCGCGTTCCCATCCCGCGACATCAAGCGCCTCCAGCGCCTTGTTGACGAAGTCGAGCGTGTGGCCGCCGTCGAGGTATCGGTGGTCGGTCGCGGCGGCGAAGAGCATGTCGGCGAGCTGCGTCGGCTCCGCACCGGATCGGACTGCAGACACGAGTGCGCGCTCCGCTCCTTCGGCGTCGCGGACGTCGACGAACCGCCTGAACCACCGGGCGAGCCGCTCGGGCGTCGCGGTCGCGCCGGGAAGCGGATCGACCGGGAACCGCGGCACGTCGCCCGCCGAGTCCGACCCGACATCAGCCAGCCCGTGGTACAGCGCGGCGGGCCGGTCGCCGGCATCCAGGCGCGGCACGAGGTTCATGAAGCAGGTGAGCGTCGTAAGACCGCGAAACCAGCCGCCGCCGCGCCGCTCGACCCCGAACTCCAAGCCCGCGCGGAACGCCTCGCCCCCGCTCGGGTCGGCGTCGGCGAGCGCGATCGCGGCCTTCGCGAGGACCAGCGGTAGGTCGCGCTCGAGCCCGTCGCGCAGACGCGCCCGGTGATGCACACGCGCATCGGCGGGCGGTGCGACATCGACGTAGACGTCGTCGCCGTCGATCTCCACCGGGAAGCGGCGCAGGTCGTCGGCCCACTGGTCGAACGTCCCGCCGGTGCAGAGGTCGAACCGAGCGTGGTGCCAGTGGCACGTGAGGATGCCGTCGGCGACGGATCCTCGGTGCAATGGAAATCCCATGTGCGGACAGCGGTTGTCGACCGCGTAGACGCGGTCGTCCGCCGCGATCAGGCACACGGTGTTGCCGCCGAGGCTGACGACGATACGGCCGGCGGCCCGTACCTCGCTCAGTGAGGCGGCGCGAAGCAGCGTCTCGTCGCGTGTGAGTGTCATGCGACGCACCCTAGAACCTCAAGTAAGGTTGAAGTCAAGTGGATCCTCAGCTCTCGATCGGCGAGGTCTCGACGCGCAGTGGCGTCGCCGCCTCGGCACTCCGGTTCTACGAGGCCGAAGGGCTGATCGCATCCCGCCGCACGTCAGGGAACCAGCGGCGCTACGACCGGGCCACGCTCCGCCGGCTCGCCCTGATCCAGGCCGGCCGCGCCGCGGGGATCCCGCTCGAGCAGATCAAAGCGGCGCTCGATCGCCTGCCGACCGAGCGGGCGCCGACCAAACGCGACTGGCAACGGCTCTCCTCGTCCTGGCGGCGTGATCTCGACGGCCGGATCGCGACGCTCGAGGCGCTTCGCGGGCGACTGACGACATGCATCGGCTGCGGCTGCCTCTCGCTCCGGACGTGCTCCCTCCTCAACCAGAGTGACGAAGCCGCCGCGCGTGGCGCCGGCGCGCACTACCTCCTGAACGACCGCGGCGACTGACTAGGCTCGGCCCGGTGGGGTCGTACCTCCGCAGCCTGAATCCACGGTTGCCGCGCGACGTCTGGGTCCTGCAGATCGGGGGGCTCGTCAATGCGTTCGGCAACGGGATCATGCTCCCGTTCCTCGTCATCTACCTGCACAACGAGCGCGGGATACCGCTCGGGATCGCCGGTCTCGTCGCCGCGACGAACTCGGTCTGCGGATTCGCGTCGGGGTTCGTCGCAGGCACGTTCTCGGACCGCATCGGACCGCGACGCGTCCTCTCGATCGCGCTCTGCGTGATGGCCGTCGCGGTCGCGCTCTTCCCGCTCGTGCACTCGGCGTGGCAGGCATTCGTGCTGTACGGGCTGGCCGGCCTCGGCAGCGGCTCGTTCTGGCCGGCCCAGTCGACGCTCGTTTCGGCGCTGTCGCCCGCTGACCGTCGACACGCGGCTTTCGCGACGCAACGTGTTTCGATGAACCTTGGTGTCGCGCTCGGCGGCCTCGTCGGCGGGTTCATCGCGGCGTGGAGCTTCACGGCGCTCTTCCTGTTCGATGCGGCGACATTCCTGCTCTACGTCGCGGTGCTGATGCGCGTCCGGGCGCCGGCGCTCCATCCCGAGCGCGCCGGCGGCAGCTACATGGACGTCGTCCGGGACCGCGTGTTCATGAGCTACACGTGCCTGAACGCGCTCGTGATCGCCGCGAGCGTCGCGGTGTGGGTCGAATTGCTGGCCCCGTTCGCGAAGAACGAGGCCGACGTGACCACGAAAGGGATCGGTTTGCTCTGGGCAGTCGACTCGCTCGTCGTCGTCGTCGCGCAGCTCCCCGTCACGAAGCTCGCCGAGGGCCGGCGCCGGATGCGCGCGCTGGCACTGATGTGCATCGCGTTCGCCGCGTCGTTGCTCGCGTTCGACGCAGCGGGGTACTGGACGTCGGGCTGGATCGCCGCCGGGCTGATGGCGGCAGTCACGGTCGTGTTCGCCGCGGGCGAGTGCCTGCACGGGACGATCCATGTGCCGCTGAGCGTCGACCTCGCGCCGCCGCGCATCGTCGGGCGCTACCTCGCGTTTGCAAGCCAGTCATGGCAGGTCGGCTGGATCGTCGGCCCGGCCGGGGGCGGCTTCATCCTCCAGCACTCGCCGTTCGCCCTCTTTCCAGTCGCCGCGGGCCTGCAGTTCATCGCGGCAGGATGGGCGCTGCGGCTCGAGCGCGCGTTGCCTCAGTCTGCGCGCCGCACGCCGCGTGATTCCGGCGAAGGCATGGCGGGTACCATGGAGAACATGGTGCTAGCGACGGACGACCCTCTCAGTACCGGTGCCCAGCCTCCCCCGCATCCGGCGGACCCGGCCGCGCCTGGCGGAGGCCGAGCAGCGCCTGCATCCCGAACCGCGCGTCGCTGAGCTCAGCGCCGGCGGTCTCACCTGGATCCACCTCGACTCGTTCGACACGGGCGTGGTCACGGAGCTCGCCGAGCGCTTCGGCTGGCATCCGCTCGACCGTGAGGACGTTCTCTCGCGCCGTCAGCGGCCGAAGGTCGACGACTACCCGGACTACCTCTTCGCCGTTCTCCACTTCCCGCGCTACGACAAGGCGATCCAGAGGCTGAACGCGGCCGAGCTCGACATCTTCCTCGGTCCCGACTACCTCGTCACGATCCCGAACGTCGAGCTGTTGCCGGTGACGCGGCTGTTCCGCCGCTGCGAGCAGGACGAGGACTTCCGGACCGGGCTCTTCGCGAAGGGCTCGGGGCGCCTCCTCTACGAGGTGCTCGACGACCTCTTCGACTACTGCTTCCCGATCCTCGACAAGATCGGCTACAAGCTCGACTCGCTCGAAGACGACGTGTTCGAGGGACGCAGCGAGGACATCGTCCGCGACATCTCGAACGCGAAGCAGGAGATCATCTCCTACCGCAAGATCATCAAGCCGGAGCGGTCGACGCTGCGACTGCTCGAGCGCCACGTCGAGCGGTTCCTCCCCGAGGAACTCGAGCTGTACTTCGACGACATCGTCGATGCGGCCGAACGGATCTGGGACATCCTCGACAACTACAAGGAAGTCGTCGAAGGGCTCGAGGACACGAACGAATCCGTCATTTCCCACCGCCAGAACAACCAGCTGCGGATCCTCACCGTCGTCAGCGTGATCCTGCTGCCGTTGACGTTGATCTCCGGGATCTTCGGCATGAACGTGCACTTCCCCGGCTTCGACACCGCGTGGGCGTTCTGGACGATCGCGGGCGTGATGCTCGGGACGGCCGTCGGACTGATCGCGTTCTTCCGGCACAAGCGCTGGCTCTGACGCGTCGGCTCGACCGCGGCCGTTAGGCCCTTCATCCCGCCGGGATGAGGCGGGAGCGACCGAGGCTCGCTCGACTGTCAGGCGGGATGAGAGGTGTTCCTCCTGCCGTTCTCCTCGCGGTCGTGGCTCTCCTCGCCGGCGCGGTTGCTGCGCGCGGCGAGGCGGCCGAGACCACGACCGAGACGACGACCACGACGGAGACCATCCAGGAGACGACGACGGCTCCCGGGACGACTGTCGTCTCGACGGCGACGGTTCAGCAATCACCTACGACCACTCCGACCACCACGTCGAGCTCCGATTCGAACAGCAGCACACCGACGTGGGTCTGGGTTGCCCTCGCGATCCTCGCTGCGCTGGCGATCGGTCTTGCAGTCGCGCTCCTGGTTCGGTCACGCGGCGGCGGGGCCGCCGTTCCCGCCGGAGAGCGCCGGCGACGACTCGAGAACGCCGTCGCCACATGGACGGCTCAGGGCTGGGCGCTCGAGAGCGAGACGGCGGATTCCGCGGTTCTGCGCCGCGGCGGCGAGGTGATGATGGTCAGCGTCGACGACGTCGGCGGCGTCACCTCCCGACCCGTCGGGAGGCCGTGAGCCGCGCCGCAGTGTCAGACCCTCCGGGTCTGACACCTCTTGACGTCCCGCACCACGCGCACGTACTCGCCTTCTGATCAGCCGTATTGCGACATGAGCTCGGGGACGATGATCCGGGCCGCCGCTTCCATCAGTGCGAGGTGGGAGAACGCCTGCGGGAAGTTGCCGAGGTGTCGGCCGGTCTCGGCGTCGAGCTCCTCGGCGAAGAGCCCGAGCGGAGACGCGATCCGGAGCAGCCGCTCCATCAGATCGCGGGCCTGCTGCAGTTCGCCGACGATCGCCAGTGCCGAGACGAGCCAGAACGAGCAGATCAGGAACGTCCCTTCCTCGCCGGCGAGGCCGTCGTCGGTCTCCTCGGTGCGGTAACGGAGGACGAAACCCTTTTCCGTGAGCTCGTCCGCGATCGCCATCACCGTCGCGTGGAGCCGTTCGTCGTCATCGGGGAGGAACCCGAAGATGGCAGCGAGGAGGACCGACGCGTCGAGCGCATCGGTCTCGTAGTGCTGGCGCAACACGCCACCGTCGGAGACACCCCGATCCAGGATGTCGGCACGGATCTCGTCTGCAGTCGTCTGCCATTCGCCGCCCAGCTCGGGGTCGCCTCGGATTTCGGCAAGCTGCGCGGCTCGGTCGAGCGCGACCCAGCACATGAGCTTCGACGAGACGTAGTGCTGAGGCTTGCCGCGAGCTTCCCAGATGCCCTGGTCCGGATTGCGCCACGCCTTCGTCGCGCACTCCGCCTGACTCTGGACGATCGGCCATAGTCGGCGCGGCAATCGCGCGCCGCGGCGCGTGTGCAGGAGAATGGAATCGAGGACCGCGCCGAAGACATCGTTCTGACGCTGGTCGAAGGCACCGTTGCCGATCCGGACGGGACGTGCGCCTGCGTAGCCCGACAGGTCGTCGAGCGTCGACTCCGTCAGGTCGCGTCTGCCGTCGATGCCGTACATGATCTGGAGCGAGCCGTCCTCGGTCGGCTCGACATCGGCGACGAATTGCATGAATTCGTCCGCCTCCCAATCGAGGTTGAGCCAATGAAGCGCCTGCAACGTGAACGTCGTGTCGCGCATCCACGTGTACCGGTAATCCCAGTTCCGCTCCCCGCCCGGCGTTTCGGGCAGTGACGTGGTCAGCGCGGCAACCGTCGCACCGGTCGGCATATAGGTGAGACCTTTGATCGCAAGCGCCGAGCGCTGGATGTGCTCGCGGAAACGGTGATCCGGGATGCGTGCGCGGTCGAGCCAGTCGCGCCAGAACCGCATCGTCGTGACGATCCTCTCGTCGGCGTCGCCGACCGCCTGCGGCGCCGCGAACGCTTCGGCCCAGGTGAGCGCGCAGAACGCCTTGTCGCCTTGCTTCAGCACGTGCCGCGCCCGAACGCGGTTGCCCTCGATCCCGAGCGCGAGGTCGGAGACGAGCCGGAACGTCTGCCCCGCGCCCGACGCTTCCGCGACGTGCCGGCTGCCCTCGACGAGTTTCCAGTCCGGAGTGGTGCGACCGTAGTCGAGGGCGGGCTCGCAGACGAGCTCGAGCTCGACTTCGCCGTCGATGCACTCGACGACGCGCACCCGCATGTGGTCGCCGTCGTCGTCGGCCGGTGGCCTCGTGTGGGGCGTGATCGTGTCCTCGCGATCGCGGG
>JBJMJS010000080.1:0-9440 GCA_045806225.1 Gaiellaceae bacterium
CGAGGCGGTCGCCTTCAAGGTCGAGTCCCACAACCACCCGTCCGCGGTCGAGCCGTTCCAGGGCGCCGCGACCGGCGTCGGCGGGATCCTCCGCGACATCGTCGCCATGGGCGCGCGACCGATCGCGCTCCTCGACGGCCTGCGGTTCGCCGACGACGGCTGGCAGTTCCAGCGCGCGGTCGGAGGAATCGGGCACTATGGCAACTGCGTCGGCGTTCCCACGGTCGGTGGCGAAGCCGTGTTCGACGACGCGTACCGCGGCAACCCGCTCGTCAACGCGATGTGCGTCGGCCTCCTGCCGAGGCAACGGCTGCAGACCGCGCGGGCTTCCGCAATCGGCGCGCACGTGGTGCTCTACGGCGCGACGACGGGACGCGACGGGATCGGCGGCGCCTCGGTGCTCGCGAGCGCCGAGCTCGGCGAGGACGATCCTGACAAGCGGCCGACGGTGCAGGTCGGCGATCCGTTCACCGGCAAGAAGCTGATCGAGACGTCGCTCGAGCTCGTCGACGGCGGCCTCGTCGAATCCTTGCAGGACTGTGGCGCCGCGGGACTCGCGTCGTCGCTCGCGGAGATGGCGCGCGACGGAACCGGGATCGACGTGCACCTCGACCGCGTGCCGCTGCGCGAGGCGGACATGGAGCCGTGGGAGATCATGATCTCCGAGTCACAGGAGCGAATGGTCGCGGTCGTGCGACCGGAGATGGTCGACGCGGTGCACCGCGTCTGCGCGAGGTGGGAGCTTGCGTGCACCGCGATCGGCAGCGTCACGGACACCGGCGACTTGCGCGCGCTCGTCGACGGCGAGGTGGTCGGAGAAATCCCCGCGACGCTCCTCACCGACGAGTGCCCGCGCTACGAGCTCGAAAGCGAGCCGCAGCGCGTCGACGCGGCCGAGCCGGCGCCTGCGAACTTCGCGTCGAAGCGACCGATCTATGAGCGCTACGACCACCTGGTCGGGTCGCGGACGGTGCGCCGTCCAGGGCTCGACGCGGCAGTCCTGCGGCTGCGTCCGTCGCTCCGAGGCCTCGCCGTGTCGCTGCAAGGACCGCCGCCGGGGGAGCGCGACCCGTTCCGCGCCGGCGTCCTCGCCGTCCTCGGCGCGGCTCGCAACGTCGCCTGCGCCGGAGGGGAGCCGCTCGCGCTGACCGATTGCCTCAACTTCGGCTCGCCGGACAAGCCCGGGATCGCATGGGAGCTCGAGCAGGCGATCGAGGGGATCGCGGAGGCGGCGGAAGCCCTGTCGATCCCGATCGTCTCCGGGAACGTCTCGCTCTACAACGACACCGACGGCCGCTCGATCCCGCCGACGCCGGTTGCCGGGTGCGTCGGGCTCGTCCCGGACGTCCGCTTCGTGCCGGGCCGCTGGCGGAGCGGCGACGCGGTCCTGCTCGCGACGGCGCCGGGCGCGCTCGACCTGGACGCCGAGGCCGCGCTCGTCCGCTACGTCTGGAAGGCTGCCCCTGTGCTCTCGCTCGCGCACGACGTGTCCGACGGCGGCGTCGAGCAGGCGCTGCGCGAGGCGTCCGAGTGGAGCGGTGTCGACGCCGAGGTCGATTTGCCCGCGCCGGCTGCCGGCGGCCAGGTGCTGCTCGCCTGTGCCCCCGACGACGTCGACAGGCTCGGCAAGCGGAACGTCGTCCGGATCGGAAGCGTCCGCTGATGTGCGGGCTGTTCGGCATCCGCTCGAGCGAACGCGACGTTGCGCGCGTGACCTATTTCGGGCTCTTCGCGCTGCAGCATCGCGGGCAGGAGTCCGCCGGCATTGCCGTCTCCGACAACGGCCGCGTCACGGCGCTCCGCGACATGGGCCTGGTCACGCAGGTGTTCGACGAGCAGAAGCTCCGCGGCCTGCACGGCCATATCGCGATCGGCCACACGCGTTACTCGACCACCGGGTCGTCGCAGTGGTGGAACGCGCAGCCGCTCGTTCAGCACGGCACCGCGCGGACGGTCGCGCTCGGCCACAACGGCAACCTGACGAACGCAGCGGATCTTCGCGCGGAGCTCGCCGAGCAGGGGCATCGCCTCGCGACGACAGCCGACACCGAGGTGATCGCGGCGCTGATCGCGAACGACCCGGCGCCGCTGCAGGAGGCCGTCGCGAACACGATGCGGAAGCTGGACGGCGCCTTCTCGGTCGTCGTCCTCTCCGAGGACAAGCTGGTCGCGTTCCGCGACCCGCGCGGCATGCGTCCGCTCTGCCTCGGCCGGCTGGACGACGACTGGGTCGTCGCGTCGGAGACGTGCGCGCTCGACCTCGTCGGCGCGGAGGTCGACCGTGAGGTCCGTCCGGGCGAGCTCGTGGTCGTCGACGACACGGGCGCGACGACGCAGCAGGCGGTGCCGATCGACGGAGGCGGCGCGCTCTGCATCTTCGAGTTCTTCTACCTCGCGCGGCCGGACTCGCGACTGAGCGGCGTCGAGGTCCACGGCGCACGCGTCCGGATGGGCGAACGGCTCGCGGAGGAAGCGCCGGTCGAGGCAGACCTCGTGCTGCCGATTCCCGATTCCGGGACACCGGCCGCGATCGGCTTCTCGCGCGCGCTCAAGATCCCGTTCAGCGAGGGGCTGATCAAGAACCGCTACGTCGGCCGGACGTTCATCCAGCCCGACCAGGGGCTGCGCGAGCAGGGGATCAAGCTCAAGTTCAACCCGCTGGCGGAGGTCAAGGGCAAGCGGGTCGTCGTCGTCGACGACTCGATCGTCCGCGGCAACACGACGCGGCAGATCGTCCAGATGCTGTTCGAAGCCGGTGCCGCCGAGGTGCACGTCCGGATCTCGTCGCCGCCCGTCATCGGGCAGTGCTTCTACGGCATCGACCTGGCCGATCCGGCCGAGCTGATCGCTGCCGACAAGACGCCGGACGAGATCCGCGAGCACATCGGCGCGACGTCGCTCGCCTACATCTCGCTCGAGGGGCTGCAGGCGTCGACGCGCAGGCCCGAGTCGCACTTCTGCCGCGCCTGCCTCACGCGCGAATACCCGACCGCCGTCCCGGCGGAGGGCGCGAAGCTCCGCTTCGAGCCCGTGCGCGCGTAGCGGCGCGAGCAGACCGCAAGGGTAGGCCCGGGTCGGGCACTCGCTCTTCGCGAGCGTCGGCTCTCACGCGACGGTGACGTCGACCCACTGCACGGCGTTGTTCGCGTAGCCGCCGACGTTCCAGGTCGGATCGAGCGGTTGCTCGTTCCCTGCTGCGTCGCGTGCGCGTGAGCCCACGCGCCACGTTCCCGGGCCGGCGTCCCAATCGGACGACCAGCCGCGCCACGCCCACCGGCCGAGCTCGTCGGGGTCGAGGCGCGCCGGCTGCCACGTCGCGCCGCCGTCGACACTCACGCCGACGCGCTCGATCGGTGCATGGCCGGACCACGCGCGGCCCCGGAGGACGCACGAGCCTGCAGCAAGAGTCCGCGCGCGCGTCAGGAACTCGGGGATCCCCGGCGGCACGAGCAGCGACCGCGGCACCATCCGCTGCACCGCCGTCCCCTCGTCGGTGTCGTCTGCGCGCATCCGGTACGCACGCGTCTGCTGATACCCGTCGAACGGCTCCGCGAGGACGGTGATCCGCGACAGCCACTTCACGTTCGTCATCCCGTACCACCCCGGAACGACCAGCCGGACGGGGTACCCGTGCTGCGGCAGGAGCGGCGCGCCGTTCATCTCGTACGCGAGCAGGACGTCGTCGCGGCGCGCCTCGTCGAGCGGAACGCTCCGCGCGTATGCCTGCTCGATCTCGGCCTCCACGCCGCGGTCGAGTCCGGTGAACGCGACGTCCACTGCGTCGGCGTGCGGGCCCGCCTCGTCGAGCAGCGAGCGCAGCGCGGCGCCGCGCCAGCGAGCCGTTCCGACCGCGTCGCGGAGCCACGGCTGCGAAACGACGTGCGGATCGAGGAACGCCCGCCCGTTGCCCGCGCATTCCATGGTCACGGCGTGCTCGACCGCGTCGCGCGCCAGCAGCTCCTCGAGTGTGAGGCGAAGCGGCCGCTCGACCGCGCCGTCGACCGTGAGCGTCCACGACCCGGCGTCGACGAACGGGATGTCGTAGTGGATCAGCAGGTAGTGCAGCCCCGTCGGCGTGATCGGCTGCTGCAACGCTTCGAGCGGCAAGCCGTGGTTGCGCGCCGCGAGCTGGAGCTCCTCGAGGCTGATCACGTCCGACGACGATACAAGGGCCGGACCCGCGGGGCCCGGCCCTCGTGTGCGAGCGTGCTAGCGCTCGAGGACGCGGGACGCCTTCGCGATCCCGCGCGAGAGGAGGTAGGCGGCGGTGATCCAGCCGAACGTGTCGGCCCAGCCGTGCGCGTCGTAGTTGTCGGCGGCGAGCGCGACGATCGCGAGGAGGATCGACGCGAGCACCCAGACGACGGCCTCGGCGTTCCCTGGTGTCGGCATCAGCGCGCCGATGTTGATCGTCGGCGCCGGCCGGTTGTAGCCGTACCCGCCGCCGGTGCCGCCGGTCCCTGTGGGCCCCGTCGTGGTGGCGCCCTGCTGCTGGTCCTCGGGCGGTGTCGTGGACATCGGACTCCTTTCGTCAGGCCGCTACGAGGCCTGGGACGTGGACGACCTCGAGCTTGATTCCGTCGGGGTCGCGGAAGAAGAAGGCGTAATACCCGGGTGAGTACGTGTACTCCTGTGGCTCGTTCTCGACCTCGACGCCCTGGGTGCGAACCCATCGTGCGAGCTCGTCGACCTGTGCGCGCGAGCTCGCCTCGAAGGCGACGTGGTGCAGGCCGACGGCATAGCGGTCGTGCGACTGGTCTGCCTGCGCCTCGCGCAGCCCGACCGATGCTCCCGGTCCGGTCAGGTACCAGATCGTCTCGCCGCGCTCGCCCTCGACCTCGCTCACCCGGGTGTAGCCGATCGGGCCGAGCAGATCGGTGTAGAACGGCAGGCTCCGCTCGATCGAGGAGACCACGAGGTCGACGTGGTGTATCCCGGAGGAGCGCACGGTCGATCTCTCCGGTTCCGCGCGCCCGAACTCGTTCCTGCGCCGGGATAGGGCCGCTTGCTTCACCATTCCGCGTCGTGCACCTCTTCCACTACCACCTGGTGACGAGCAAAGTCCGCGAGGTCGAGGCCCGGTACCTCGGCAAGCTCGGGTTCGACCTCGTCGCCCGGCACGGCCGGATCGGCGAGGACATGACGTCGTTCGAGCCCGGCCGCGGCTGGCGCGAGCTCGACGAGCTCGGGTTCAAGCTTCGGCTGACGGAGCTCGAGCGAGGTGCGGTGAACGTGGTCGTGCAACCGGGCCAGTGGGAGCTTCCGCGCGTCGACCACCTCGGCTTTGCGCTCGACGACGACGAGTTCGTCGAGACGCTCGCACGTGCGGAGATGCGCGAGCTGCGCGTTCAGGAGCACGGCGGGCGCCGGACGTTCGTGTCGACGAACGCCGGCTACCGGCTCGAGCTGCACCCACCGCGCGAGTGGCTCGACGAGCTGCTCGAAGGCGAGCGCATGCTGCGCCTCGCGGAGCTGCACCTGCGCGCCGACGACCCCGAGCTCAAGGCGGCATCGCTCGGCGAACTGCTCGCCGCGCCGTACACGCGCACGTCCGTCGAGATCGGCGAATCGGTCGTCCACTTCGTTCCCGACGGCCCGCAGGGACGGCCGCAACTGCACGCCGAGCTCTTCGTGTAGACGCGTCGAATGCGCGCGCGTCGGCAGCGCGCCTGTCCGAAAGAGCGAATTTACAAGCGGTGCGGCGTTCGCCATCGTGGCGTGCATGAGACGACTGACAGCACTCGTCGCGGTCGTAGCGGCATTGCTCGCTCCGAACGTCGCGGCGGCAACGAACTGGGAGCACTACGGGTGGGTGCCGAACGGGTACGACCCGCAGTGCCTGTGGTATCCGACGTACGGCCAGTGCAGCGGCTGGAACTGGTGGGTCTTGAACGACGGGCACGTGTACAGCGGCGGGCCTGCGTTGACGGGGTTCGAGAACGCCAACACGATCCGCGGCCGCTGGACGTACGCAGGGCAGTACGCGTACACGCATCCCTCGGACTTCGGGATGCCGGCGTACGTGCGCGCGCAGATCACGAACTACAGCGGGACTCCGGCATGGGTCGACTCGTGGGCAGGAGCGTGATGATGAAAAGGACGTCGATCGTGGTGATCCTCCTCGCGGCGGCCGTAACCGCCGCAGCACAGGCGCGGCCGCAGCACAGCGGTCTCGCGCGCATCGGGAACACGGGGCAGGCCCGCGTCGGGCTCAGCAGAACAATGCGTGTCGAGCTCCGCCGCGCACACGTCGCGCCGTCGGCGCGTGTCCTCGCCGTCCGATCGGGACGCACGTTCGTCCGGCTCGGCGGCCCCGGGAATGACCACTGCTACGGCGTGAAGAAAGGCACGGCCTCGCAGTTCGGCTTCACGTGCTGGGACGACTTTCCCTCGACCGGGCATCCGGTGCTCGACCTGTCGACCTTCGGCGCCGACGACGGCGGCCCGATGCACGTGATCGATGCGCAGGGCGTCGCCGCAGACGGTGTTGCGACGATCGCGTTCGTCGACGCCGCCGGTGCCGTGCTGGGGCGGTCGTCGGTCAGCGGCAACGTGTACAGCGTCTCGGCTCCCCCGGCGGGCGCGGCACGCATCGTGGCTCTCGACTCGCATGGGCGGACGGTGTTCGCGGTGCCGAAGTAACCGACCGGACAGCCATCTAGACTCTGCTCCCTGAGCGGGAGCGGAAAGACCTACGAGAGCGCCGGGGTCTCGCTTGCGAAGGCGGAGGAGATCGTCGGCCGCCTTCGCACCGCCGTCGAGTCGACGGGCGCGCGAGGCTTCGGCGCGTTCTCGGGCCTCTATCCGCTCGACGGCGATCGGCTTCTCGCCGCGTCGACCGACAGCGTCGGCTCCAAGCTGATGCTGTCGCGCCGGGCGGGCCGGCTCCGCTGGGCCGGGATGGACCTCGCTGCGCATTGCATCAACGACGTCCTCTGCTCGGGCGCGGATCCGCTCTTCCTGCTCGACTACGTCGCCGCCGCACGAATCGAGCTTGATCAGGTCGCTGAGCTCGTGGAGGGCGCGGCCGACGTCTGCCGGCGCGCCGGCTGCATGCTCGTCGGCGGCGAAACGGCCGAGCTCCCCGGGATCTACCAGGAGGACGAGCTCGACTTCGCCGGGACCTGCGTCGGGATCGTCGCGCGCGACCGCCTCATCGACGGACGCCGCTGCGCCCCGGGTGACGCGATCGTCGGATTCCCGTCGAGCGGCCTGCACACGAACGGCTTCTCGCTCGTCCGGACGCTGATCGGCGACGACGACATCGACGCCGACCTCTTGCTCGCGCCACACAGGCTCTACGTCGACGCGGTTCGCGCCCTCCGCTCACGGGCCGACGTGAAGGCCCTCGCGCACGTGACCGGCGGGGGCATCGTCGGCAACCTCAGCCGCGTGCTACCGGACGGATTGGACGCACGGATCGACTGGGATGCGTGGCAGCGCCCACCGGTATTCGCGTGGCTGTCGGCGCACGGCGTCGACGAGGAGGAGCTACGACGCGTCTTCAACGTCGGGATCGGGATGTGCGCGGTCGTCGCCGACCCGCCGCCCGACGCGATCGTGATCGGCGAGTTGGCGTGATCGGCGTTCTCGTCAGCGGCGAGGGGTCGAACCTGCAGGCGCTGATCGACGCGGGGCTGCCGATCGCGTGCGTCGCATCGAATCGGCGTGGCGTCCGCGCGCTCGAGCGGGCGGAGCGGGCAGGGATCGCGACGCGCGTGTTCGACGCCGCCGACTACCCGACCCGCGAGGAACGCGACGTGGCGCTGGCAGAGTGGCTCCGCTCACACGACGTCGACCTCGTCGTCTGCGCCGGCTATATGCATCTGTTCCGGAAGCCGTTCTTCGAGTACTACGGCGGGCGGATCATCAACACGCACTCGGCGCCGCTGCCGGACTTTCCCGGCGCGCATCCGATCGAAGACGTCCTCGCCGCCGGCGTGTCCGAGACGGCGGCAACCGTCCACTACGTCGACGAAGGCATCGACACCGGCCCGGTGATCACGGCCGCGAGGGTGCCCGTGTACCCAGAGGACGACGCCGCGACGCTGCGCGCACGAGTCCAGGCGGTCGAGCATCGGCTCCTGCCCGAGGTAGTGAGGGACCTGTGCGCCGCGCGCTGATCTCGTGTTACGACAAGACGGGGTTGGAGGACTTTGCGCGCGGGCTCGCGGATGCAGGCTTCGAGCTGGTTGCGAGCGGCGGCACCGCCGACTTCCTCGAGCGCGACGTCGGGCTCGACGTCGAGCGTGTCGAGGATCTCACCGGCGTCGCGGAGATGCTCGGCGGCCGCGTCAAGACGCTTCATCCTGCGATCCATGCGGCGATCCTCGCGCGGCGCGATCACGACGAGGACCTTGCCGCGCTCGACGAGCACGAGATCCGGCCGTTCGACCTCGTCTGCGTCAACCTCTACCCCTTCACCGAGGTCGCGGCGCGGTACGGCGTCCGCGAGGAGGACGCGGTCGAGATGATCGACGTCGGCGGCCCGTCGATGCTCCGAGGCGCCGCGAAGAACTTCGCGCACGTCGCTCCCGTCTGCAGGCCCGAACGCTACGGCGCAGTGGTCGACGAGCTGCGCAAGAGGGGTGAGCTGTCGCTCGAGACGCGTCGGGCGCTTGCCGCGGAGGCGTTCGCCACGACCGCGGCGTACGAGACGGCAATCGCACGCTGGTTCTCGGACGTCGAAGCGTTTCCCGAGCGCCTCACCCTGTCGTTCACGAAGGTCGACGACCTGCGCTACGGCGAGAACCCGCATCAGCGTGCCGCCTACTACGCCGAAGACGGCGCCCGTGTGCACTTGCTGTCGCGCGTCGAGCAGCTACACGGGAAGGAGCTGTCGCTGATCAACCTGCTCGATCTCTCGGCCGCGCGGCTCCTCCTGCGCGAGTTCGCGCTGCCCGCGTGCGCGATCATCAAGCACGCGAATCCGTGCGGCGTCGCGGTGGCGGCCACGATCGAGGAGGCGTACGAGCTTGCGCTCGCCTCCGATCCGGTGTCGGCGTTCGGCATGGTGTGCGCCGTCAACCGGCGCGTGTCGCCGGAGCTCGGCGCGGCGCTGGCCGAGCGGTTCGTCGACGTGCTGTTCGCGCCGGACTACGACGACGGCGCGCTCGCGGCGCTGCAGCGGAAGGAGGCGGTCCGGATCCTCCACGACCGCGAACGACGCGGCATTCCGCGCGCCGAGCGTGACTACAAGCGTGTTCTCGGCGGCATGCTCGTCCAGGACCGCGACGCCGACGTGGACGACCGCGAGGGGATGCAGGTCGTCTGCGGCTCGCCCACCGAGGCGGTCTGGGGCGCCCTCCTCTTCGCCTGGCGGGTGTGCAAGCACGTGACCTCGAACGCGATCGTGCTCGCGCGCGACCTGCGGACGATCGGCATCGGCGCGGGTCAGCAGAGCCGCTTGGATGCCGGCCGCCTCGCCGTCGAGAAGGCGC
>JBJMJS010000081.1:0-30566 GCA_045806225.1 Gaiellaceae bacterium
CGCACGACGGCCGTGTCGAAAAGTTCATCGGCGACGCGGTGATGGCACTGTTCGGCGTGCCAGAGCTGCACGAGGACGACGCGCTACGAGCCGTCCGTGCGGCCGTCGACGCACGTGACGCCGTCGCGCGGCTGACGGAGACGGCAGCGCGCCAGTGGGACGCCGAGCTCGCGGTGCGGGTCGCGGTCAACACGGGTGAGGTCATCACCGGCACGGGCGACGCGGCGGCGACCGGCGCGGCGGTCAACGTCGCCGCACACCTGGAGAAACGCGCAGGCAGCAATCAGATCGTGCTGGGCACGGCGACGTACGAGCTCGTGCGCGATGCGGTCGAGGCCGAGGTCATCGAGCTGAGCGACGGGTCGAGTGCGTGGCGGCTCGGCGCGCTCGTACCAGCGGAGACGCCGGTCGCGCGCCGGCTCGACGCACCGCTCGTCGGCCGCAAGACGGAGCTCCGCCGTCTCCGCGCCGCGTTTCAGCGCGCGCGCAAAGAGGACGCGTGTGTCGTCGCGACGGTCGTCGGCGAGGCAGGCATCGGGAAGACGCGGCTCGCCCGCGAGCTCGTCGACTCGCTGCGTGACGACGCGGACATCGTCGTCGGCCGCTGCGTCTCGTACGGGGCCGGCGCGACGTATCTCCCGATCGCCGAGATCGTGCGCGGACTCGCGCCGGGCGCGTCGGTTGCGGCAATCGCGTCGGTGCTCGAGGGCGAGGACGACGCGGAGCGGATCGCCGAGCGCGTGGCTGAGGTCGTCGGCTTGGCGGACGGGCCCTCGGCGCCGGGCGAGGCGTTCTGGGCCGTCCGCCGATTCTTCGAGGCGCTCGCGTCCCAACGACCGCTGATCGTCGCGCTCGACGACATCCACTGGGCCGAGCCGACGCTGCTGGATCTCGTCGAATACCTGGGCGAGTGGGCGGACGCCCCGATCCTCCTCCTGTGTCTCGCGCGGCGCGAGTTGCTCGAGTCACGACCCGGCTGGGGCGGCCCGACGTCGACGGGCTTCGTCCTCGAGCTTGAGCCGCTCGCCGCGGAAGACGTTGGCTCGCTCGTCGAGACGCTCGCCGACGGGCCCGTTGCCTCGGACATCCACTCGAAGATCGTCGAGCACGCCGGCGGCAACCCGCTCTTCGCCGAACAGCTGTTGGCGCTCGCATCCGAGGCGCCCGACGTCGCCCTCGACCACGCGCCTCCGACCGTGGAAGCACTGATCGGCAGCCGCCTCGATCGCCTAGCGTCGGACGAGCTCGACGTCCTGCAGCGTGCAGCCGTCGTCGGCCGGCGGTTTGGGGCCACCGGTTTCGACCGCGTCGCGCTCGACGGGCTCGAGCGACGTGGCCTGGTGCACGAGACGGATGCGGGCTATCGGTTCCACCACGTCCTCGTGCGCGACGTCGCATATCGCGGCATCCCGAAGGCGACGAGGGCCGACTTGCACGAGCGGGTCGCGCGATCCGGCGGCCCGGACGAAGTGGTCGGCTTCCACTACGAGCGGGCATACCGGTATCGCGTCGAGCTGGCACGTGCGGACGATCGCGCGCGAGCGATCGCGCAGCTCGCCGGCGAGCATCTCGGCGCGGCAGCGATTCGCGCGTGGAAGCGCGCCGATGCGCCGGCGGCCAGAAGCCTGTTCCGGCGTGCCGTCGACCTCCTGCCGACGAGCGATGCACGCCGTCGCGAATACCTGTGTGAGCTCGGGTTGGTCGCGCGCTTCCAGACCGACGTCGACGAAGCCGAAGAAGCGCTTCGCGATGCTGCGGCGTTGGCCGCGGACGCCCGCGACCGCCGCGTCGAACTGCGTGCCCGCGTCGAGCTGGCCTTCTGCCGGCTGTATCGGGCGCCGGACGAGTTCCCTCGACTGCTCGATTTCGTCTCCGACGCGATCGCCGAGCTCGAGTCGTACCGAGACGACCGAGCGCTCGGGCGTGCGTGGCTTCTCGCCGGAGTGATCCGAGGTCAGTTCCAGTGCCTGAACGACGCGTGGGCCGACGCCGCACGGCGGGCCGCGACGCACTACCGCGCTGCCGGTTTCTCCGCGACGCGCTGCATCGGCGACCTCGCGCTCGCGCTGTACTTCGGAAGCGAGCCCGTCCCGCGCGCTTTGTCGCGCTGTGACGACCTGCTGCGCGAGAACGAAGGCGACCCGGCGATCTGCGCTGCCGTGCTCGAGGTCGTCGGCCTTCTGAGGGCGCATGTCGGAGATTTCTCCGACGCCGAAGCGGCGGTGAACGCCTCGGCGAGCCTTTGGCGCGACCTCGGCCAGAAGAACGCAGCGGAAAGCACCGTTGCGTGGCGCGGGCTGATCGAGATGCTGCGGGGCGACTGGGAGGCAGCCGAGGCAGCGATGACAGAGGCTTGCGAAGGGCTCGCTCGCCGAGGCGAATACGCGGTGCTCGCGAGCCGGGCCGCGCAACTCGCGGACGTCCAGTACATGCAGGAGAAGTACGACGAAGCCGGCACGTGGGCTGCGACGTCGCTCGGCCATGCCGCGAAGCTCGACCTGCACGCGCAGGCGCTCGGTCGCAGCATCTCGGCGAAAGTCGCTGCGCGAGCGGGCGACTTCGACCCGGCAGAGACCTTGGCGCGCGAGGCCATCGCGCTGCTCGAACCGACCGATGCGCTGAACGACCGCGGCGACGTGCTTCTCGCGTCGGCGGAGGTCCTTCGGCTCTCCGGAAAGGACGCTGCAGCCGCCGACGCAGCCGAACGCGCACACGCGTTGTTCGTCGAAAAGGGAAGCATCGTCCTCGCCGCTCGATCGAAGGCAGTTGCGCGATCGGCGTCGGCGGTCTGAGCGTTCGAGAGCCCCGCGTACGCGGGGCTCTCGAATAGCCGCGGACGACTAGCCGGCACACCCGCCCCCGCCACCGCTGCTGCACGCTACCGGGGCGCCGGCACTGCCGGAGACGACGAGGCTCGTCAGCGGTACGACTGCGACCGAGACGGTCGCGACCCCTGCTGCGAGCAGCGCCTTCGTTTTCTGCGACATTCTGTTCACCTCCCGTTCGCCGAGCCGTTGCGCATGTGGCTCGAGCGTCCGGGGGGTCGGTCACGGCGGACTACGCGCCCGCCAACGCGTTGCTAATGGCCTTCCGTCGTCACGCCGTCGGAGCTGGCGACGCGGCGGTCGCAGCTAAGATCCGCGAGTCCCGACGACCAGAGGAGCTGAGACGACGTGGCGAAGATGCTGTTTCGACTTCCCGATGCGAAGCGGGTGATCGCGAACCCGAGCGCCGCGGACGTCAAAGAGCTCGCCGCGAAGATGCCGACGGCGCGGCCGACGAAGTTCGGCAACCTCAACGTCCAGACGCAGGTGCTCGCGCGGTCGAAGCGCTCGACCTACATCGTCACCGACGAGCCCGACGGCCAGAACCAGGCGATCTCCACGGACGACGCGGCCATCTGGGCCGGGAAGCAGGACGAGTACGTCGCGGGGCGCGAGATGGTGCTGATCGACGGCTACATCGGCAACGACCCGGAGTTCCGGACGGCGGCGCGCCTCTTTGTCGAGGCCGCGAACGCGAACATCGCCGGAATGCAGCAGCAGCTCTACTTCGGTCCGCCCGAGGACGGGTTCGAGCCCGAGCTCACCGTGATCTACACGCCGAACCTGAAGGCGGAAGGCTTCCCCGACGACCGCTTGATCATGGTCGACCTCGAGCAAGGCGTTACGCGCGTCTTCAACTCCGATTACTTCGGCGAGTCGAAGAAGGGCGGCCTGCGGATGTGGAACAAGCTCGTGTACGACCGCGGCGGTCTCCCCCTTCACGCCGGCTGCAAGATCATCCCGACGGACGACGGCGACAAGGTCTGCCTGACCGTCGGGCTGTCCGGCACGGGCAAGACGACGACGACGTTCACGCGGCAGAACGGCTCGCTCCCCGTCCAGGACGATTTCCTCGCGTGGATGTCCGACGGGCGGATCTACGTCACGGAGAACGGCTGCTTCGCGAAGACGTACGGGCTGAACCCCGAAGACGAGCCGACGATCTACGGCGCGGTGACGGAGCCCGACGCGTACCTCGAGAACGTGTCGCAGCACGGCGAGGAAGTCGACTTCTACGACGAGAGCTACACACAGAACGGTCGCGCGACGTTTACGTTCGGTGTGATCGAGTCCGCTGCGGATCGCGAGATCGACGGCGCGGACTTCCTGCTCGTCCTCAACCGCAACGAGAACGTCATACCCGCGGTCGCGAAGCTCGAAGGCCCGCAAGCCGCGGCGTATTTCATGCTCGGTGAGACGAAGGGAACTGCGGCGGGCGGCGCCGACGAGGCAGGGAAGTCACTGCGCGTACCGGGGACGAACCCGTTCTTCCCGATGCTCCACGACCTCCAGGGCAACCGCTTCCTCGAGCTGCTCGAGGAGCATCCGCTCGACGTGTACCTGATGAACACCGGACGCGTCGGCGGGCCCGAGGACGACGAGCGGTCGCTCAAGGTCCGAATCAAGCATTCGTCGGCGATCGTGAAGGGGATCGCCGAGGGAACGATCGAGTGGGAGCGGGATCCGGACTTCGGCTATCTCGTCGCCGCCTCCGTGCCCGGGATCGACGCGAGCGAGGCCGAGGTGTTGCAGCCGAGCAAGCTCTACGAGCGGACCGGTCGGGCCGACGAGTATCGCCGTCACGTCGAGCGGCTCAAGGCCGAGCGGGCGGAGTTCCTCGGCGATTTTCCGAGTCTTTCAGCCGAGATCGTCGCCGCCGTTCGCTAACGGATCGGTCGATCCCGCTAGCCTCGCCTGCGTGGACGTCTGGCCGCCGACGCAGCCGCTGAGCGACGGTGTCGTCACGCTGCGCCCGTGGGGTGACGGCGACGTCGACGCGCTCGTGCGCGCGATCGACGGCGACGAGGAGATCACGCAGTGGCTCGAACTGATCCCGCAGCCCTACCGCGAGCCCGAGGCACGGGCGTGGGTGGGTGCCTCGGTGTCGATGTGGCGCGACGGGACGGCGTCGACGTTCGCGGTCACCGCCGACGGTGATGTCGTCGGCGGCTGCGGCGTCAACTGGATCGACCGTGACCATGCGGTCGGCGACATCGGTTACTGGGTTCGGCGCGACGCGCGGGGCCGCGGCTACATCACGCGCGCCGTGCGGCTCGCCGCGCGCTGGGCGTTCATCGCCGGATGCGAGCGGTTGCAACTGCGGGCCGACGCGGAGAACGTTGCGTCGCAACGCGTCGCGGAGCGTGCCGGCTTCGTCCGCGAGGGCGTCCAGCGCTCGGCGCGGTACAACCCGCGGCTCGGGCGGCGGATGGACTTCGTCGTGTTCTCGCTCCTTCCCGGGGAGCTAGATCGCCCAGACGCCGTCGCGTAGCACCGGCACGCGTGTCCCGTCGGCGGCGAGGCCCGTAACGTCCACGCCCGGCCCACCGATCATGAAGTCGAGGTGGATCTCACTGCGGTTGATCCGCCCGTAGTCTGGCTCGTCGACCGTCGCCTTGTACGCGTCACCGATTGCGACGTGGCTCGCTGCGTTCTCGTCGAGCAGGATGTCGTAGAAGAGCGTGTTCATCGCGCCGATGCGGCTCTCGCGGTCGACGAGGGAGACTTCCCCGAGTCTGCACGCGTTCTCGTCGCGACTCGCGAACCCGCGCATCGTGTCCGCGCCGCGTTCAGCCTCGATCTCGACGGCGCGGCCGTTGTCGAAGCGGACACGGAGGCCGACGATCTCGACGTCGTAGGCGACCAGCGGCTTCGTCGCGCGAACCGTTCCGTGCGTGCGCTCGGGATCCGGCGCCGTGTACACCTCCTCCGTCGGGAGGTTCGCCATGTGAAACACGCCGTCGACGGTCTCGTCGCCACCTCCCGACCATCGCGAGGTCGGCAGGAGACCGACGGTGAGGTCCGTGCCTTCGCCCTCGAAATGAAGCGCGTCGAAACGCAGCTCGTTCAGCTTTGCCGCGGCGCGCTTCAGCTGCCCGCTTCGCTCGCGCCACGCGGCCGCGGGATCGGGCTCGTCGAGGCGGCAGATGTGCACGATCTCGTCCCAGAGGCGCTCATACGCCGCGTCGGCCTCGAGATCGCCGTGGACATACGTCGCCCACGCGTGCGTCGGGCACGGCGCGATGCACCAGTTCACCGTCTTGTCGTCGATCACGTGCATCCATTCCTTCACGCGCGGGTAGATGTCACGGCCGAGGCGGTCGGCGTCGACGTCGTCGAAGAGATGCGGCGCCGCAGGGCCGGCGAGGTAAATCGACGCCGCGTGCGAGCGTCCGAGCTCGAGCACGCGCTGGCCGAACCACGGTGGGATGTACTCGAGCGACTCGTCGCGCACGCGTTCGATTCGCGCGCGCTTCACGTGCGGGTCGTAGTACGTCACGTCCACGAACTTCGCGCCGCGCTCGTAGGCGCCCGCCGCGACCGCGCGCGTCAACTCCTCCTTGCCGACGTCCGCCGCGAGATCGACGAGCTGTCCCGGCTGGATGTTCGCGCCGAAGTCGACGATGAGGTTCGCGAGCCGTTGAATCCGATCGTCCATCGGCAGGCGATGGTAACGGCAGCGCGAAAGACGCCCGCGTGAAGACCGACGCCTCGATCGCGCGGTTCCTCGCTTCTCCCTCGCTCGCCGAATCGACGCGCCGCGCGTACGCGGTCGACGTTCGCGAGTTCGGCGCTTGGCTCGACCGGCGTGGGACGCCTGTCGAGGAGGTCGACGTCCGCGCCCTCGCGGAATACGCCGCGGAACTCGGCCGGGCTCGCCCGCGCAAGCTCGCACCGGCGACCATCGGCCGGAAGCTTGCCGCCATCAGGAGCTTCCTGCGCTTCACGCTCGGCGCCGCGCGCGTCCCGGACGCGTCGTTCGCGCCCCGTCGCCCACGGCGCTTGCCGGACGCACCGAAACAGGCGGAGGTCGAGGAGTCGCTGGACGGGCTCGAGGGTGACGAGCCGCTGGCGCTCCGTAACCGCGCGCTCGTCGAGCTCGTCTACTCCGCCGGCCTGCGCAGCCGCGAGGCCGTCGACCTCGATCTCGCTGACATCGACTTCGAGCAGGAGCACGTCCGCGTTTTCGGCAAGGGCGGCAAGGAGCGCGTCGTCCCGCTCGGCGAAGAGGCGGCGCATGCGGTCGCCAGCTATCTCCGTGACGCGCGGCCGAAGCTGGTCCGCGGCGCCGAGAATGCGCTCTTCGTCTCGGTGCGCGGCAGGCGGCTCGACACCTCCACGCTGCGCCGCGTGTTCGCGCATCCCCACCGCCTGCGCCATGCGTTCGCGACGCATCTCCTCGAAGGCGGCGCCGACCTGCGGACGATCCAGGAGCTCCTGGGCCACAGCTCGCTTTCGACGACGCAGGTGTACAGCCACGTCGACGCGCGCCGCCTCCGACGCGTCTACGACCGCTCGCATCCCCGCTCGTAACCGTCTCGACGTGTCCGAACCGGCCACGACCCGGGTCTGACCCGGGACGTGGCGAATCAAGACCGGCCCGATAGTCGGTTCGGCCAGGTCCGCGACGGCGCCGTCGGTCATGGGACCTCCGGCGGTTACGCGCCCCGGCCATGTTCTCTTCCGGCACGGCCCGGGTCTGACCCCGGCCGTGACGTGAAAGGACACGGCCGATAGGCGCTTCGGCCCCCGCTCGGGGAGGCATGCTCGCGGCGCTCGCGGGCGGCGCGACGGCAGGCGTCGCCGGGCGCGCGCCGAAGGGTCGGAGGTGGCCGATCCGGACGTCGAAGGATTTCTCGCACTCCTCGCGACGCGCCGGGCAGCGCGCACGGTCGATGCATACAAGCGCGATCTCGCGGCGTGCGCGGAGTGGCTCGGCGGCCCGGTCGGCCGCGCGTCGGTCGAGGACCTCGAGACGTACCTGGCGGAGCTTCGCGCCGCCGGCCTCTCACCCGCGACGATCTCGCGCCGCGTCGCTGCGCTTCGCTCGTTCTTTCGCCATCAGACCCTGCTCGGCGCGCGCACCGACAACCCGGCCGCGGAGCTCGACCTACCTCGCCGGCACCGGCGCCTGCCGCGGACGCTGTCGCCCGCCGAGGCGGAACGCCTCGTCGAAGCCGCTGCGGGAACGACACCGCGGGCGCTCCGTGACCGCGCGCTGGTCGAGCTCCTCTACGGGGCCGGGCTCCGAGTCAGCGAAGCCGTCGGCCTCGGCCGCACGGACGTCGACCTCGAGGGACGCGTCGTCCGCGCACTCGGCAAAGGGTCGAAAGAGCGCATCGTCCCGATCGGGAGACCTGCGGTCGAGTCGCTGCGCCGCTATCTCTCGCGTGGTCGGCCGTTCCTCGACGCGCGTCACCGCCCCGAGCTCTTCCTGAATGCGCGCGGCGGCGCGCTGACCCGCGCCGGTGCGTTCCTCATCCTGCGTCGACTCGCAGCGCGCGCCGGCCTCGAGCCCGAGCGCGTCCACCCGCACCTCCTCCGTCACTCCTTCGCGACACACCTCCTCGAAGGCGGCGCCGACCTCAGGTCGGTGCAGGAGATGCTCGGGCACGCGGACCTCGCCACGACCGAGCTGTACACGCACGTATCCGACCGGCGGCGTCGTGAGTTGTATTACCAGGCGCATCCACATGCGAAGCGCCGCGATTAAGACGCGTCGTAGAGGAGATGAAGCGAGGGATGATGGGATTCGACCCGCATATCGCAGTCCTCGCAGTGGTGACGTCCGGGATCGGCTACGCGATGATCACCGCGGGGCTCCAGAAGAGCGCACTCGAGTGGCGTCGCCGCCGCCGGATGTGCCCGTCGTGCGGCCGCACGATCGAGGCGCGCGTCTGCTCGAGCTGCGCCGGCTGATCCGTCGCGACTAGGACTTCGCGCCGGCGCGCTTCCGCAGCTCGCCGCCGACGGCCCGTGCGGCGTTTCGCAGCTCGGGCCCCTCCTCGTCGTTCTCGGCGAGGCCGTTCAAGAGCACGATCGTCTCTCGCTGCGGCGACCCGTTCCGGAGACAGACGATCGCGAGCCGTCGCACCGCATCGTTCGAATCCGCCGACACGAGGTTGTGGAGCAGCGGCCGCATCTGGTTGACGACGCCCGGGTGCTCGCGCGAGAGCAGCTGGACGGACACGAGCGCCGCGCCGCGCGCGGCCGGGCTCTCGTCCTCCAGGCCGCGCTGCAGCAGCTCGAGCTTCTGGCGAAAGCGGAAGAGGCCGATGGCGCGGTACGCGACCGTCCGCTCGCGGTAGTCGGAACTGCGCGCCGCGGCCTCGACCTCGTCGTCCCATTCCTGGCGGAGCGTCGCGAGCTCGCGCTCCGCCCCCGCCTGTGCCAGCTCGTCAGCCTTCGTCGCCGCTTCGAGAAGGGTCATGCGGCGCGGGACTCTACAGGCGGCCGTTAGCATCGGGCGCCATGGCACACCGCGTTGTCCTGATTCCCGGCGACGGCACCGGGCCCGAGCTGACGGAAGCGACCAGGCGCGTCCTCGAGGCGACCGGCGTCGAGTTCGACTGGGACGTCCGCGAGGCCGGCGCCGACGTCATGGACAAGCACGGCGGAAACCCGCTGCCGCCGGACGTGCTCGACGCGATCCGTGAGGCCGGGGTGGCGCTCAAAGGCCCGATCACGACTCCCGTCGGCGGCGGCTTTCGATCGGTCAACGTCGCGCTCCGCAAGGAGCTCGACATGTACGGGCAGGTTCGCCCGTGCAAGACGTATCCCGGCGTGCGCACGCGGTTCGACAACGTCGACCTGATCGTCGTACGGGAGAACACCGAGGACCTCTACGCGGGGATCGAGTACGAGGAAGGAACCGAAGCGGCGCAGGAGCTGATCCAGTGGATCGAGCAGCACGGCGGCCGGCTCCGTCACAACGACGCCGGCATCTCGATCAAGCCGATCTCGATCACCGGGACGCGGCGGATCTTCGAGTTCGCGTTCGACTACGCGCGGCGCAACGGCCGGCGCAAAGTGACCGCCGTGCACAAGGCGAACATCATGAAGTTCTCCGACGGGCTCTACCTTCGCGTCGCACGCGAGGTCGCGGAGGAGAACTCCGACATCGATTTCGACGACCGCATCGTCGACAACATGTGTATGCAGCTCGTCCAGCGGCCGGAGGAGTACGACGTGCTCGTGCTCCCGAACCTCTACGGCGACGTGCTCTCGGACCTGTGCGCCGGGATGATCGGCGGCCTCGGCCTCGCGCCCGGAGCAAACTACGGCGAGAACGTCGCCGTCTTCGAGCCGACGCACGGAAGCGCGCCGAAGTACGCGGGGCAGAACAAGGTCAACCCGATGGCGCAGATGCTGTCGGGAATGCTGATGCTGCGCCACCTGGACGAGCGCGACGCGGCCGACAATCTCGAGAGCGCGATCGCAGATGTGATCCGCGAGGGGAGGAACGTGACGTACGACATGAAGCCGACGCGTGACGACCCGACCGCGGTCGGCACGAGCGACGTCGCCGACGCAATCATCGAGAAGCTCGGGGTACGTGTATGAATGCGGCCCCCTCCAGCGCCGCTCGCACGCGCCAGCACGCTGCAAAGCGCCGCCTCGCTGTGTCCTCAGTCGCGCCCGTAGCCTCCGGCTACGAACGCTCCCTGCGTCCGTGCGACGCGGGCTTTTCACGGCTGGCGCGCACGATCGACGCAGGAGGTGACCGTTGAGCCAGAGGCGCAAGATCACCGTGGTGGGCGCCGGCAATGTCGGCGCGACATGCGCGCAGGTCCTCGCGACCCGCGACTACGCGGACGTCGTCCTCGTCGACATCAAGGAGAACCTCCCGCAGGGGAAGGCGCTCGACATCAACCAGATGGGCGCGGTGCTCGGCTACGAGCCGAACGTCGTCGGCTCGAACGGCTACGAGGAGACGGCCGGCTCGGACGTCGTCGTCGTCACCGCGGGCCTGCCGCGCTCGCCGGGGATGAGCCGCGACGACCTCGTCACGACGAACGAGAAGATCGTCGGCTCCGTGACCGAGCAGGCGGTCGCGCAGTCGCCCGACGCGATCCTCGTCGTCGTCTCGAACCCGCTGGACGCAATGTGCCACGTCGCGAAGAACGTCTCCGGCTGGGACAAGCGCCGCGTGTTCGGGATGGCCGGCATCCTTGACACCGCGCGTTTCTCCACGTTCATCGCGTGGGCGACCGGCTCGTCGCTCAAGGACGTCACGGCGATGGTGCTCGGCGGCCACGGCGACCAGATGGTTCCCGTCGTCAGCGCGACGACCGTCGGCGGCGTCCCGCTGCGCAAGCTCGTCGGCGAGGACGACATCCACGCGATGGTGGAGCGGACCGCAAAGGGCGGCGGGGAGATCGTCAACCTGCTCGGAACGTCGGCGTGGTACGCGCCCGGCGCCGCGGCCGCCCAGATGGTCGATTCGATCATGCTCGACGAGAAGCGCGTGCTCCCGTGCACGGCATACCTCGAGGGCGAGTACGGCATCGACGGTCTGTACATGGGCGTGCCGGTGAAGCTCGGCCGCGACGGCGCCGAGGAGATCATCGAGCTCGACCTCGACGAGAGCGAGCGCGCCGCACTCGCAACGTCAGCCGACGCGGTACGCGAAGTCGTCGGCGTACTGACGACCTAGGCCGCGGTTCGTCTCCGGCGCGATGGACCTCGGGCTCGCGAACCGGACGGCAATCGTCTGCGGCGCCTCCTCCGGAATCGGGCTTGCGATCGCGGAGGCGCTCGCCCTGGAAGGCGCGAACGTGTCGATGTTTGCCCGACGGCGCGACGCTCTCGAGCGCGAGGCCGAGCGGATCGGAGCGCTCGCCGTGCGCGGCGACGTTCGCTCGCCGCGCGACCTCGAGAACCTGGTGGCGCGAACGCTTACGGCATTCGGTGGGATCGACGTCCTCGTCAACAACAGCGGTGGGCCGCCGCGAGGGACAGCCCGCGATGCCGGCCCGGACGCGGTCGAGGAAGCGGTCGACCTGTTGCTCGTTTCGGTCATCCGCCTGACGCAGCTCTGTTTCCCCCACCTCGAGCGCAGCGGTCACGGGCGCGTGATCACCGTCACGTCGAGCTCGGTCCGGGAGCCGATCGACGGGCTCGTGCTGTCGAACGCGGTCCGGCCCGGTGTCGTCGGCTGGTCGAAGACGCTCGCGCGCGAGGTCGCGCCGGCCGGGATCACCGTAAACGCGGTCGCCCCCGGTCGGATCGACACGGAGCGGATTCGCGAGGTCTACCCCGAGGGGCCGACGCCTGACGACCTCGCTTCGATCCCGGCGGGCAGGCTTGGCTCGCCGCGCGAGGTCGGCGACGTCGTCTGCTTCCTCGCGTCCGACCGAGCGGCGTACATCACAGGCGCGCTCGTCCCCGTCGACGGTGGCCTGACACGCGGACTACTCTGAGGCGGTGAACGCCAGGCGCCTGTTCACCCCGTTGCGCCTCGCGGTCGCCGGGATCTTCGCCCTCGTCGTCGCGGTGATCGTGTTGCTCTCGACGTCGTCGAGCGACTTCCTGATCGTCCCCGACCGGGCGCATCCGCTGGCCGAGCTCGTCAAGGTTCCCGGCGGAGAGCACCGGAACGTGAAGGGCGGGATCTACTACGTCGACGTCCTCGAGCGGAAGGCCTCGCTGCTCGAGCGCCTGTTCCCCGGGATCCGCCAGGGCGCCGAGCTCGTGCAACACGACGATCTCGCGCCGCCGGGCGTAAGCGATCGGCAGCGGTTCGAGGCAGACCGGCTCGACATGCGCCTGTCCCAGCAAGTCGCGTCAGCCGTCGCGCTGCGCGCGCTCGGCTACCACGTGACGATCAAGGAGAAAGGCGTCCGAGTCGCGCTGGTTTACGGACAGACACACGCGACCGGCGTGCTGCGCCCCGACGACGTCATCGTCGCGGCCGACGGCAAACGGATCCGGTCGACCGTCGACCTCCACGAGGCGCTTGCGAGGAAGAAGGTCGGCGACAAGGTCGCATTGACGTTCCTGCGCAACGGTCAGATGGGCCACGCGACGATCGCCACATCCGCGGATCCCTTTGACGGCACGCGCGCGATCCTCGGGATCCAGCCGCAGCCGGCGCTCGCGATCAAGGTGCCGTACCCGATCACGTTCAACCTCGGGAATGTCGGCGGCCCTTCCGCCGGCCTCGCGTTCGCGCTCCAGATCCTCGAAGAGCGGGGCCGTGACGTCGACCACGGCTACAAGGTCGCCGCCACGGGGGTCATCGCGCCCGACGGGTCGATCGGCCCGATCGGCGGGGCAAGGCAGAAGGTCTTCGGCGCGCGGCAGGCTCACGTCGACGTCTTCCTCGTCCCGGCTGGGGACAACTACAGGGACGCGAAGCAACACGCTGGCAACGTTCGCATCATTCCTGTGAAGACTTTTCAACAGGCGTTGCACGCGCTGGCAACATTGCCGCCAAAGCAGTGATTGGACGCTCGGGGCGGCGCGCGCCGAAACTCCCGCAAAATCCTCAGTTTTCCGCGGCGGCAACGCTTACAGGCGGCCCGGGCGCTCGTACTATCCCGCCTTGTTCGGGCCGGCGACACGACGCTAAGGGGATCAATGAGCACGAAGAGCGGCGCAACCTGTAACGACTGCTATTTCCGGCGCGCCGGGTTGTGCGCGATCCCCGGCGAGGCACCATGCCCGACGTTTCGCGCTTACAGCCGCGGCAACCTCGCGCCCCCGCGCCAGCCACGCCTGGTCCCGCGGACGCTCAGCAGCCGCGTGTGATGCGTCAGGCCGGGACGGCGGCGATCAAGGCCGCCAACCGGCGAACGCCTTCGCGGACTTCGTCGGTCGACACATAGCTGTAGGCGAGCCGCGCCGTGTTCGCCGCGCCGCCGAAATCACGGCCGTCGACGAACGTCACGCCGGCACCCTCGGCGCGCGCCAGGAGCTCGGAGGCGACGACGTCATCCGGGAGGTCGAGCCAGAGGAAATAGCCCCCCTGCGGCCGACTCCACTCCGCGAGGCCGCCGAGCTCGCCGTCGAGCGCGTCCAACATCGCGTCACGACGGGCACGCAGCAGGTCCTGCACCCGGGCGAGGTTCCGCTCGAAGTTCCCCCGGCGGAGGAACTCGTGAACCGTCGCCTGCCCCAGCAGGACCGGAGTGATGTAGGTCGAGACCGCCGCCGCTTCGAGCTCGCGCTCGAGGTCGGGTGAAAGGACGAAGTAGCCGACCCGCAGGCCCGGCGCGATCGTTTTCGAGAACGACGAGGAATACGCGACGTGCGTCCCGCCTTCGAGCTCGAAGAGCGACGGCGGCGCGTCGCCCTCGAAGCGGACGAGCCCGTACGGGTCGTCCTCGAGGACGAGCAGCTCGTGCTCGCGGACGAGCTCGACCACCCGCCGGCGACGCTCGGTCGACAGCGTCCGGCCGCTCGGGTTCTGGAACGTCGGAATCGTGTACAGGAAGGCAGGCGCGTCTCCGGTCGAGAGCGCTGCGGCGAGCCCGTCGGGATCGAGCCCCTCGTCGTCCATCGGCAGCGGGACGACGTCGACGCCCAGCGCGCGCAGGATCTTGAGCGGGCGGTCATACGTCGGCAGCTCGACGAGGACGCGCGCGCCCCGGAACCGCTCCGCGAGGAACACGAAGCCCTGGAGCGAGCCGTTCGTGAGCAGCACCCGTCCCGCGGAGACGCCGTGTCGCTCCGCGATCCACTCGCGGAGGGGGCCGTATCCGCCCACCGGGCCGTAGGACAGCACCGTCGTCCCGTCGCGCTCGACCGCCGCGCGCGCGCAATCGGCGAGCTCCTCAACGGGAAGGCACTCGGGCGCGGGCACGCCGCGCGCGAACGAGATCGTCTCCACGGCGTCGAGTGTAGACGCCGCGCCGGGCGGCCCTACCGCGGGCGCGGCCGCGGCGAGGCCTCCGCGCGGAAGGCGTAGAGCATGCCGCCGAGATCGCCGCCGAAGACCGTCCCGCCGACCTCGATCAGCGGCGCGAACGTCCGCGCCGTCGTCGGGTACGACCACAGCTGCCCGCCGTTCGCGATGTCGACGGCGCCGAAGCCGCCGCCGTCGCCGCCGGCAGCGAACACGACGTTGCCGACGACGATCGCCGGCGCCTGGTTGCCGCGCCCGAGAGGCACGCGCCACAACTCCCGGAAGGTGCAGTTCGCCGCGAGGTCGAACCCGGCGAGACCGTAACCCGTGCCCTTGCCGGCGACGACGACCTGCGTGATGACGATCATCTGCCGCGACGCGTCGTAGGTCGGCGCGCCGACGAACGGCGACGTGCCGTCGCCGAGGCCGAGCGATGCGATCGGCCCGTCGTCGATGCGATCTCGCGCCCAGACGAAGACGACTCCCATCTTGTTCTTGGCGGCCAGCAACGGCGGACAGCCGCGCGGCTGGAAGACGAGCGGCGCCGCGCCGAAGTCCTCATCCCCCTGATTCGGGACGGCAGGCGGCTTGTTCGCGGCCAGCACCTGACTCAGGTCGGTGCTCAGCGCGACGAGGTTGTCGCCGTAACCAACGTCATCGACGAAGCAGCCGCACGCGTCCGAGAACACGTACGAATTGCCGACGGCCGTGTAGAGCGTCGAGCCGCCCGGCGCGGCCGACACACCGCCCCACCCCCACACGCCGCCGAGGTTCCCGAAACCCGGAACGGGATCCCACATCGCGACGACCTGAGCGCTCGCCGGGTCGATCGCGGCGATACGGCCTTCCGCCGCAAGCCCGTGCGCGTCGGGCGCGTCGCAATAGGACGCGACAGGGACGTACAGCTTGCCGCCGATCAGCTTCAGGCCGCCCCACACGTACTCGACGTCGGGCCGGTCGAGGAGCTGCACCGGCCACGGCGCGGCCTCCGCTCCGGTCGCGAGGTCGAGCGCGTGGATCGAGCCGTCCCCGGCCGCGACGTAGAGCAGCTTGCGCCCGAGGTCGATCGCGCCCGTCGAGCTGACGCCGAACGTTCCGCAGGCGTCCGTCTGCGTCGTCGGAAACGTCCGCTGCCACACGACGGCGCCGGTGTCGGCGGAGACGGCGTAGATCGAGCCGGCTTCGGTCGCGGCGAACACGAGCTGCCGCCGGCGCACGCCTACCTGCACGCGGGCGGAGAGCGGCGACGCGATCACGGCGCCGTCCAGGCGATCGCTCCACCAGAGCTTGACGTCGCGCGCGTTGGCCCTGGTGATCGAGCTCGACGCGACGTCGTTCGTCAGCTGTGTGTCGCGCCCGTACGCAAGCCAGTCCCACGCTTCGCCCGCCGCGGACGCCGGGGCACCGAGCGCGACGGCCGCGACGACGGCGAGGAGCAGGCGACGCACGCGGCGAGACGATAGCCGCGGCGGAGGTCGGTCACGCGCGGCAGCGTTAGGCGCGGGCGCCGAACCGCTCGGCGACCAACTGCGCGACTTCCGTCGGCGTCGTCCCGACCTGGATCCCGACGGCCTCCAGCGCCTCCTTCTTGGCGCTCGCCGTTCCCGACGACCCGGAGATGATCGCGCCGGCGTGGCCCATCGTCTTGCCCGGCGGCGCCGAGAAGCCGGCGATGTAGGCGAGCACCGGCTTCGTGACGTGCTCGTCGACGTAGCGCGCGGCCTTCTCCTCCTCGTCGCCGCCGATCTCGCCGACGAGCACGATCAGCTCAGTCTCGGGGTCGGCCTCGAAGCGCTCGACGATGTCGATGAAGGAGGAGCCGACGACCGGATCGCCGCCGATCCCGACGATCGTCGAGTTGCCGAGGCCGAGCTGCGTCAGTTCATGGCCGATCTGGTACGTCAGCGTTCCGGAGCGGGAGACGAGACCGATCGAGCCCTCGGAGAAGATCTCCGCCGGGATGATCCCGACGTTGGCCTTCCCCGGGGAGAGAGCGCCGGGACAGTTCGGGCCGATCATCGTCACGCCCTTGCCGCGGATGTACGTGTACACGCGGAGCATCTCGTGTGCGGGTACATGTTCGGTGATGCAGATGACCGTCTTGATGCCTGCGTCGACTGCCTCGTAGATCGCGTCGGTCGCGAAGCGCGCCGGAACGAAGATCAACGACGTGTTCGCGCCCTGTTCCGCGACGGCGTCGGCGACCGTGTTGAACACGGGAATGCCCTCGACGTCCTGGCCACCCTTCCCCGGTGTGACACCCGCGACGACGTTCGTGCCGTAGTTGCGGTTGCGCAGGCCGTGGAAGCGCCCCTCGCTGCCGGTGAGCCCCTGGACGACGAGCCGCGTGTCCTTGTCGACGACGATCGCCATCGTTAACGCTGACTCTGCCTCGCCTTGAGCACGATCGACGGGAACGTCATCGTCCCGTCGGCGATGCGGTCGCCGAGCAGCTCTTTCACACGCGCTGCGTCTGCGGGCGGCGTCTCCACCCGCGCGAGCCAGTCGTCCACATCGCGCCGGCGCTCGAGCAGCTCCGCTCGCTCGACCTCGAGCCCGGCGTCGGTGAGCATCTGCTTCCACTCGTCCTCGGAGTAACAGCGGACGTGAGTCGGGTCGCGAAGCTGTTCCGCCTCCTCGACCTGTTCGTCGACGAACAGGTTGTCCTCGATCACGAGGAGGCGCTGCGAGACGCGCGCCATCTCCGTGACGGCGGCGTGGATGTCCTGGAAATGATGCGGCGCGATCCGGCAGGCGACGACGTCGAAGCTGCCGTCTTCGAAGGGGAGATGCTCCGCGCGCGCGACGACGTCGGGCCGCATGCCAGGTGCCGGATCGACCGTGACGACGGTGCAGCCCTCCTCCTTCAGCCGGCGCGCGACGTGGCCGCCTCCGGTCGCGACGTCGAGCACCTTCACGCCCGCTGCCGGCTCGCACATCTCGATCATCAGGTCGAGGTCCGGCCCTTCGCGGTGCGTCGGCGACTCGCGAAACGCCTGCGCACGGCTGCTCCAGACGTCGCTCATCCCGCCCGTGCCAGCTCGACCGCCCGCTCGGCGGCTTCGAGCATCGTCGGCTCGACGTGCAGGTTCGGCGGTGCCGCGTCGGCGAGGATCTTGCGGCCTTCCTCCGCGTTCGTTCCGTCCAGGCGCACCACGATCGGAAGCTTGATCTGCATCTGGTCGAGTGCGGTCAGGATCCCGCGCGCCACCTCGTCGCACCGCGTGATCCCGCCGAAGATGTTGAAGAAGATCGACCGCACCTGGTCGTCGCGCGTGATCACCTCGAGCGCGTCGACGACGCCCTGCGCGTCGCCGCCGCCGCCGAGATCGCAGAAGTTCGCGGGCTTTCCGCCGGCGACGACCACGACGTCCACCGTCGACATCGACAGGCCGGCTCCGTTGCCGAGGATCCCGACCTCGCCGTCGAGCTTCACGTACGTCACGCCCTTCTCGCGCGCGAACGTCTCGAGCGGGTCGGCCGCCTCGACGTCCCGCATCTCGGCGATGTCCGGGTGGCGGAAGAGCGAGCTGTCGTCGACGGTGAACTTCGAGTCGAGCGCCTTGACCTCACCGTCGGGCGTCACGATCAGCGGATTCACCTCGCAGAGCATCGCGTCGCTCTCGACGAAGCACCGGTAGAGCTTCTCCACGATCGCGAGGATCTGCTTCTGCTCGTTCGGATCGTCGATCGAGGCGCCGTAGATGAGCCGTCGCGCCTGGTACGGGTGGAACCCTTCGAGTGGGTCGACGTGCAGGCGCGCGAGCGCATCGGGGCTCTCTTCGGCAACCTGCTCGATCTCGACTCCGCCCTCGGTCGTGAGCATGAACAGCGGTTGCTTCACGCCGCGATCGAATGTCACGGAGAGGTAGTACTCCTTCGCGATGTCCGATGCGCGCTCGATCCAGAGCTTGCGCACGACGTGCCCGCGGATGTCGAGACCGAGAATCCCGCGCGCTTTCTCCTCGGCGTCCGCGGGATCGTCGGCGAGCTTCACGCCGCCGGCCTTCCCACGCCCGCCCGTGAGCACCTGTGCCTTCACGACGACCGGGCCGCCGAGCTCCTCGGCGGCCGCGCGCGCCTCCTCGGGCGTCGTCGCGAGCCGCCCATCCGAGACGGGAATCCCGAACCGGCGGAAGAGGTCCTTCCCCTGGTACTCGTAGAGGTCCACGGCCGCGGGCGAGTGTACTCGGCGCCGTTCGACCGGCGGCGCAATGGCTGCGCTGCTAGTCGCCTTCGACGACGCAGATCACCTGGCCCGTCGCCACGGGCTGCCCCGGTGCGACCGACAACTCGGCGACGCGACCCGCACGGTGCGCATGCACCTCGTTCTCCATCTTCATCGCCTCGACGACGCAGATCACCCGGCCCGCTTCCACCTCGTCGCCGTCCGAGACCTCGACGGCGAGCACTGTGCCCTGCATCGGCGACACGACTGCGTCCTTCCCTGCGCCCGCACCGGCGCTGCCGCGCGAGCGCTCGCGCCGCTTCCGCGCCAGCGCTGCGAACGACGGCTCCGGGCGCAACACACGCACCTCGAAACGGCGACCGTCGACCTCGACCGTCCGCACGGTCTCGCGCGTTCCGGCCACGATGCCGTCCGGCGCGAACGGACGCCCGTTCTCGAGCTCCGCTGCACGTGCGGCCATCAAGTCCGACTCCACGAGCCCGTGGCACGTCGCGCCTTCGACGAAGCACGGATGCGTGAGCAGCGCCTTGTGGAACGCGATGAGCGTCTTGACGCCGTCGACCGCGAACTCGTCGAGCGCGCGCAGCATGCGCCGTCGCGCGTGCTCGCGGTCGACGCCGTGGACGACGAGCTTCGCGATCATCGGGTCGTAGAGACCCGAGATCTCGCTGCCGGCGACGACGCCGGAGTCGACCCGCACGCCGGGACCGGACGGCTCCCGGTAGCGCGTGATCGTCCCCGGGGCCGGGAGGAAGCCGTTCGAGACGTCCTCGGCATTGATCCGGCATTCGAGCGCGTGCCCGCTGAAGCGAACGTCGCCCTGCGCGACCGAGAGTGGCTCGCCGGCTGCGATCAGGATCTGCTCGCGCACGAGGTCGAGCCCGGTCACGAGCTCCGTGACGGTGTGCTCGACCTGGATGCGCGTATTCATCTCGAGGAAGAACCAGTCGCCGTCGCGCGTGAGCAGGCCCTCGAGCGTCCCGGCACTGCGATAGCCGACGGCACGTGCCGCGTCGACCGCGATCGCGCCGATCCGCTCGCGCAGCGCAGCGTCGACCGCTGGAGACGGTGTCTCCTCGACGAGCTTCTGATGCCGTCGCTGGATCGTGCAATCGCGCTCGCCGAGGTGGATGACGTTGCCGTGTGCGTCCGCGAGGACCTGCACCTCCACGTGGCGCGGGTCCTCGATGTACCGCTCGACGTACACCGCCGCGTCCGAGAAGTACGCCTCGCCTTCCCGTCGCGCCGACTCGAACGCGCGCTCCGCCTCGTCGGCGCTCCGCACGACCTTGAGGCCCTTTCCGCCCCCACCGGCCGACGCCTTGATCGCGATCGGCCAGCCGAGCTCGTCGCCGAGCCGGCGGACTGCGTCCGCCGACTCGACCGCCTCGGTCACGCCCGGCACGATCGGGACGCCGGCGGCACGCATTCGCTCCCGCGCCTCGATCTTCGAGCCCATCGCCTCGATCGCGTCGGCCGGCGGGCCGATCCAGACGAAACCACCGGCCTCGCACGCGCGCGCGAAGGTCGCGTTCTCGGCGAGGAAGCCGTACCCCGGGTGGATCGCCGCGGCCCCGGCTCGACGCGCGGCCTCGAGGACGGCACCCTGGTCGAGGTAGCTCTCGCTCGCGGCGCCCCCGCCGATCAGGTACGCCTCGTCCGCGTAGGCGACGTGCGCGGCATTGCGGTCGGGCTCCGAGTAGACGGCGATCGTCGCGATCCCGAGCTCGCGCAGTGTCCGGAACACGCGGATCGCGATCTCGCCGCGGTTCGCCACGAGAACCTTGTCGAAGACGGCCACGCCGTATTCTCTCTCCGCCGTGAACCTTCCCGACGCCCTCACGATCGCGCGCGCGCTCTCGGTGCCGTTCGTCGTCCTGCTCTACGCGTGGAACTTCAACGGACACGCTTACTGGGCGACGGCGCTCTTCTGCGTGGCGATGGCGACGGACTGGTTCGACGGCCGCATCGCCCGCAGCCGCGGTCACACGTCGGCGTTCGGGTCGCTGCTCGATCCGGTCGCGGACAAGATCCTCGTGCTCGCGGTGCTCGTGATGCTGGTCGACGAGGCCGTTTTCCCCGGCTGGATGGTCGCCGCGATCGTCGTGCGCGAGCTCCTGATCAGCGGCCTTCGGCTCGCGGCGCTGGAGCGTGGGATCGTCCTTCATGCGCGCGACCTCGGGAAGCTGAAGACGTGGTCACAGGCGGTCGCGGCCGCGCTCGGCGGCTTCGCCGCGGCGGGTGCGTGGCGCGAGTCGATCGCCTGGTGGGCGTTGCTCGTCGCGGTCGTCCTGACCTGGGTCTCCGGGTTGGACTACGCGCGCACGGCGCCGCGGCTCTGGCGGCGCGGCGCCGTCGCCTGATCGCCGTCCGGCTCGAGGCCGCGGCTGCGCCACGGCGACGGGCCGGCGTCCGTCTCCGTCTCCAGCTCGAGCGCGCGGATGATCGCCTCGCGCTCCGCGTCGCTCGGCTCGGGCGTGATCTGGACGTCCACCAGGTGCAGGGTAAAGAGATCGGGGCTGCCGCCGATAGGAACGTCGTATGGGCCGCCGCCCCCTTCTCGCCTGTCTCGTCGTTTCGCTCGCCGCGGCCGCGACGTCCGCGACGGCCGCGCGAACGTCGTGGGCGCTGCCGCAGATCAAGGCGGTCGTGGGTGCCGGCGTCATGGGGCCCGACGTCCCCGGCTTTCGGCCCGACGACCAGCTGACGCGGGTTGCGCTCGAGCAGCTGGTCAGCGGGCTGACGCACGCCGCTCCGACGGCCGTCGCGTCGCCGAACGCAGCCGTGACGATCGCCGGGCTCGACTCGCGGCTCGTCAACGCGCTCGGCCTGGCTGACGCAGCGCGGACGTTCACGCAGGCTGCGAAGGCCGCCGGGCTTGCACCGCCGTCGCGCTTCGGCACCGAGGTGACTGCTCGTCTCCTCGGGCTACGCACGAACCATCCGGCGGCACAGGACGACCTCGAATTGTTGCCGAACGAGCCCGCGACACGCGCCGAGGCGGCATTTTCGGGCGCGCAGATCCTGAAGTTCGGCGACGCTACCGTCCCCTCGGTGCAGGCGGAGGCCGCCACATTCGCGCTCCCGCCGCTCACCTCGTGGCAGCAGCGCGTTCTGCAGACCGCGGTGCGGTTCATCGGCTACCCGTATGTGTGGGGCGGCGAGAGCGAGCGCCCCGAGTCGCCGTTTGGGCACCAGGCCCACGGCGGCTTCGACTGCTCCGGCTTCGTCTGGCGCGTCTACAAGCTCGAGAAGTACGCAGGGGCGCCGGCGCTCGCCGATGTTCTTCGCGGGCGCACGACCTACGCCATGAGCGGCGAGGTCTCCGCGTCGAAACGGGTGTCGTTCGCGAAGCTCCAGCCGGCTGACGTGGTCTTCTTCGGCGCCCACGGCCCCGCCTCGAAGCCGGCAGAGGTCGACCACATGGGGATCTACCTCGGCAAGGGATGGTTCATCCACTCGTCCGGGTACGGCGTCGCGGTCGTCCAGCTGAGCGGCTGGTATCGGGCGCGGTTCGCGTGGGCGCGGCGGCCGCTGGCCGAAGCAGGACTTTCCACACCCTAAGTCGTACTTTCCACCAAATCCCCCCTACGGGGGATCCGCCGGAGCGTGCCACGGGTGAGAATCGCGCAGTCTGACGTAACTCCCCGGGCCCTGGAGGTTCTTTGATGTTGCAGTGGAAGCCTCGGTTGATCGGTCTCCTGCTCGTCCTCGTGCTCGTTGCGGCCGCGATCGGACAGCTGACGTGGGACTCGCTCGACCAGTTGACCTGGTAGGGGTCTCGACATGAGCTCCTCGGCGGGTACGCCGCGAAAGCTCGCCGCTCTCATCGTCCCCGTCTGCGTCGCCGGCCTGGGCGTCCTGGTCGCCGCGGCGTACGAATTCGCGACCTCGTCGCACAGCGCGCGTGATCTCGCCGGGATCGCGGCGCTGACGGCGGCCGCGACGCTCGCCGAGCGGTTTCCCGTTCCGATCAGCCCCGAGGGCGGCGGCGTCCTCTCGCTCACGTTCGTCTTCGCCGTTGCCGCGATCGTCCTTTACGGCTGGGCCGCGGGCGCGCTGCTCTTGCTCGCCGCGACCGCAACCGTCCAGCTCGCACAGCATCGTCCGCTGGAACGCGTCGCCTACAACGTCGCGGTGCTCGCGCTCGTCGCCGGCGCGGCGGGCTTGCTGATCGCGCCGATCGACGGAGACACCGTCGGCGCGATGGTCGGCCGCGTCGTGATCGCCGCGACCGCGGACAACGTCGTGAACGTCGTCCTCATCTCGGCGGCGATGGCGTTGAGCTCCGGCGCCCGCTACACGAAGCTCCTCGGCGCGAACACACGCGCGACGATCGTCCCGTTTGCATTCATGGCCTCCGCCGCGCTCATGCTCGTCGTCCTCTGGGAGCGCTCGCCGCTGCTGTCGATCGCGCTCGTAGGGCCATTGCTTGCGATCTCGCTCTATCAGCGCTCGACGCACCGCGCGCTGCGCGCGATGCGGCTCGCGCTCACCGACCCGTTGACGGGGCTCGGGAACCACAGGCACTTCCACGAGCGGTTGCAGCGCGAACTGCAGACCGCGGAGGAGGACGCGACACCGTTGACGCTGTGCTTCGTCGACGTCGACGACTTCAAATCGATCAACGATCGCTTCGGGCATCCATCGGGGGACCGGGTGCTCTCACAGGTGGCGGGGAAACTGCGGCAAGGTGGTGAGGCGTTCCGGCTCGGCGGCGACGAGTTCGCGCTCCTACTCGTGGATCACGACGAGGGGGCGGCCTTGGCGGCCGCGAACTCGGTCGTCGAGCGGATCGGTGCCCTGGAACTCGACCACATCGGTTCCGTGACAGTCAGCGCCGGTCTCGCCACCTTCCCCGTCCAGGGCCACGGGCGCGACGAGCTGATCCGGCTCGCCGACAGCGCGCTCTACTGGGCAAAGGAGCACGGCAAGAACCGCGTGCGCCTCTATCGCCCCGACGTGGTCGAGCTCGCGGAGCTCAAGCGGGTCGCGGCAGGCCCGGACCGTGCCGCGCGCTACCGCGCCGCCGCGTCGCTCGCGAAGGCGGTCGACGCGCGTGACACGTACACAGGCTCCCACTCCGAGCGGGTGGCGCAGCTCGCAGCGCGCATCGGCATCCGACTCGGGCTCGACGTCGAGCAGGTCGAGCTCACGCGGCTCGCCGGGTCGTTGCACGACCTCGGGAAGCTTGCGATCCCGGAAGAGATCCTGCGCAAGCCCGGCCAGCTGGTCGACTCGGAACGGCTCGTGCTCGAGCGGCACCCGCAGATCGGCTTCCGGATGCTCGACTCGCTCGGGGTCGACCCCGTCGCGGACATCGTGCTGCACCATCACGAACGGTGGGACGGCGCGGGCTACCCGGACGGCCTGCGCGGAGATGCGATCCCGCTCGGCGCGCGAATCATCTTCGTCGCCGACGCCTACGACGCAATGACGTCCGACCGCGTCTACCGCGCGCGCCTCTCGCGCGACGAGGCGCTCGCGGAGCTCGAGCGCTGCTCGGGCACGCAGTTCGATCCGGCGATCGTGGAGACGTTCTCCGAGGATCTCGATTACCTCGCGCCAGAGCAGCCGCAGGTCGCGGCTGTCGTCGCCTAGGCCACTGCGACGCGTCGGCCGCGCGGGCCGTGGCCGAACGGGCCACGTTTCGACGCGACGGGTTGGGGAGACCTCGTGCCTATGAACCGTGAAGAACGGCGGCACCCGGAGAAGGCGGGACACGAGGACCCGAAGGGTCGGCCGGACGAGGAGCAGCTCGAGCCGAGCCGTGAGCAGGACGACTTCAGCGTCCGCGCGAAGAACACCGGCCACAAGAAGAAGACGGCCGACAAGTGGAACCAGTAGGCGTGTAGCGCGCACGCGGCCGCCGCTCTGGCGAGCGGCGAAGCGCGCCAATCACAAAGGGATGTTGCCGTGCTTGCGGCGCGGCTTCGGCTCCACCTTCGCCAACGCCGTCTCGAGTGCGTCGATCAGTATCGGCCGCGTGCGGCGCGGCTCGATCACCTCGTCGACGTAGCCCCGCTCCGCGGCGGTGTACGGGTTCGCGAACCGCTCGCGGTATTCATCGATCAGCTCCGCGCGCCGTGCCTCCGGGTCATCTGCGTCGTCGAGCTCCTTGCGGAAGATGATGTTCACGGCGCCGTCGGGGCCCATGACAGCGACCTCTGCGGTCGGCCACGCAAAGTTGAAGTCCGCGCGGATGTGCTTCGACGACATGACGTCGTACGCCCCGCCGTACGCCTTTCGCGTGATCACCGTCAACTTGGGCACGGTTGCCTCCGCGAACGCGTACAGCAGCTTCGCGCCGTGCCGGATGATCCCGTTCCACTCCTGCGTCGTGCCGGGGAGAAATCCGGGGACGTCCACGAACGTGACGATCGGGATGTTGAACGCGTCGCAGAAGCGCACGAAACGCGCACCCTTCACCGACGAATCGATGTCGAGGACGCCCGCGAGCGAGCGCGGCTGGTTCCCGACGACGCCGATCGGATGACCGCCCAGCCGGGCGAAGCCGCAGACGAGATTCTCCGCCCAGAGCTCGTGCACTTCGAGCAGCTCACCGTCGTCGACCACCTTGCAGATGACCTGCTTGATGTCGTACGGCTTGTTCGGGTTGTCCGGGACGACGCGGTCGAGCTCCGGATCCTCGCGGTCGCGCGGATCGGATGCCTCGGCGAACGGCGGCGGGTCGAGATTGTTCTGCGGGAGGAACGACAGCAGGTACCTCGCATCCTCGAGGCATGCGCGTTCGTCGGGCGAGATGAAGTGCGCGACTCCGGACTTCGACGCGTGCGTCGACGCGCCGCCGAGCTCCTCGAACGTCACCTCCTCGCCCGTCACCGTCTTCACGACATCGGGGCCGGTGATGAACATGTACGACGTCCCCTCGACCATGAACACGAAGTCCGTGATCGCGGGCGAATAGACAGCCCCGCCCGCGCATGGCCCCATCACGAGGGACAGCTGCGGGATCACGCCGCTGCTCTGCACGTTCCGCCAGAAGATCTCGGCGTAGCCGGCGAGCGAGACGACGCCTTCCTGGATCCGCGCGCCGCCCGAGTCGTTGATCCCGATCACGGGGCAGCCGTACTTCACGGCGAGATCCATCACCTTGCAGATCTTTTCCGCGAACACCTCGCTCAGCGAGCCGCCGAACACGGTGAAGTCCTGCGAGAAGACGAAGACCTTGCGCCCCAAGATCGTCCCGTACCCGGTGACGACGGCGTCCCCGTACGGCCGTCGTTCGAGCATCCCGAAGTTCGACTCCCGATGGCGCACGAAGCGGTCGAGCTCGACGAACGAGCCCGGATCGAGGAGCTCGATCAGGCGCTCGCGCGCGAGCAGCTTTCCCTGCTCACGCTGGCGGTCGATCGCGCGTTCCGACCCGCCGTGCTCCGACTCGTCGCGCAACTGCTGGAGGCGCTCGAGCTTCGCATCGGTCGAGTCGGCGCGCTCGCGCGGCTCGTCGGTCGTCGCCATGCGGGGAGCGTACTGCCTGCCGTTGGTAGCGTCGAAGCGTGCGACGACGGCTGCCGCCGGCCCTGCGGCTGCGCGAGTTCGCGCTGCTGTGGACGGCGGTGCTCACGATGCGGTTCGCCGACGCGATGGTCGCCGTGGCCGTCGGATGGCAGGTGTACGCGATCCACCGCAACCCGCTCGACCTCGGGCTCGTCGGCCTGGCCGAGTTCATCCCGCTCCCGCTGCTCGCGCTCCCGGCAGGGCATCTCTCCGACCGCTTCCCGCGTCGGACGATCGGCGCGGTAGCGATCGGGATCAACGTCACGATCGTGGCGCTGCTGCTCGTCGTCACCGTGCACGGCGCCCGTGCGCTGTGGCCCTTCCTCGCGCTCGCCGCGCTCTCGGGTGTCGCCGCGGTGACCGGATCTCCCGCGCTGAGCGCACTGACGCCGGAGATCGTCCCGACGGAACTGCTCCCCGGCGCTGTCGCGCTGCGCTCGGTTGCCGGGCAGATCGCGATCGTTGCGGGACCGGCGGTCGGCGGTCTCCTCTTCGCGATCAGCGCGGAGGTCGTGTACGCCGTCGCGGTGACGCTCCTCTGCATCGCCCTGGTGGCAGTCCTCGGGCTCCGCCATCGGCCGGCCGTCGTCACCGAACGCGCGCCCGGCTTCGACGAGCTCGTCGCGGGCGTGCGCTTCGTGTTGCGCACGCGGATCCTGCTCGGCGCGATCGCGCTCGACCTCTTCGCGGTCCTGTTCGGGGGCGCCGTCGCGTTGCTCCCCGTGTACGCGCGCACGATCCTCGACGTGGGGCCCGTCGGGCTTGGTGTCCTGCGTACTGCACCTGCAGTCGGAGCGCTCGCGGCCGCCGTCATCCTCGCGCGCAGGCCGCTCCGCCGACCGGCCGGCCCGACGCTCCTGCTCGTCGTCGCGATCTTCGGCGTCGCGATCGTCGTCTTCGGGCTCTCGCAGTGGTTTCCGCTGTCGCTCGTGGCCCTCGGCGTCAGCGGGTTCGCGGACATGATCAGCGTCAACATCCGCTCGACGACGGCTGCGCTCGTGACGCCGAACGAGCTGCGCGGGCGCGTGCTCGCAGTCGAGTGGGTCTTCATCAGCGCGTCGAACGAGCTCGGTGCGTTCGAGTCCGGCGTCGTCGCGTCGCTCGTCGGGACGATGACCACCGTCGTCGCCGGCGGTCTCGCCACGATCGGGATCGCGCTTTCGTGGACGCGGTTGTTCCCGTCGCTCGCGCGGATGGGACGGCTCGAGGACCTCCGCCCGGAGCCGGTGTAGGCTCGCGCGCGTGACGGTCGACCGCTCGACGATCTGGCCGTACCGCGACGGCGAAGCAGGCGAGTTCTACTACCAGCGCTACGCACACCCGACGGGCCTGGCCGCCGAGCGGGCGCTCGGCGCGCTCGAGGGAGGACGCGCCCTGTTGTTTCCGTCCGGCACGGGCGCGGCGACGGCCCTCGTCCTCATGCTGTGCAAGCCCGGAGACACGATCGCGCTCGCCGAAGGTGCGTACTTCGGGACGCGCGTCATGTTCGACGCGCTCGGCCGGTGGGGTCTCGGCGTGCGCGAGTTCGATCAGACGGGCGCGCCGCCCGACGACGCGGATGTCGTCTGGCTCGAGGCGCCGTCAAATCCATTCCTGACGATGCCCGACCTCGACGCGGCTGCGGGACATCCGGCGCAGGTCGTGGTCGACGCGACGGCCGCGACGCCGATCCACCTCCGCCCGCTCGAGCACGGCGCAGACTTCGTCCTGCACAGCGCGACGAAGTACCTCGGCGGCCACGACGACGCCCTGCTCGGCGCGGTCGTCTGCAAGCGCGAGGACGATGCGCGGCGGCTCGACGAGCTCCGTGCGCACACCGGAATCGTCGCTGCACCCGACCCCGCGTACCTCCTCCTCCGCGGCTTGAAGACGCTCGAGTTGCGCGTGACGCGGCAGACGGAAGGCGCGCGCGAGCTCGTGCGACGCCTGGATGAACATCCGAAGGTGACGAACGTCCGCTATCCCGGCTTCGGCGGGTTGATCTCCTTCGACGTCGCGGATGCCGACGCGGCGCGGGTTGTCGAGACCTCGTTGCGCGTGATCACGAACGCGACGAGCCTCGGCGGCGTCGACTCGGTGCTCGAGTCGCGCGCGCGCTGGGAGGGCGACCGCGTGCCGCCCGGCCTGCTCAGGCTGAGCGTCGGTCTCGAGCCGGTCGACGAGCTCTGGCGCGACCTCGCGTCGGCGTTCGACTGCCTCCCCTGACCGCGCGGACAAGCCCCGTCCGAACGAGCCACCCCCGGGTCTGACCCCGGCCGTGTCCGGCGCTGTCGAAACTTCGTGCCAAGTTCGGGACGGGGCTGTGTGCGCCCGATGGACGGAAGCGGGTTCCCCGCGCCGCCTCACCGTTCGGGCCACGGCCCGGGTCTGACCCGGGCCGTGGCTTTTCCGGACATGGCGGCGTGGAAATCGGGCCGGTTCTTTACACGCGCGCGAGTAAGATTCTCGCCCTCGAGGGCGAAAAACCCTCTCTACAAGCCGGGAGACGCGTCGCCCAACGGTCCACCGGCGGACCTGTTCCCTCGCATAAAGGAGCCACCGTGGCTGCTGCACCCGACACGAAGACCCGAAGGAGGAGGTCTGCGCGCGGCGCGGACCAGACGAACGGCCGCAAACCGGCCGCGAACGGCACGGTCGAGATCGCCAGGAAGGACCTGCAGGAGCTGGCCGCCGCTCTGCGCGCCGCGAGGGACGGCGAGTCGAACGTGCGGCTGTCTGCGAAGTCGGGAGCAATGGGCGACGTGACGAAGGCGTTCAACCAGCTGGCGGAGCGGCGCGAGACGCTCACCCGCGAGCTCGGGCGCGTAAGCCGTGTCATCGGGCGCGAGGGCCGGATGACCGAGCGCGCGCAACTCACCGGCGCGAAGGGGTCGTGGAAGGAGAGCGTCGACTCCGTCAACCGCATGATCGAAGACCTGGTTCGACCGACGATCGAGGTCGGCCGCGTGCTCGACGCCGTCGCGGACGGCGACCTCTCGCAGAAGATGTCACTGACGATCGACGGGCAGCCCGTGCGCGGCGAGTTCCGGCGGATCGGCATGACCGTCAACGCGATGCTCGACCAGCTGCGCTCGTTCGCCGACGAGGTCACGCGGGTCGCGCGCGAGGTCGGCACCGAAGGCAAGCTCGGCGGCCAAGCGCGTGTGCGCGGCGTCTCCGGGATCTGGCGCGAGCTGACCGACAACGTCAACTTCATGGCGAACAACCTGACGACGCAGGTGCGGAACATCGCGGACGTGACGACGGCCGTCGCGAACGGCGACCTGAGCAAGAAGATCACGGTCGACGTCAAGGGCGAAGTTCTCGAGCTCAAGAACACGATCAACACGATGGTCGACCAACTGCGCTCGTTCGCCGACGAGGTCACCCGCGTCGCCCGCGAGGTCGGCACCGAAGGCAAGCTCGGCGGCCAGGCGAACGTCAAGGGGGTCAGCGGCACCTGGAAGGACCTGACCGACAACGTCAACTTCATGGCGACGAATCTGACGACCCAGGTGCGCGGCATCGCGAAGGTCGTCACCGCCGTCGCAGACGGAAACCTGAACCAGAAGTTCACGATCGAGGCGAAGGGCGAAGTCGCCGCGCTCGCCGACACGATCAACTCGATGATCGACACGCTGCGCGTCTTCGCAGCCGAGGTCACGCGCGTCGCACGCGAGGTGGGAACCGACGGCAAGCTTGGCGGGCAGGCCGAGGTCGAAGGCGTCAGTGGGACGTGGCGCGGCCTCACCGAGTCGGTGAACGGCATGGCGTCGAACCTCACCGACCAGGTGCGGAACATCGCCGAGGTGACGACAGCAGTCGCGCAGGGCGACCTCTCGCGCAAGATCACGGTCGACGCGAAGGGCGAGATTCTCCGGCTCAAGAACACGATCAACACGATGGTCGACCAGCTGTCCTCGTTCGCCGACGAGGTCACGCGCGTCGCCCGCGAGGTCGGCACCGAGGGCGTCCTCGGCGGCCAGGCGAACGTGAAGGGCGTCAGCGGCACCTGGAAGGACCTGACCGACAACGTCAACTTCATGGCGACGAACCTGACGACCCAGGTGCGCGGTATCGCAAAGGTCGTCACCGCCGTCGCGAACGGCAACCTGAACCAGAAGTTCACGATCGAGGCGAAGGGCGAAGTCGCCGCGCTCGCCGACACGATCAACTCGATGATCGACACGCTGCGCGTCTTCGC
>JBJMJS010000082.1:0-8202 GCA_045806225.1 Gaiellaceae bacterium
TCGTCTTCGGCGGCCCCAGAACGCTCGGCGAGCTCGCCGCGGCCGAGCATGTCCGTCCCGCGACCATGACGCGGATCGTGCAGGCGCTCGAGGGCGACGCTCTCGTCCGGCGCGAGTCGGACCCCGACGACGGCCGCGTCAGCCTGCTGCGGGCGACCGCGAAGGGCGAGCGGGTGATGTGGCGTGGCCGCGAGCGCCGTGTCGCAAATCTGGCGCGTCTGCTGTCGCGCCTGTCGCCGTCGGAGCTCGCACGCGTGCACGAGGCGGCCGAGCTGATCGAACGGGCTCTAGCGGAGTAAGCGCGACAGCCGGCGGTCCTTCAGCACGCGGCCACCCGTCTGGCACTCCGGGCAGTAGTAGATCGTGTGCTCTTCGAAGTCCACGCGCGCGATCGGCGTGCCGCATACGTAGCAGGGCTCACCGAGCTTGTCGTGCACGCGATACGTCTTCTTGTCGTTCGCCCCGCGCTCGCGCAGTGCCAGACCGCGTGTGAGCTCCGCGTCGATCGCGAGCGCGAGGCGCTCGACCGCGTCTCCGTCGACCTCGCGTGAGAGGGCGTACGGCGACAGCCGGGCGTGGTGGAGGATCTCGTTCGCCCAGGCGCGCCCGATCCCGGCGATCACGCGCTGGTCCCGAAGCATCGAATGAAGCCGCCGCGACTCGCCGGCGCAGATCTCTGCGAGCCGCGCCGCCCCGATCCCGAGCGCGTCCGGCCCGAGATGCCCGAGCTCGACGTCGGCCTCCTCCGGCGTCAAGAGCCATACGCCGGCCCGCTTCTTCGACCCGGCTTCCGTGAGCACGAGCCGGGAGCCGCCCTGGAACGCGAGCTGGAACGCGGGCGTCTTCGGCCCCTGCTCGCCTGCGCCGAGGAGCTTCAGCCGTCCCGCAGTCATCAGGTGGACGAGCAGCACGAGCTCGCCGTCCTCGGTCGGGAACAGGAGCCGTTTCGCACGCCGTTCCGCCCCCGCGAGCTTCCGGCCTTCGAGCGTCCGGAGCGGCGGGTCGAATGTCTTCAGCGTCGCGACGTGCGCAGGCCCTGCCTTCTCGATCGGGAACGCGGACACGGGGGCGTCGAGCGCGCGCCGCCACGCTTCGATCTCCGGTAGCTCAGGCATCGACCGGCGCGGGGCCGGGGCCCGCCGTCATTCCCTCCGTTCCGACACCGGCGACGATCCCGCCCATCGGGGCGAGCGGCGCGAGGTCCGGTTCAGGCACGCGCTCGAGGTGCCGCACCGGCGAGATTGCGATCGGGATCCACGACAGCGCGCCGCCGACCGCCGCGACGAACAGCGTCGGCCGCAGTCCGATCGTCGCCGCGAGGAGGCCGCCGAGCAACGCGCCGAGCGGCAGGACGCCCCAGACGATGAAGCGCATGACCGAGTTCATCCGGCCCTGCAGTCGTTCGGGAGTGATCGCCTGACGCAGGCTGATCTGCGTGATGTTGTAGAGCATCCCGCTGAACCCGAAGACGATCAGCGACAGCACGAGCAGCGGTACGGGGAACGCGATCGGAGACAGCGGGATCAGCACGAGCCCCGGTCCGACCATCGCCGCCGAAAGCAGAATCGTGCGGCCGACTCCGAGCCGGTCGGCGATCCAGCCGGCCGTCAGCGCGCCGATCAAGAGCCCGACGTTGGCGCATGACAGAACGATGCCGATCAGCTGCGCCGTCAGGTCGAGTCGTCGGACGACGTAGACGAGCAGGATCGAGTAGCAGACGTTGCCGAAGAAGTTCGAATTCGCGGTGCAGGCGGCGATCGCGCGGAGATACCGATTGCCGGTCACGTAGCGGATCCCCTCGAATAGTTCCGTCTTCATGCTCGCTCCGTCAGACGGCGCCCTGCGCGCTGCGACGTGTTCACGCTTTCGGATTCCCAACATGAACAGGACCGACGCGCCGTAGCTCGCCGCGTCGGCGACGATCGCGTACGGCGCCGTCAGCGCGGCGATCAGCGCGCCGGCGGCTCCGGGGCCGCCGATCTGTGCCGCGGACGCGCTGACCTGAAGCTTCGAGTTGCCCTCGACGAGCTGGTCGCGCTCGACGAGCGACGGGAGGTACGACTGATACGCGACGTCGAAGAAGACGGTGAGCACGCCCGTGACGAAGCCGACCACGAACAGCTGCGTGATCGTCACGTGGTAGAAGACGGCTGCGAGCGGGATCGACGCAAGCGTCAGCGCGCGGCCCGCGTCGCCTGCGATCAGGATCGGTCGTCGCGCGAGCCGGTCGACCCATACGCCGGCAGGAAGCGCGAAGAGCAGAAACGGAAGCTGCTCCACCATCCCGAGCGCTGCGACGACGAACACACTCGCGTGCAGCTGCACGATCGCGATCAGCGGCAGCGCGAGCAGCGACACTTGCGTTCCGAACTCGGAGATCGTCTGCCCGCCCCACAGCTTGAGAAAGTCGCCGTGGTACCAGAGACCTCCTCGCGGCCACGTCCTTCTCTTTAGGCTCCGGCCCGCCATGGATCCGCTAACCGTAGTCGCCCGTCGGGCTGGAGTCTTGGAGGCGCGCCATCGCGTGCATGCCGTTGCAGTCCAGGACGGCGCGGTGATCGCCGAGGCCGGCGATCCGTCGCTCGTCTGCTTCATGCGCTCGTCGTCGAAGCCGCTGCAGGCGCTGCCGCTCGTCCGCGCCCGCGCCGATCTCGACGACGCCGATGTCGCGATCGCGTCGGCGTCGCATCTCGCGGACGCCGCCCAGCTGGGAGCAGTGCGTGCGTTGCTCGCGAAAGCTCCCGCCTCCGAGGACGAGCTCGAGTGCGGGGCCGAGGGAACGCCGCCGCGCAAGCTGCACCACAACTGCTCCGGCAAGCACGCGGGGATGCTCGCGCTCTGCCGTGCGCAGGGCTGGCGAAGCGAGGGCTACCGACTCGAAGGTCATCGCGTGCAGCGCGCGATGCACGCGGTTCACGCCGACGCGGCGGACGTTGACGAGGACGAGCTTCCGACCGGCGTCGACGGGTGCGGCGTCGTCACGTTCGCGATGCCGCTCGAACGAATGGCATTCGTGTTCTCGCGGTTCGAAGAGCTCGAAGGTGGTACGCGCGTTGCCGACGCGATGCGCGCGCATCCCGAGCTCATCCGCGGGCCGAAGGGAACCGACACGATCGTGATGAAGTCTTTGCCGGGATGGATCGCGAAAGGCGGCGCCGAAGGTCTCCTGTGTGCAGCCGGCGGTGGCATCGGGATCGCGTTGAAATCGGAAGACGGAAACGGGCGGGCGCTCGGGCCCGCCGTGCACGCGTTCCTCTCGACGCTCGGCCTCGACATTCCCGCGCTCGCCGCGGTGACAGTCGACAACAGTCGTGGTGAGCGTGTCGGCGAGCTCGTGGCCGACGGGACGTAAGCCGGAAATCGCATTTTGCGAACGCGGTCACCTGTGTAATATCCGCCGGGCGAGAGGGTGAGCCGGAGTTGGAATGCACCGGCTCTTCGCGTGTTCGTAGGTCGATCGAGTCCCCATCAACCTGCAGACCGGGAGGTACGCCGTTGCTCACCGTCGACATCTCTCTCCCCGACGTCGAAGAGCTGCACAAGCTCGTTCAAGACGGTCTCGACAAAGGATTCCTCAACTACGACGAGATCGCTGCGGGGCTCGAGGATGTCGAGCTCACCAAGGATCAGGTCGAGGATTTCTACACCTACCTGATCGACCACGGCGTCGAGCTCGTCGAGGGCGAGACGCACAAGCATCCGCCGCACGAGCAGCCCGAACCGGAGGAGGAGAAGGCGCCGAAGCTCGACCTCAGCGTCGAGCCCTCACTCGATTCGCTGCGGCTGTATCTGCGCGAGATCGGCAAGGTCCCGCTGCTGACGGCAGACCAGGAGGTCTACCTCGCAAAGCGCATCGAGCGCGGCGACATGGGGGCGAAGACACAGATGATCCAGGCGAACCTCCGCCTCGTCGTCTCGATCGCGAAGTCGTACCTCGGCCGCGGCCTGTCGTTCCTCGACCTGATCCAGGAAGGCTCGCTCGGGCTCATCCGCGCGGTCGAGAAATTCGATTATCGCAAGGGCTACAAGTTCTCGACCTACGCGACGTGGTGGATCCGCCAGGCGGTCACGCGGGCAATCGCCGACAAGGCGCGCACGATCCGGATCCCGGTGCACATGGTGGAGAAGCTGAACAAGGTCGTCCACATCGAGCGCCAGCTCGTCCAGCGCCTGGGCCGCGAGCCCCGGCCGGACGAGATCGCCGAAGAGCTCGAGATCACAACCGACGAGGTGCGCGAGATCCTGCGCATGTCCCAGCTGCCGATCTCGCTCGAGAAGCCGATCGGCGAGGAAGAGGAGTCCGAGCTCGGCGACTTCGTCGAGGACGAGTCGGCCGAGTCGCCGTTCGACACCGCGACGCTGTCGCTCCGGCGCGAGGACATCGAGTATGCGCTGTCGGCGCTCCCGGAGCGTGAGCGCCAGGTGATCGAGCTCCGCTTCGGCCTCTCGGGCGCGCAGCCGTGCACGCTGGAAGAGGTCGGCCGTGCGTTCGGCGTCACGCGCGAGCGCATCCGCCAGATCGAGAACAACACGCTGAAGAAGCTCGAGTCGCTGCCCGAGGCGCAGGGGCTCAAGGACTGCGTCTAGGCCACGGTTCGAACGTGCCAGGCCCTTTGAAAGGGCCTGGCACGTCTTTTTGGAGGTGTACGACCGTCGTTACGGCGTCGGGACGAGCGCCACGCGATCCGCGACGACGCTGACGGCGCGGTTGTCCGGCAGATAGGCGGGTCGCGCCGCGGCGAAGTGGAGGCTCCAGGCGCCGCGCTTCGGGACCCGGAACGCGAGCTGGACGCGTCGGCCGCGACGCACGTGCACCGCGCGGCGGAGGCCCGGCGCCGCGAATCGGACGGTCATCGCCTCCGCCCTGACTGGGAGGGAGAGACCGATTGCGAGGGTCCGGCCCTTCTCGTTCCAGACGGTGATCGCGCCGCGCGGCGCGAGCCACCGGTCGGCGAACAAGCCCGCAGCGAGGAGCCGGAGCCGCGGAACGCCGACCGGGCGGTAGAGGTCGAATATCAGCTGGTGTCGAAGCCGCCTCACGCCGGTCAGCTGAACCATCGACGCGTACGTCTGGACCAGCAGCGGACGGCGGTCGACACGGCCCTCGACCCGAAGGCTCCCGTCCGGCGCGACGCGGACGTGTGTCGTCGCGAACTGATCGATCCTCGGCGATCCGAGGGCGAGCAAACGCGTCACCGAGCGGTTCCAGAAGAGCTGCTGCCACGACTGCTCCTTGCGCGCGCCCGGGGGTGCGAGGAGGTCGACAGGCCCGAGTTGCGCGTGGTCGACCCACTCGAGGTCGTGCGGAAGGGAGCCGCGCATGCTCTCGCTGGTGCCGGCGTCGAACGACGTCGCGCCGGCGGACAGCGCGCAACACGCGGCGACTGCGGCCGCGAGCGCGACGGCCCCGGCGGTGCGTTTGACCGCGATCAGCGCCGCGATTCCCGAGAGTGCGGCTGCGGCGACCGCGACCGCGAGCGCGCCGTTCCCCGTCGTGACGAGCGACTCGAGCCGCAAGACGGCCCAGAGTGTCGGGGAGTCGTCCTTGTTGTGCGCCGCCGCATACCCGGAGAGGGGGACGCGCGCGGCGAGCGCGAGCAGCGCGGCGGACGCAAGGGCGACGGGAAGCTTCGCGGGGAACCCGCGCTGCGCGTAGAGCGCGAACGCAATCCCGAGCAGTGGGACAAGGACGAAGAGGTAACGCTCCTGGAAGCGCTGCGAGTCCGTGTCTGCGATCTGCGCGGCCGCGAGCAGGAGCGCGCCGCCGAGCGCGACCGTCGTGGCGGCGAACGCGATCTCCGCGCGTGCCCGCGGGCGGCGAAGCGCGTAGGCGATGCCGGCGAGCGCCCCGGGCATGACGACCCAGCCGGACGAATAGGTGATCAGCATCGCGTCGCGCGCGATCCATTGCAGGATCGACGTCGGCCGGAAGGCGTGGTCCCCGTGCGAGTAGACACCCAGCACACGCTCGCGTCCGAGGATCGCGAACAGCGCCGCGGGCGGCACTGCGAGCAGCGCGAGCGACAGCCAAAGGCGTTTGATCGTCGTGACGATCCGCATCCGGTCGGCGACGACGACCCCGATCACGACGGCGACCGGCACCGCGGCGTACTGGATCCGCGCGAGGACGGCGAGCATGCTGAACACGGCGAACCAGAGTTGCGTCCGCGCCGTCGGCGTCGTCGCAAGATCGGCTCCGAGACAGAGGACGGCGAGCACGATCGGGTACGCGACGGCGTCGGCCAGCATCGACCCGGCATAGACACCATCCGGCACCGCTACAGCGAGCGCCGCCACGAGCAACGCGAGCGCCCGGGAAACGCCGAGCCGGCGCGCGAGGAGGTACGCCGGAATCGCAGCGAGCGAGAAGGCGAGCGAGTGGATCCCCTGCGTCAGCCGCCACGCGGATTCGGGATTGCCTGTCACGAGCCAGACGGGCGCGGTGAGCAGCGGGTCGAGCAGCGCCGGGAAGTGGACGCCGACGCCGCGGATCAGCGGTCGGCCGTGCTCGGCGAAGCTGCGGGCGAGCGACGGGTAGATGTACTCGTCCGGAAGGTAGTACGGCGCGACGCGGCCGAGCGCGGCGAGGAGTCGGCCGCCGAAGCTGGCGGCGACCATGCCGGCGAGCCAGACCCACGCAGGGACCGCAGCCGCACGAGCGGCGAGCGCGGGTCCCGGCGCGGCGCGCGCCTCGGGGCGCGGAGCGACGACGTCGACAGCCACACCGGGGCTATCGGCGGCTCGGAGACCTCCCTTGAACGAGGGAGCGGGCTAGCGAGTCGTGGACGCGCGCTTCGCCGGGACGAAGAGCTTGCAATGCGGGCACTTGAAGCCGCGGTACCGCTCGGCGTCGCCGGGGAGCAGGCTGCCGGTGAAGCGCTTCTTGCAGTGCGGACAGACGACCTCTTGCTCTTCGCGGGCGGCGTCGTTCACGTTGTCCAGCCTATCTAGAGGTTCGAGCATTGCGCCGACGGGTACGTTTGGCGGCCGGGAGGGATGTCGATGGTCGCTGCAACAGGTTGGGGCTGGATCGTCCTCGTCATCGTCGTGATCGCGATCCTGCTCGGAATGATCGGCCGGTGGCGCCGCGGCGCCAGGCCGTAGCTACTCGGTCGCGCTCGAGCGCTTCCACAAGTTGATGTCGCTCTCCGTCGCGTAGCGGTCGATCTCGGCGAGCTCATCCGCGTCGAAATCACGCCGGTCGAGCGCGGCGACGTTCGCCTCCAGTTGCTCGACGCTACTGACGCCGACGAGCGTCGACGTCACGCGGTCGTCGCGGAGTGTCCACGCAAGCGCCATCTGCGCGAGCGACTGGCCGCGGCGGCGCGCGATCTCGTTCAGCGCCCTGACCTTCGCGAGCGTTTGCTCGGTCAGCGATGCGCGCGACAGCGAGCCGTCGCCGCTCGCGCGCGAGCCCTCAGGGATCCCGTCGAGGTAGCGGTCGGAGAGCATTCCCTGCGCGAGCGGCGAGAACACGATGCAGCCCATACCCTCGTCCGCGAGCGTGTCGAGCAGCTCCGCCTCGATCCACCGGTTCAGGAGCGAGTACGACGGCTGGTGGATCAGGAGCGGTGTCCCGAGGTCGCGCGCGATGCGCGCCGCTTCTGCGGTGTGGTGCGCGGAGTACGACGAGATGCCGGCGTACAGCGCCCTCCCGCTTCGGACGGCGGTGTCGAGCGCACCGATCGTCTCCTCGAGCGGCGTCTCGGGATCGTGCCTGTGCGAGTAGAAGACGTCGACGTACTCGAGTCCGAGCCGCCGGAGGCTCTGGTCGAGGCTCGCGAGCAGGTACTTGCGCGAGCCCCATTCGCCGTACGGTCCCGGCCACATGTCGTACCCGGCCTTCGTCGAGATCACGAGCTCGTCGCGGTACGGCGCGAGATCGTCGCGGAGCAGACGCCCGAACGTCTCCTCCGCCGACCCGTACGGCGGTCCGTAGTTGTTGGCGAGGTCGAAGTGCGTGATCCCGACGTCGAACGCGCGGCGCACGATTGCGCGGCTCGTCTCCAGCGGTCGCTCGCCGCCGAAGTTCTGCCAGAGGCCGAGCGAGATCGCGGGCAGGAGCAGGCCGCTTCGCCCGCAGCGGTTGTACGGCATCCCGTCGTATCGACCCTCGGCCGCGACGTACGTCATGGCCGCATTCTCGCGTAGCCAGAGCCGCGCTGATTACGATGGCCGAAAGACGGCAGACAGGAGGACGAA
>JBJMJS010000083.1:0-12622 GCA_045806225.1 Gaiellaceae bacterium
ACGAGGATCGCGCCGTCCATCTGGGCGGCGCCCGTGATCATGTTCTTGATGTAGTCCGCGTGACCCGGGCAGTCGACGTGCGCGTAGTGGCGCTTCTCCGTCTCGTACTCGACGTGGGACGTGTTGATGGTGATGCCGCGCTGGCGCTCCTCGGGAGCCTTGTCGATCTCCTCGAAGCTGACGGCCTGGCCGCCGCCCTGCTCCGCGAGCACCTTCGTGATCGCCGCCGTCAGCGTCGTCTTGCCGTGGTCGATGTGACCGATCGTGCCGACGTTGAGATGCGGCTTGTTGCGCTCGAACTTCTGCTTTGCCATGCCTCTCCTCCCTACTTGCTCGGTGCGTCCGTCGAGACGATCTCGGTCGCGATCGACTGCGGGACTTCTTCGTAACGGTCGAATTGCATCGTGAACTCGGCGCGCCCCTGCGTCATCGAACGCAGGTCGGTCGCGTAGCCGAACATCTCCGCGAGCGGAACGCTCGCCTTGATCACCTGGGCGTTGCCGACGGGCTCGAGGTGCTCGACCCGCCCGCGGCGCGAGTTGAGGTTCCCCATCACGTCGCCGAGGTAGTCCTCGGGCGTGATCACCTCGACCGCCATGACCGGCTCGAGCAGCTTCGGCTTCCCGCGCTTCATCGCTTCCTTGAACGCCATCGAGCCGGCGACCTTGAACGCCATCTCGCTCGAGTCGACCTCGTGGTACGAGCCGTCGATCAGCTCGATCTTCAGGTCGACCACCGGGTACCCGGCGAGGATGCCGGACTCCATCGCCTCCTGGATGCCGACGTCGACCGACGGGATGTACTCCTTCGGAATCTTCCCGCCGACGATCTTGTCGACGAACTCGTAGCCGTCGCCGGGCGCGAGCGGCGCCGCGTTGATGACGGCGTGCCCGTACTGGCCCTTGCCGCCGGTCTGCCGGACGAACCGCGCCTCGACCTTCTCGACCGGCTTGCCGATCGTCTCGCGATACGCGACCTGCGGCCGGCCGACGTTCGCGTCGACGTTGAACTCGCGCTTCAGGCGGTCGACGATGATCTCGAGATGCAGCTCGCCCATCCCGGCGATCAGCGTCTGGCCGGTCTCGTCGTCGGTCCGCACGCGGAACGTCGGATCCTCCTCGGTCAGCCGCTGTAGGCCGGTGCCGAGCTTGTCCTGGTCGGCCTTCGACTTCGGCTCCACGGCGACCGAGATCACCGGGTCGGGGAACGTCATCGACTCGAGCTTGATCGGCGCCGTGTCGGTCGCGAGCGTGTCACCGGTCGTGGTCGCCTTGAGCCCGACGCCGGCGGCGATCTCACCGGCGCCGATCGTGTCGCGCTCCTCCCGGTGGTTCGCATGCATCTGGAGGATGCGGCCCACGCGCTCGGTGCGGCCGGTGTTCGTGTTCAGGACGCGGTCGCCGGCCTTGATCTGGCCGGAGTAGACGCGGAAGTAGGTCAGCTTGCCGACGTACGGGTCGGACATGACTTTGAATGCGAGCGCCGAGAACGGCTCGTCGAGGTTCGGGTGACGGGAGAGCTCGTTCTCGGTCCGGGGATCCACACCGTGAACCGGCGGGACGTCGAGCGGGCTCGGGAGGTAGTCGACGACGCCGTCCAGCAGTGGCTGCACGCCCTTGTTCTTGAACGCCGAGCCGCAAAAGATCGGCGTGATCTTGTTCCCGAGCGTCCCCCTCCGGAGCGCGCGCCGGATCATGTCCGGCGTCACCGACTCCTCGTCGAGCAGGTACGTCTCCATCAGCTCGTCGTCGTACTCGGCGACGGAATCGATCAGCTGGTGGTGGTACTCGTGCGCCTGCTCGGCGAGCTCGGCCGGGATCTCGCCCGTCTCCATCTTGGTGCCGAGGTCGTCGACCCACGTGGTCGCGCGCATCTCGACGAGGTCGACGACGCCGCGGTGGTGCTCTTCCTGGCCGATCGGCAGCTGGACGGGCACCGGGTGCGCGGCGAGGCGATCGATCATCGACTGGACGGACGCGAAGAAGTCCGCGCCGACGCGGTCCATCTTGTTGATGAAGGCGATCCGCGGAACGCCGTAACGCTCAGCCTGGCGCCAAACGGTCTCGGACTGTGGCTGGACGCCCGCCACCGCGTCGAAGACGGCGATCGCACCGTCGAGGACGCGCAGGCTCCGCTCCACCTCGACCGTAAAGTCCACGTGCCCGGGCGTATCGATGATGTTGATGCGAAACTCGCGCCACGATGCCGTCGTCGCCGCGGACGTGATCGTGATCCCGCGCTCCTGCTCCTGCGCCATCCAGTCCATCGTCGCGGCGCCCTCGTGGACCTCGCCCATCTTGTGGGTGCGACCGGTGTAGTAGAGGATCCGCTCCGTCGTCGTGGTCTTGCCGGCGTCGATGTGCGCCATGATCCCGATGTTGCGGACGCGGTCGAGTGCGACGGCTGCTTTGGTGTCGACGGCCATGGCTGTGCCTACCAGCGGTAGTGCGCGAAGGCCTTGTTGGCCTGCGCCATCCGGTAGACGTCGTCCTTCTTCTTGAATGCCCCGCCCTGTTGGTTGAGCGCGTCGAGAATCTCGGCAGCGAGCTTGTCGACCATCCCCTTCTCGCGGCGGTCGCGCGCGTAGTCGACGAGCCAGCGCACGGCGAGCGTGCGCGCGCGTCGCTGCGGCACCTCGACGGGAACCTGGTAGTTCGCGCCGCCGACGCGTCGCGACTTCACCTCGAGCACCGGCGTGACCGTCTTCACGGCCTGCTCGAGCACCTCGACGGGCGGCTTGCCGGTCTTCTCGCCGACGCGCGTCATCGCGTCATAGACGATCTTCTCGGCCGTCGACTTCTTCCCGTCGCTCATCACCTTGTTGATCACCTGCGTGACGAGAGCGGAGTTGTAGAGCGGGTCCGGCTCGACCGGCCGGGCCTGAACGTCGGCACGGCGCGGCATCAGTTACCCCGTTTTGCGCCGTACCGCGAGCGTGCCTGCTTGCGGTCGGAGACACCTGCGGTGTCCAGGGCGGCGCGGATGATCTTGTAACGGAACCCCGGCAGGTCGGCCGTGCGGCCGCCCCGGATGAGGACGACGGAGTGCTCCTGGAGGTTGTGCCCCTCCCCCGGGATGTAGGCGCCGACCTCGACGCCGTTCGTCAGCCGGACGCGCGCGACCTTGCGCAGTGCCGAGTTCGGCTTGCGCGGCGTGTTCGTGTAGACGCGCGTGCAGACGCCCCGCTTCTGCGGCGCCCCGGCAAGCGCCGGGCTCTTGGTCTTCGCCTTGGCCGTCGTCCGGCCCTTGCGCACGAGTTGGTTTACGGTCGGCACGATCCTCCGAATTGTCCCTTTTCACACAACAACGGTCGGCGGGGCGGTTTGCCCTGCCAACCGGAGGAGCCATGGTACCGGAGATGCCCCTCCCCCGCAAACGGCGCAATCCCGCTTCCCAAGCGGAACTCCGGGGGCCGATTCACCGTTGAGACGGTGGCTGCGGCGACGCGGTTTTCCGAGTTTCAAACGGTGGAGAGGGGGACCAAGCGGGTCTACAGTGCGACCTTGGGGGTCTGCGGCCCCGACCTTCATGACGAACGCCTCCATCGGCATCTCGGCCGCGCTCGGGGGCCTCGTGCTCCTCCTGCTCGCGCTGCTCGTCGCGCGCCGGCGGCGCGACTCGTCGACCGAGGAGCGCGTCGCCGAGGTGGTTGCGAGCCTCAACGCGAGGATGGACGAGCTCGGACGCGAGCTGCAGGGCGCGCTCGAGCGGGCGGAGGAGGAAGGGCGCCGGAGCCGGATCTTCGGCGAGCTCGCCGGGTCGATCGACCTCGACGAGGTGCTTTCGCGGACGCTCGAGGCGGCCGGCGGCCTCCGCGGGGCGGATGCGGCCCTCGTCCTGCTCCCCGACCCGGGAGGAGGGAAGCCGATCGTGGCAACGCTCGGCCTCTCGGTGGAGGAGGCGGAGCGGCATGCGGTCACCGGGCCGCCGGACGGCCGACTCGCGCGGTCGATCTCGATGACCTACACGTATCCGACGCTGGAAAGGGATGCGTCGACCGACGCGAAGGGCGGCGTGATCCACGCCGGGCTCGCGGTCCCGCTGCCGGGCGAGCTGGACTCGGCCGGGTACCTGACGATCTTCACCCGGCAGGCCGGACGGCAGTTCACGGACGGGGACGTCCACGAGCTCGAGATTCTCGCGCTGCGCGCGGGGCCTGCGATCGACAACGCACGCCGGTTTCGCGAGGCACGACGGCTCGCCGACCTCGACGCGCTCACGGGGCTGCACAACCGGCGGTTCTTCCACGAGACACTGTCGCGAGAGGTCGCGCGCGCGCAGCGGTACGACCGGCGGCTCGCGCTCATCGTCTTCGACCTCGACGACTTCAAGAACGTCAACGACAAGATCGGCCATCTGGCCGGCGATACCGTGCTCGCGGAGGCTGCCGAGCGCGTGCGTGACGTGGTCCGGTCGGCCGACATCCCGTGCCGCGTCGGCGGCGACGAGTTCGCGGTCATCCTTCCCGAGGCCTCGCTCGACGACGCCGACCAGCTGTACCGCCGGCTCCAGAATGCGGTCTCCGCGCGGCCGATCGGGCAGATCGGAAAGCTCTTCCTGTCGGCGGGCGTCGCCGAGCTTCGACCCGAGGACGACGCGGTCACCTTCTTCAAGCGCGCCGACGACGCGCTCTACCGTGCGAAGGGCGCCGGCAAAGGCCGGGTCGTCGCAGCAGGCGCCCAGCGCGCGGTCTAGGGCCGGAGACGGAAGGTCAGCGCAGGACCCGAACCGCGCCGTTGATCCCGAGGTTGCCGCCTCCGCAGCGGACGACGATGTGGTAGAGGCCGGGATGCCTGTACACCGGGATCCGCGTTTTCACGTCGAAGGCTCCCCCGCGCCGCGCCGTCGCGAGCACGGCGGGAATCGTGGCGAACTGGTGCGTTGCGACGAACGCGTGCGAGATGATGAACACGGTGTCGCCGGCCGGGCACGAGCCCGCAGAGCCGTGCAGGTGGACGACATTCCCTCGCAACACGACGTGCGGCGTGACCGTGAGGAATACCCGCGCAGGAGCGCCGGTCGCGGCGGTCGCCGCAACGACGCTCGCGGCCGCGACACCGGCCGCGGACAGCAGGAGACGGGATCGAAGCATTGCCTCAACCTACCGCCGCGACGGTCGATCGGCTTCAACCAGATGGGACGAGGCGCAGCTCGAAGTCCAGCGGCATGCTGGCGCCTCTCGCGCCCAGGGGGCCGGGGACAACCGACAACGTCGCCTGACGCTGCCCCCCGGCGCGCCAGGTTAGGCTCGCTGCCGAGAACGCCGCACCGTCGAACGGATGACATGGCAACCCTGCTCCTGTCGATCGACTTCGAGGACTGGCACCAGCTCGTGCACCGGCGGCTCGGCCGTACCGACTGGAACCGTCCGCATCCGGCCTTCCCGCCGCAGGTTCACGCTGTGCTCGACCTTCTCGACGAGCTCGGTGCGACGGCGACGTTCTTCTTCCTCGGCATGACCGCCGAGAACTACCCGGAGCTCGTCGCAGAGACGGTTGCGCGCGGCCACGAGCCGGCGTCGCACGGGTACGCACATGGACGCGTGCACCAACAGACGCGCGCCGAGTTCCGTGCCGACCTCGAGCGCAGCGTCGAGGTGATCGAGCGTGCGGTCGGCCGGCGGCCGACTGCGTATCGCGCACCCGCGTTCTCGATCAACCGCCGCACGCCGTGGGCATACGAGGAGCTCGTCGCACTCGGCTTCCGAAGCGATTCATCTCAGTACGACTCGCCGCGGATCCCCGATCGGCTCGGCGGCATCCCGCCGGACCCGTATCGGCTGCGCGTCGACGGCGGCGAGCTGTGGGAGCTGCCCGTCGCGACGTGGGGGCGGGTGCCGATCGGCGGCGGAAGCTACTGGCGGCTGCTACCCGCGCCGTTGATCGAGCGCGGCCTCCATGACTTCTCCGTCCTCTATTTCCACCCCTACGAGTTCGCGCCGACGCCGTTGCGCGCTGATCTCGATATGTCGCAGACGCCACGACAGCGCGCGACCGCCGCGGCGCGCGCCGTCTGGCGGAACGGAGGACGCGGGCTCGTGGCAAAGCGTCTTCGGTCGATCGGACGCAGCCACCCTCTCGTCTCGTACGATCAGGCCCATGCCGACATCGTCCGACACCACGGGTCGCGTACGCGATCACTTTCGCAAGCAGGCGTTCTCGTTTGATGCGCTGTACGACGAGGATCACGCGGTCCAGCGGCTCCTCCGTCCCGGGCTCTTCAACCGGCGCGAGCTCGCGCTCACCGTCGCGCGCGACTTCGACGCGCCCGCAGTGCTCGACGTCGGCGGCGGGTCCGGCCGTATCGGCGAGCCGGTCCTCGACCAGGGGGCCTCACGCTACGTCGACGTCGACCTCTCGGACACGATGCTCGACCTCGCACGCGAGCGGCTCGCGCGCTTCGGCGAGAAGGTCGAGCTCGTCCAGGGCGATTTCCTGACGACCGAGCTCGGCGGGCCGTTCGACGTCGTCCTCGCCCTCGGCTACTTCGATTACATCGAGGACGCCGACGCGCACACGCGCAGGATCGGTGAGCTCTGTTCCGGCGCGGCGATTGCGAGCTTCCCGCGGTGGACGTGGACGAAAGGCCCGATCCGGAAGCTGCGCTACGAGGTGATCAACAACTGCCCGATCTACGACTACACGGGCGACCGGGTCACGCGGCTGTTCAAGGACGCGGGCTTTGCGCGCGTGGAGCTCCACCCTGGCAAGAGCGGCTTCCTCGCAGTCGCCCGCAAGTAGCGCCCGCTAGGTCAGCTCGAGAAACGGCAGGTAGTCGGTGAGGTCGGCGACCCCGGCCTGCGGGAGCTGGTCGCGCCAGCAGACCGCGTCGTCGAGCGAGCGACTGATGCGCGCGGCGATCCACGTCGGATAGCGCGCGTCGCGCATCTGCGCGACGAGCGCGGCGCGGATCGACGGGCGCGCGCGCACCAACGAAACCGACGAGAGGGGCAACGGTGGGCCGAGCGGGCGGACGCGCACGACACCGGTTGCCGAAAAGACAGAGCTCCACCGGCCCGACGGGAGCCGCATGACCGGGCCCGGTGCGTTCGACTCGAGGGCGTAGCCGACCTTGCCGCCGCCAAGCCACGCCGTCTTCCCCTTCGCCTGCACGAGTCGCGCCCGTAGGTCGCCGTAGGTCTGCCTGAACTCGGAGATCGCGTCGCTGCCCGGCGCGCCGACGCCGATGTGCGTCTCGATCCGCGCTCGCCGCAGCTCGTCGCCGATGACGCCACGTGCGATCGCGAGCGACGCGTGCGCCTGCGCGATTGCGGCGAGATACGCGCTGCGCGACCCGCCGAACCGGGTTGCGATGATCGCGCTCTCCGCCGCAAGGATCTCCCGCACCGTCACGCGTGCGTAGCGTGATTCGAGTACGCGCGCGTACGCATTCGTGAATGCCAGCTCGCCGTCGCCGGTGAGTGAGACGAGCGGCTTGATCGCGCTCCACAACACCGGGCCGACGTCGTTGATGCGGCACCGCAGCGTTCCCGGCAGGACGAGCTGACCCTCGGTCCGCGAGCGGTTGAAGCCCTTGCCTGCGGACGCCGGGCCGTTGCAGAGCGACGCGTCCCGCGTCCAGAGGTAGACGCACGCCGCGCGCGGCTTGTCCGGATCGTGCTCGCCCGGCGACGTCGAGTATTCCGCCCATCCCCACGACCAGATGCCGTGGAACTTCATCTCCTTCGCGACCTGCTTCGCGGCGAGCGCCTGGAGCTTCACGATCTCGAACCAGGCGTTCGCCGGCTGCAGGCCTTCGCGGCCGCCGGTGCCTTTGGTCGTCTGGAACCCGAGGAAGATGCCGAGCTTCGACGTCGGGATCCCGATCTGCGTGAAGTCGAGAAGGCCGCGGCGAAATGCCTGCCGCAGTGTACGACTGCCGAGAACCGGCCCCTGCTTCGCGATCAGCGGCGCGGGGAAGTAGACCTCGCGCACGATCCCGGCTACCTGCGCGACGGCGCGCCACCAGTCCCCGGCGTCACCGGCGGTGGACGGCGGGCTGTTGACGAGCAGCCACGGCTGTGCGCCGAGGTCGTGCAGACGCGTCAGGAACTTGAGGACGTTCGCGCGGTACTGCGCCGTCGTCGGCGACCACGGAGTCGGCAAGCCGGCGCCGTAGAGCTCGTTCTCCGCGATCACCGGATTCGAGCAGTGGGTCGAGTTCTCGACGTAGAGGTACAGCCGGTCGGCACGCGACTCCATCAGCGACGGGTCCTCGGGCGCGCTCGGAACGCCCGCGCGATTGCGCAGGTGCGGGTCGAAGTAGACGGTGACGCCGCCCTTCTGTCGGATCTGCTCCGGCAGCTGGAGGTTCGGCGCCGCGGCGATCACTCCCGCCCGCGCGAACATCTGCCAGAACGGCACGGCGCCGTCGACGTAGTCGAACCAGTAGGGCGCGTGGCCCGGGAGCGTGCAGGCGTGAAGGTCCGCCGGCGGAGTCGGCGGAACCGGATCGGCACCTGCGCGCGTGCTCCCTGCGAGCAGCGCGACGCACGTGACCAGCGCGACCCCGAGCCGTTTCACGCATCCAAGGGTAGCCCGACGGTCGGGCGCCCCCAGCCCTTTTACAGACCGCTTACTTTTCGCTGTGCTTGCCGGGCGTCATGGTGTGACGATGCGCCCGTTGCGCTGGCCGACGAGGCGATACACGCCGGATGCGGCGTTCGGAACGCGATCGGTGCCGCTTGCGGCTGAGGCGGTGGCACTCCACGCGACGTCGTTCGGGACCGCGCGCATCCTCGCAATGAAGGAGATCGTATTGCCGTAGAGCGCGATCGTGCCGACTGCAGGCGTCCGGAGCCGTTCGCCGCCCCTGAAGTACCGATAGCCGGACGTGAGCCCGCCGGCGCGGACCCCGCTGCGGGGATCGAGCTCCACCACATACTCCCCGAAGGCGGCGCGCCGCGAGCGGGGCACGAACCCGAGCCTCAAGTGTCCGGCCGGCTTGGTGCGGAAGATGAGCGTCACGCACAGCTGCTTTCGCGCGGCGGTGACAGTGGCGCGCACGACGTCGTTCGCGTCTCGAGCACGCACGCGATGGAGCGCAGAACCCGTCGGGTACGTGATTGCATCTCGAGCCGGATCTCCCACCATTGTGGTCTGGCCTGCGCAGTGCAACGGCGCGTGAGCGACATCGCGGCGGAACGACCGGCGATAGTCCGCCGCCTCCGACGCGGTCCGTTCGGCCCGGTTCATCGAGTAGTCGGCGTCAGGGGGCGCGGCGTTCGCCTTCGCCACCTGCCAACGCTCGGAGAGCACGTCGGGCGTGTTGGCAGCGTAGAGCACCAGCGACGGCTTCACGACGCCCCAGCGCCCGCCCGCACCCTTCGCAAGCCAGACGGTGTCGCGGACAGCCGCTGCACCCTTTTTCCCGCTCGGCCCGCCGCGAATCGAGTAGCCGGTGTAGACGAATCGCACGCTGACCGTCGCCGGCACTTTCACGTAGACGGTGCCGCTGCGGCGAACACGCCGCGCGGCGCCGACGTCGAGCAGCTTTGCTGCGGTGAACTCACGATCGATGTTCTCGTGCGGATAGCCGTTGAGCACTACGCGATAGATGGCACCGCAGCTGATTCCTGAGCCGTCCTGCGTGTCTCCGGCGGCCTGCTCCCGGATCTGCTCCACCAGGACTTCACGGAGCTTCGGAGTGAACGTCTCGCAGAGACCGTTGCCGTCTTTCGCGACGATCGCCCTCTCGTAGGCGCGAGCGACCGATTCCGGCGTGTCTCCGGCGCTCACCGTTCCGCCGCAGCCGCTCGACGCAATGACGACACACGAAAGGGCCGCGAGCAGCGTTCGCATCCTCTCCTTATCGGCAGTGAAGGCCGCGCGACAAGTGGGCTCGCGCAAGAGGGGCCGGAACGAGTGACCCTCAGGACGGTGAGAGCCGCAATGCGGGCGCGTATCCCCGGCGCGCGCTTTTACCAAGAAAAAGGGTCAGACCCGGAGGGTCTGACCCTTTTTCTTCACGTGCGTCTTGGCTACGACTCGGAGTCGAGCGGCGAGTCGATCTCGGGGACTTCCTCGGCCTCGCCCGACTCGTGCGACGTCGGCGCGTCTGCGCCGGGGATGCCGCCGAAGTCGATGCCGAGGTCGCCGATGCCGTTGCCGCCGTCGGAGCCGATCTCCTCCAGCGCCGCGAGCAGCTGCTCCTCGGTCGCCGGCCGCGTGTACGCCGACACCGGCACCTTGTCCGACGGCCCGATGCCGATCGTCCGGTACCGCTTCAGCCCGGTTGCCGCCGGGATCAGCTTCCCGATGATCACGTTCTCCTTCAGGCCGAGCAGCCGGTCGACCTTGCCCTCGATCGACGCGTCGGTCAGCACCTTCGTCGTCTCCTGGAACGACGCGGCGGAGAGGAACGACTCGGTCGCGAGCGACGCCTTCGTGATCCCGAGGATCAGCGGCTCGAACGTTGCCTGCTCCTTCTTCTCCTTCTTCACGCGTCCGTTCTCGCGCTCGAGCACGGTCTTGTCGACGAGCTGCCCCGGCAGGAGGTCCGTTTGGCCGGCGTTCTCGATCCGGACCTTCTTCAGCATCTGCCGAACGATCAGCTCGATGTGCTTGTCGTGGATCTCGACGCCCTGCGACTTGTAGACCTTCTGCACCTCGTTGACGAGGTACAGCTCGGTCGGCGTGTAGCCCTTCAGCCGCAGCAGGTCGGCCGGGTTGATCGGCCCCTCGTGCAGCGGATCGCCGGGCTCGACGACCTCACCCTTCGCGACGAGGACGCGCGTGCGCCTCGGCAGCTGAAGCGGCTTGAGGTCGTCTTCCTCCGCATCGTCCGTGATGATCGTCAGCTTCGGGCCACGCTCGGTGTCCTCGATGTCGACACGGCCGGCTTCCTCCGCGAGCGTCGCAGCACCCTTCGGGTTACGCGCCTCGAAGATCTCCGTCACGCGCGGCAGGCCGTGCGTGATGTCCGCGCCGGCGACACCGCCGGTGTGGAACGTGCGCATCGTCAGCTGCGTGCCCGGCTCGCCGATCGACTGCGCGGCGATGATCCCCACCGCGTCGCCGATCTCGGCCATCTCGCCGGTGGCGAGGAACGTGCCGTAGCACGTCCGACACACACCGAACTCACTCTTGCACTTCAGCACCGAGCGAACCGGCAGCTTGACCTCGTCGGCCACGTCGCCGAGCGCCTCGATGATTTCCTCGAGCACCGGCTGCGTGACCTCCTCGCCCTTCTCGGCGACAACGGTCTTGCCGGGCTTCCCGCTCGACAGTGGCTTGTGCACGTCCTCCGCGAGCACGCGGCCGAGGACGCTCTTGTTGATCCCCTCGGCAACGCGGACCGGCAACTCGACGAACTCCTTCGTCTTGCAGTCCTCCTCGCGGATGATCACGTCCTGCGACACGTCGACGAGCCGCCGCGTCAGGTATCCCGAGTCGGCGGTTCGAAGGGCAGTGTCGGCGAGACCCTTGCGGGCGCCGTGGGTCGAGATGAAGTACTCGAGCACCGACAGGCCTTCCATGAAGTTCGCCTTGATCGGCCGCTCGATGATCTCGCCCTTCGGATTCGCCATCAGGCCGCGCATGCCGGCGAGCTGGCGGATCTGCTTCGACGAACCGCGTGCACCCGAGTTGGCCATCATGTAGATCGGGTTCAGCTCGTAGAACGTCCGCTCCATCGCGTCCGCGACGGTGTCGGTCGCCTCCGTCCACACGTTGACGATCGACTCGTGGCGCTCCTCCTCGGTGATCAGGCCGTGCTCGTACTGGCCCTCCACGTCGGCGACGCGCTTCTCGTATTCCGCGAGGATCTGCTCCTTCTCCGGCGGGATGACGATGTCGTTCTTCGAGATCGTCACGCCCGCCTGGGTCGCGTAGTGGAACCCGAGCGACTTGATCTTGTCGAGCACGTTCGCGATCGCCTGTGCGCCGTAGCGGTCGACCAGCTGGCCGATGAAGCCGTCGATCTCGCGCTTCGGCAGCGTGCGATTGATGAAGTCGTGATCGAGCTGCTCGTCCTCCCAGACGACCTCGGCGAGCGCACGCTCGACCTCCGCGTTGAAGATCACGCGGCCGGCGGTCGTCAGAATCGTCTCCTCGCCGCGGCGGTACTCGATCGGCTGCTGGAGATTGACCTGCTTCGCGTCGAGCGCGAACTCGACCTCCTCCTCCGACTGGAACCGCCTCGGACGCGGATCGAGATCCTCCGCCTTCGTCTGCGACACGTCCAGCTCGCAGTAGGTGAGGTAGTACGTGCCGAGAACCATGTCCTTGGTCGGCGTCGCGAGCGGCCGTCCGGACGCGGGCGACAGGATGTTGTTCGACGAGAGCATGAGGACACGCGCCTCCGCCTGCGCCTCGGCGGACAGCGGCAGGTGCACAGCCATCTGGTCGCCGTCGAAGTCGGCGTTGAACGCGTGACAGACGAGCGGGTGAACCTGGATCGCCTTCCCCTCGACGAGCACCGGCTCGAACGCCTGGATGCCGAGGCGATGCAGCGTCGGTGCGCGGTTCAGCAACACCGGATGCTCGGCGATCACCTCTTCGAGGACGTCCCACACTTCCTCCGTCATCGAATCGACGTACTTCTTCGCCGCCTTGATGTTCTGGACGGACTTCCGCTCGACGAGCCGGCTCATGATGAACGGCTTGAAGAGCTCGAGCGCCAT
>JBJMJS010000084.1:0-6075 GCA_045806225.1 Gaiellaceae bacterium
CCGTCGCGCGCGTCGTTGATGCGGGACGCAGGCTCCTCGAGTTCTAGGCTCCGCCTGTGGCTCGAGCGGACGCGCGGCGGCTTCCGTCTCCGTGATGCCGGCACGGAGGAGTTCGTGCGCGACGACGATCCGCGGATCCGCGTCGTGAGGGTCGCCGGCGTCTCGTACCGGCCGGACGCGCTCCAGGACGACGCATTCACGCCGGGCCGACGGCTCGTGCTCGTCCCGGAACCGGACAACGAGCACGATGCGCACGCGATCGGCATCTGGGACGCAGAGCGGCGCATTCAGGCCGGCTACGTCCCGGCCGACGTGGCGCACGATCTGCAGGCGGACGAATGGCAGGCGGTGGCGCTGCACGAGTTCCACGAGGGCGCGCAACGGGCCGGCCTGCGCGTCCTGCTCGCGCCGCGCGACGCGTGGATCGGGACACCGCGCGCGTGATCCACGAGATCCCACTCGAACGGCGGACGCTGCACGGCCACTTCTCGCCGGAGCTCGAGCCGATCGTCGAGATCGACAGCGGCGACACGATCGCGTTCGCATGCCTCGACGCCGGCTGGCACACGCGACCGGGCGAGCCGAAGTTCGAACAGCGTCACGCGCGCCTCGACGCCGGTCATGCGCTGATCGGTCCCGTCGCCGTCCGCGGCGCGCGGCGAGGCGACATCCTCGAAGTGTCGATCGACGCGCTGCGCGTCGGCGACTTCGGGTGGACGGTCGCCGGCGGCTGGTCGACGTGGCTCAACGACCGTCTCGGGGTCGGCGATGCCGGCGACCATCTCGTGCGCTGGGAGCTCGACCCGGATGCGGCGGTCGCGCGCGACGAGCGCGGCCGCGAGGTCGGGCTGCGGCCGTTCCTCGGCGTGATGGGCATGCCGCCGGCGAAGCCGGGCATCTACGAGACGGGCCCGCCACGCTGGTGCGGCGGGAACGTCGACTGTAAGGAGCTCGTCGTGGGGACGACGTTCTTCGTCCCGATCCCCGTCGACGGCGCGCTCTTCTCGGCGGGAGACGGACACGGGCGCCAGGGCGACGGTGAGGTGTCAGGCACGGCGATCGAGTGTCCGATCGAGCGGGCCGAGTTGACGCTGCGCGTCCGCCGCGACTTCGAGCTGCGACGTCCGCTCGCAAGAACCGACGAAGGCTGGATCACGTTCGGCTTTGACGTCGACCTCGACGATGCCGCCGCGCAGGCGCTCGACGGGATGCTCGACCTGATGCACCGCGAGCACGGACTGGATCGACAGGACGCGCTCGCGCTCGCCAGCGTCGCGGTCGACGTTCGCGTGACGCAGCTCGTCAACGGCGTGCTCGGCGTCCACGCGGTGCTCCCGCACGGCGCGATAAGAATGTCGTCGTGAGCTACGAGTTCAAGCTCCCCGACCTCGGCGAAGGCCTGACGGAGGGAGAGATCGCACGCTGGCTCGTGAGCGAGGGGCAGGAGATCGCGGAGGACGATCCGCTCGTCGAGGTCCAGACCGACAAGACGACGGTCGAGATCCCCTCGCCCGCGGGCGGAACCGTCACGCGGATCCTCGTCGACGAGGGTGCGGTCGTGCCCGTCGGCACGGTCCTGGTCGTGATCGGCGGCGACGGCGCAGGGCCCGCCGCGGACGAGCAGCCGCGCGCCGAGCCCTCGCCCGCATTGGTCGAAGCGGAGTCGTCCGCGCCCGCCGCCGGGGCGCGTCCGCAGGGCGTGCGAGCGACGCCGCTCGTGCGTCGCATCGCACAGGAGCTCGGCGTGCAGCTCGACGGTGTCACCGGGACCGGCCCGCAGGGACGGATCACCGAGGAGGACGTCCGCGCCGCGGCCGGCACACGCGCCGCCGACGGCGGCGGCGCCGCGAAGGAACGGCGCGAGCCGGTGCGCGGCGTGCGGCGGTTGATCGCCGAGCACATGACGCGCGCTCATCGCGAGGTGCCCGCGGTGACGTGGGTCGAGGAATGCGACTTCTCGCGGGTCGACCTGAAGCTGCTCGTGCCGACCGTGCTGAAGGTCGCCGCGGGCGCGCTCCGAGACTTCCCCGAGCTCAACGCGAGGCTCGACGGTGACGAGATCGTCTTCGTCGAGCGTTACGACCTCGGCGTCGCGGTCCAGACGCCGCAGGGGCTCGTCGTCCCGGTCGTGCGCGATTGCGACGCGCGGAGCATCGAGGAGCTCGCAGGCGATGTCGCGCGACTCGCCGACGGCGCGCGCGCGGGCACGCTGCAGCCGGAGGAGCTGCGCGGGTCGACGTTCACCGTCACGAGCGCCGGCAAGCTCGCCGGGCTCCTCCAGACGCCGATCGTGAATCACCCCGAGGTCGCGATCCTCAGCATCGGGCGCATCGCCGACCGGCCGGTCGTCCGCGAGGGCGCGCTGACCGTCGCGAAGGTCGGCTACGTGTCGGTGACGTTCGACCACCGCGTCGTCGACGGTGCACGTGCCGCCGAGTTCGGCCTGGCGATCATCGAGCGGCTCGAGCGACCGTAAGGCGGCATCGCCGTCCGGACGCGGCACGCCGTGCCCGGCATCAGCATCTCGCGCCCATGTCCGAACCCGCCATGGCCCGGGTCTGACCCCGGCCAGGCCCGGAATGGCCATGGCCTGACGACCTGAACGGACGCGGCCGAAGCTGCCGCGTCGAACGGCGCCGAAGCTGCTTCCCGCCTCCGGTCGGCCGAACAGCCGTGTCGCGAATACCCACGGCCCGGGTCTGACCCGGCCGTGGCTCGAGGGGACGGTCGAGCGCGAACGATTGTGTGCCGAAATGGTGACGCGTCTCGCGTCGCTCGGCCCGCGTTCACCGACGAACCATCGGCCGAGCGGCCGGAGGGGGTTCGCGGGGGAACCGTGGGGGTTCCCCCGCGTCGACACCCGGCGCCGGGGCAGTGGCGCCGGGAACTTGCTTACTTGTGCTTCGGCTTCTTCTTCGGCTTCGGGCAGACCTTCGCTTTCGGCGCAGCTTCCTTGAGCTTCACGAGCTGCCCGCGAACCACGCCGGCGGGGAAGTTCTTGTTGTGCGTGTTGACGTAGAACCCGGCCGGGTTCGACGCGATCTCGCGGATCAACGACGGGTCCGCGGAGACGCAACCCTTCGACTGCTGCACGTTCGCGTCCGCGGACGTCGCCGCCGGGGCGACGAGCGGGACGATGACGGGCCCGGCGACGCCGGCAGCGCCGCGGTGGATGTGCGCGGCGACGATCGGCGCGTTCGCGCCGGTGACGCTGAGCTTGAAGCAGACGAGCCCTTCGGCCGCGTTCAGCCGGATGAGCGCCGTGCCGGTCGAATTCGGGTCGCCGGGCGGGACTTCGATCGACCCCACCATCTTCGCGGTGAAGCCCGTTCCGAAAGCCCGTCCGAGGTCTTTTGCCGCCGCCGGCGCTCCGACCGCCGCAGGAGAATGACCCCTGCGCGACGCGGCTGCGGTTGCAAGGCCGATCGCGAGCGCCGCGATGCCGGCCGTCGCGACGAGCGTGAACCATCTCTTGCGCATTTGTTCCCCTCCGTTCACTCCGCCGGCGCACGCTGCGCCGGTGTCTGCGGACCCCTACGGAGGGTGCGGAAGGTCGGTTTTTGGGCGCTAGGCGAGTGCCGGAGCGCCGAGGTGGCGCTCGAGCATCGCCTCGATCTTCGGCGCGCTCGCACGGCCGTCGAGCCGGTCGACCTCGCGCTTGCTCTTGACGAGCACGAGCGTCGGGACCGCCTCGACGCGGAATCGCGCTGCGAGAGCCGGCTGGCTCTCGACGTCCACGCGCATCACGCGCAGCCGGTTCCGCTCCTTCCGTGCGAGGTGCGCGAGCAGGCTCTCCATGCGCCGTGCGGGACCGGACTGCTCCGACCAGAAGAAGACGAGCAGGGGCCTGGCGTCGTCGGTCAACGTTCCTCCTATGGTTGTTCGAGCCGCGGGGGGCGGGAGTTCGGAATTTCCCGGACACTGCGACGGTGAAACGTCGCGCGTCCCTACACTGCGGGCGTGGGCGACTGGTACTGGATCGGCGTCGCGACCGGACTCGGGGTTTCGATCGGCGTGTTGCTCGCCGGGTTGATCGGCGCATCGCGCGCGTTGCTCGTCGCGGCCGTCGTCGGGGCGGGCGGCCTCGGCATCCTCGTCGGGCTTGGGATCGGCGAGTGGGACGAAGCGATCGGCGGCGCAGCAGGCGGCGTGCTCGGAGCGTTCGGGGCCGCACAGCTCGTCGCCGGGACCTTGCGTCGCGGAGGGACGCGGCTCGGAACGGCGGCGTTCATCGGCCTTGCCGCGGTCGTGCTCGCGGCGCTCGCGTGGATTCCCGCGGTCGGATATCTCGAGGCAACGGTCGTCCCCGCACTCGCCGCGCGCCTGCGCGGGCGCGCGCCCGAGCGATACGCCGGGTTGCGATCCCTTGCCCGCGACTAAGGCCGTTCTCATCGTCATCGACGGCTTGACGCCGTCGATGCTCGAAGGAGCGGTCGGCGATCGGCGAATGCCGGCGTTGACGGCGCTCGCGGAGCGCGGCCAGTACGCGCGCGCAGTCTCGACGTTCCCGTCGCTGACGCCGGTGTGCCTGTCGTCGATCGTGACGGGATCGCATCCCGACGTCCACCACATCCCGCACCTCGTGTGGTGGAACCGAGCGGAGCAGCGCCTCGTCGAATACGGATCGTCGTTCGCCGCTGTCCGCGCCGCCGGGATGACACGCGCGATCCTCGACACGGTCATCAACATGAATCGGCAGCACCTCGCGCGTGACGCAGTCACGTTGTTCGAAGCGCTCGAGGACGTGGGCCTGACCACGGCCGCGATCAACATCACGTGCTATCGCGGCCGCACTCCGCACCTGCCCACGCTCCCGGGGATCCCGATCCCGGCGTACGGCCCGAAACGGTTCTTCTACTACAACCTGTTCGAGTCCGACGCGACCGGCGCGCCGCTTGCGGTGTTCGCGCGGGCGGCGGGGTCGATCGACGGATACGCCGCGTCGGTCGGCCGCTGGCTCGTAACGCGCGACGGTTTCGACTTCCTCGCGTTCTACCTCCCCGACTACGATTTCGCGTCGCACGTGTCGGGGCCCGATGCCGCCCACGAGGCGCTCGGACGTGCGGACGCCGCGGTCGGCGCGCTGCTCGACGCTGCGGGCGGTGTCGACGCGTTTCTCGAGCGGTACGCCGTCGTCCTCTGCTCGGATCACGGGCAGACGCGCGTCGCGCAGCACGCGACGCTCGAGACGCTCGTCGGTGGGAACGCACGCATCACCGCGTCGAATCGCGCCGCGATGATCTACACCGACGATCCGCCGACGGTTGCGCGTGCCCTCGACGGCGAGGAGTCGGTCGGCGTCGTGCTCTTCCGGTCGGACGGCGAGTCGTTCGTCCGTCGGGAGGGGGAGGAGGCGCGGCTCGTCCCGGGCGTCGCGACCGACCTGCTCGACGATCTTCCCGACGGCGTCGGTCGCGCATTTGCGGCGACGCGCAATCCGAACGCGGGCGAGGTGATCGTCTCCGCGGCCGACGGCTACGAGTTCACCGATCTCGCCGGCCGGCACCACTCGGGCGGCGGAAGCCACGGCTCGTTGCACGCCGGTGACTCGCTCGTCCCGATGCTGACGGTCGGGCTGCGTCGCGTTCCCCGCAGCATCGTGGACGTCGCCCCGACGCTGATCGAGCACTTCGGAATCGAGCCGCCTGCATATCAGGCTCGCGCTCTCTCGCGTGCCGTCTGACGCCGAGCAGCGGACGGTGATGGTCGACACGCAGTTGCGCGACCGCGACATCTCCGATTCGCGCGTCCTCGACGCCATGGCGCGGGTCCCGCGCGAGCTGTTCCTCCCGGCCGAGCTTCGTGCGCGTGCGTATGAAGACGCGGCGCTTTCGATCGGCGAGGGCCAGACGATGTCGCAGCCCTACATGGTTGCGCGCATCTGCGCCGAGCTTGCCCTCCACGGAGGTGAGCGCGTCCTCGACGTCGGCACCGGGTCCGGGTACCAGGCGGCTGTGCTCGCGGAGCTCGCCGCTGAGGTCGACACGATCGAGCGGATCCCCGCGCTCGCCGGAAGAGCGCGAGCGAGCCTCGTCGAGGCCGGGTACGAGCGCGTGCGGGTGCATGTCGGCGACG
>JBJMJS010000085.1:0-11901 GCA_045806225.1 Gaiellaceae bacterium
CCGGTCAGGACGAGCGCCGACTTGATCTGGGCCACCGTCCAGTCGGGGTGGCGTTGGCGCAGCAGCGCGGCACCGCCGGCGACGTGGGGCGCCGCCATGCTCGTCCCGCTGAATTCGTCCCACGTGCCCTCGCGTGTCGGGACGGACGACAGCACGCCGCTTCCGGGCGCGACGACCTCGGGCTTCAGCTGGAACGAGTACGGCGTGGGTGCGCCGGACGAGAAGCTGACGATCCGGTCCGGGCGCGGTGACCCGTGCGCGCCGGTCGACGCGCCGACGGCGATCGCGCGTGGGGCGTTGGCCGGCGAGCCGACCGAGCCGTTACCGAAGTCGCTGAAGTCGTTTCCGGCCGAAACGACGGGCACGACGCCTGCCGCCGCGGCGGCGTCGATCGCGTGCACCGCGATGTCTCGTGCGGGATCGATCTCGGCCTCGCCGAACGAGCAGTTGATGACGTCCATACCGTCGCGCACGGCCGCCTCGATCGCTGCGACGATCTCCGGCGCGTTCCCGTCGAGGCCGAACTCGGGCGTCGGGACCGACAGCGCCTTGTAGTTCCCGAGATACGCGCGCGGCGCGATCCCGGAGATGACCGTTCCGACCGCGGGCGTGCCGTGATTGCCGGCGGCGATCCCCGCGACGTGCGTCCCATGCTCGGACTCCTTCGGGTCGAACGGCAGCGACGCGTTCGCGTACGTCGTCCCGGGAGGCGCGAACGCGCGCGCGACGATGATCTTCGGCGTCGTGAAGCGGGTGTCGCCTTTCGGAAAGCCGGCCGGATACGTGTATCCCGCGGGGTTGAAGAACGGGTGATCGGGCTGGATCCCCTCGTCGATGATCCCGATCTTCGTCCCCGCGCCGGCGGACGAGAGATCGGGCCCCCAGAGCTGCGTGGCGCCGATCAGTGTCGGCGTCCGGTCGAGCGTCGGCCGGAAGGTGCGGTTCGGCCAGACACGCGCAACGCCCGGAACGCGGGCGAGATCAGCGACGCGGTTGCGCGGGACGACGACGGACATGCCGTCCACGACGACCCCGTACCGCCACCGAGCGGCGGCCCCCGGAATAAGACGTCGGATCCGGATCGCGAGTGACGTTTGCGCGCCGTCGAGGCGGCGGAGGTACGCGACGCTCGGCGCGGCGCGAACGTCGAGCCGGCTTCCGACCCCGTTCGCGGCGAGCGACCGCCACGGTGCAAGTGCGAGCGGCGGCGCGGCCATCGTCACGACGACCTCGACGCGGCGCACGTCGGGAATCGCGTTGCGCGCCGGCGCGGCCGCGGGAACGACGATGACAACGAGCGCCGCCGCGAGTGTGAGACCCCGTTTCAGGCCGGGAATGGTACGCGCCCGCTGCATCGCATCGACACGCGGCGGCCGCCGCGCTGTGCCGTGTGGACCGGGCGCTAGGCCTTGACGACGATGACGTGCAGCCCGGTGCGCTGCGAAGCCGTCCGCGCGAAGTCGAAAGCCTGCGCGAAGCCTGTGAAGCCCGCGACGTATGCCTGGTAGCCGCCGCACGGCGCGCGTTTCGTCTTCAGGCCGACGTAGCCGAAGCTGTTCGCCCGCTGCACAACGTCGCCGAGCTCACCCAACGTCGCTCGCGTCCCGAAGATCGCCTGGATCTGACCGACCTCCTGCGCGAGCAGGCACTCGATCGTCGGCGAGAACTTCACCTTGCGCGCCTCACCCTGGACGGCAACCGCGGAGTCATACGAATCGATGCCGCGCAGGACGCTCTTCCATACGTTGCACGACTCCTGGACCGTCTCCGCCTGCTTGAAGCCGACGCGGATGACGCCGGCGGTCGTGCGATCAGCGGCGGCGCGCGTTTTCGCGCGGCCGAAGACGAGCTCGAGGCCGTTCTGGAAGACCGGCGTCTCGCATTGCTGCTGCTTCGTCGTGGCGCCGGATACACCGCCGGTGAGCGTCAGCCCGACCAGGGCAGCCGCGGCGGCGACGACGAGCAGGGGCCTGAGGGCAAGGCGTCCTCGGATCACGCCGCACACTGATACCAGGTCTTTCATGAGGAATTTGTCAACTCTGCCTCGACGCCTGTGGAGAACCGCTTCGAGGCCGCTTCCGGCCGCGACTCGAATCGAAATCGTGGTATCGGCGGGCCGAATTTACGGCGCCGCAAGCCACGCTCCGCGGCGGCTGACATGGTCACGACGCGGCTACAATGCGCCTCCGCGCGGATGTGGCGGAATTGGTAGACGCGCACGGTTCAGGTCCGTGTGGGGGAAACCCCGTGGAGGTTCAAGTCCTCTCATCCGCATAGCGTGCTGCCGCGAGAACGTGACCGCAGGGTCTGGGCGGCCACGGGCGATGACCGGCGGCCGACCCGGAGGAGTGAGGGGAAACGGGCCGGCGCCAGTCTGGGAGGCTGGTGTCCCCGTGGACAACGGTGAAACCCGACCCACCTCAGTGGCGGGTGTACGCCTTGATCGCCTCGTAGACCGGCCGGGGCGACATGTCCGGATTCAGGACGGCCATCCCCTCGATCGCGGCATCGGTGCTTCCCGGCACGGCCCAGTCCTTGAACCAGAACGCGAGCTTCACGTATGGGTAGTTCGCGGTGATGAACGCGAACGCGCGCGTGGCGTAGGACGCCTGTTGCTCGGGCGTGACGCCGCGGTCCCACGGCTTCGTCGACGGCGTGTTGTCGTGCGCTGACCAACCGAGCTCGGTGAACCAGATCGGCTTTCGCGCGTCGCCGTGCGCGAGCATCACAGCGCGCACGGCCGGCGTGTGCGACAGCCACCAGACGTTCCCGTCGTCCGCGGTCTCTGGCGGTGAGTCGCCGACGCCCTGGTACGGGTGCGTGGCGACGACGTCGAAGAAGCGTCCGCCGCCGGCGTCGTAGACCTGCTCGAGCCAACGGTCGTCGTTGCCGGAGGTGCCGCCGAGGACGACTCTGGCATGGTGGTCGCTTCGCTTGATCGCCGGATAGGCGCTGCGCAGCAGGGCCACGTACTGCTCGACCGTGCCGGTGAAGAAGTGCTGGGACGGGTTCGGCTCGTTCCAGATCTCCCACGCTGCGATGCGGCCGCGGTAGCGGTGCGCGAGCCAGCTCGCGATCTGCCCGTAGTCACGTGCGTCGATCGGCGGGACGCTCATGTCGCGCCCGCCGTTCGCCCAGCGCGGCGTGCCGAGCAGCGTCGCCAGGACCTTGGTGTGGTGCGCCTGCGCCTGCCGCACGCAGAAGTCGAGCATCCGCAGGTACCACCGCTGGCGGTCGCCCTTCCGGTCCTTCTCGAGCCAGACCCAGTCGACGTCGAGCCGCGCCCAGCGAACACCGGCCGCCTGGAGGCGGTCGAGGATCGCGACCCGCTGACCGTTCGTCTTCGGGAAGGTGCACCGCGAGGCGACGCCGATCGGGAGCGGCGCACGGGGCGGCGCCGCGGCGCGCGCCGGTGCGATCAGCGCACCCGTCAGCACGAGCAACGCGAGCGTCGACAGGAGGCGGCGGCGTCGGCCGGGGTGCAGGGACAGCGGCAGCACCGGACGCGGGTGACTTTAAAACGAGGTGGACCTCCGAGCAAGTGCTGCCCCTCGGCTGGCCCGATCACTAGACTCCGGCCTTCGTGGTCCCTCGGCTCGCGGGCATCGCGGTTCTGGTTCTGGCGTTGGCGCCTGCGGCGCAGGCGGCAACGCTCGGGCTCGCCGAAGTGCGGGGCGGCGACGGCACGCTCGTGGCGGAAGCCGGGAACGGGGCCTTCGCGTATCCCGCCGACGGGTCCGTTCTTCGTATCGGTTCCGCGCAGGCAAACGCGGCACGCGTCGAGTTGCGCGACGTCACGATGTTCAGCGGCCGCGTCTACGTCTCGCGAATCGTCGTTCCTGCGCGCGGCCTCGTCGGTGCGCGCGTGGAGGGTCTCGTCGCCGACGGGAAGGCATACGTCGTCGGGCCGAACGCGCTCATCCACCTCCGCGGTGGGAGCTACATCGTCGCGCTGCAGGAAGCGGTCTCGCCCGGACGGCACGGGTCGGGGCTTGTCGCGCTGCGCATCTACGTCGCGGATCCGTCACTCGGCCTCGCGCCGGGAACGCAGCTCCTCGTCGGGCTTGCGCGTGCGGCGCATCCCACCGGCGCTGTCACGCGCGCGAGCGCGATCCTCGGGCTGCCGCAGCTCGCCGCCGCGCAGGCCTCGATGGACGGCGTGCCGTCGACGATCTCGAGCGTCGTCCCGACGATCGCGGTTGCCGGAAACGGCATCGGTGCGCAGGCGGTCGCTTTTGCCGAGCACTTCCTGGGCGTCCCGTACGTCTGGGGCGGCGCAACCCCGTCAGGCTTCGATTGCTCGGGCCTCGTCATGTACGTGTACGGGATGCTCGGCGTCCGGCTCCCGCACTACAGCGGCTACCAGTGGTACGCCGGCCCGCACATCGCGATGAACCAGCTCCAGCCGGGCGACATCGTCTTCTTCCACCCGAGCTCGAACGGCCCGCAGCACGAAGGGATGTACATCGGCGGAGGGGAGTTCATCCACGCGCCGCACACCGGTGATGTCGTGAAGATCTCGAGCCTGTACGACACGCAGTACGCGTTGTCGTACGTCGGCGCCGTACGTCCCTACGCGGCCGGCACCTCGTCCTCGTCGCCGCTGCCGATGTGGACGGCGGCGTCCGGGTAGAGGACCGTCCACACGCGGAGATAGATCTCGAGCTCGGCGACGGCCGAGGACGTCGGAAGGACGTCGACCTCGAGCTGTCCGGGCGCGGCGACGAGCACCGCCTGGCCCAGGCTCCTGAGAAAGGTCGCCAGGCGGTCCGTGTAGCTCGGTTCGGAGAGGCAGAGCTGCATTGGGGCCGCAGTTCGAGTGTCCCACCGCCGCGGCCGATCGAAAGTCACCCGTTCGAGGGACACGCCCTCCCCCGACCGGGGGAATTTCAGCCCGTTTCAGCCTGCAAGTTGCTCGAGAACCGCGGCCGCGTGGCCGGCGGGCTTGATCCCGAGCATGGCGCGCGCGACGTTGCCGTCCTCGTCGATCACGAACGTGGAGCGGTTGATGCCGATGTAGGTCTTGCCGTAGGAGGTGCGCTCGCCCCAGACGCCGTACGCCTCGGCGGTCTTGTGGTCGGGGTCGGCGAGGAGCGGGAAGGGAAGCTCGTACTTCGACTTGAACTTCTCGTGCGACGAGACGTCGTCGGGGCTGACGCCGAGCACCTCGGTTCCCTGCTCGCGATACGTGTCGTAGGCATCGCGGAACTCGCATGCCTCGGTCGTGCAGCCGGGCGTGTCGTCCTTCGGATAGAAGTAGAGAACGACGCGCTTGCCGCGAAAGTCGGACAGACGGACCGTGTCGCCGTGGTCGTCCTGCAGCTCGAAATCGGGCGCCGGCTTTCCTTCCTCGATCACGAAAACCTCCCTGTAGGGTGCTCCGTCGATGCTAACGGCGCACCACGTGGCGGCATTCCTCGTGATCGCCGTCTGCGCCGTCTCGGCGTTGGCCGCATTCGCCGCCTACCGCCGGCGGGAGGGGGCGGGGAGGGTCGTCGCGCAGCTTCTCGCGCTGGCGCAGACCGTGCTCGTCGCGCAGGTAGCGCTCGGCCTGCTGTTGCTCGGGGACCATCGTCGCGCGGCCGATCACCTCCACTACCTGTATGGCTCGCTCGCCCTGTTCGCGGCGCTGGCGCCCTGGCTGTATGCACCGGAAGACCCCCGGCGGCGGCTCGCGTGGTTCGGTGCAGCTACCCTTGTTGCGGCGGCACTTGCCGTCCGCGCCTACATGACCGCGACGTGAAGCGCTTCTTCCGGGACATGAACCCGACGGTCCGCGGCTTTCTCATCATCGCCGTGATCGTGCTCGTGGTCATGCTGCTCAACCTCTACGGGACGGTGCTCGCGATCGGCATGTTGCTGCAGATCGCGTTCTTCCTCGCGATCGCGTTCTTCCTCTTTCTGATGTGGCGGGAGCGCCGGAGCGACATCGACACGTGGTCGACGCGCGGCAAGATCGTCTTCTACGGCTCGGCCGTCCTCGTCGTGGCGGCACTCGGGACCTTCTTCTGGCGCGGCCTGCCGCGGTACGACGCGCTCGGATTCATCGGCGTCCTCGCCTGCGCCGGTTTCGCCATGTGGAGGATATGGAGGGACGAGCACACGTACCGATAAGAGGAGCATGAGACTCGCCGCCGTCCTTCGACCTGCACCGCATCTCGACCGGCGTGCGGGACAGCATGCGATCCTCGTCGCCGTCGGCGCGGCGCTCGCGCTCGGCGCCCTCGTCGGCGTCGCCTGGGCGGCGGGGTTCGAACGGGTCCTCGACCTGGGCGGCCGCGTCGACGGCGTCTGGCTCCCGATCGCCCTCGCGTTCGAGATCGCCGCGTACTTCGGCTACATCGTCGCCTACCGTGAGATCGTGCGTGTCGAGGGTGGGCCCTCGATCGGGCTCGGCCGCGCGGGAGCGATCGTCGCGGCCGGTTTCGGCGTCTTCGTGATCCGCGGCGGCTTCGTTGTCGACCGGCTCGCGCTCGAGGGCGCGGGTATCCCGGTGCGGCAGGCGCGGATCCGTGTGCTCGGTCTGGGCATGCTCGAATACGCCGTCCTCGCGCCCGCGGCTGCGGTTGCAGCGATCGTGGTCGTCGCGCGCGGCGCGACGCATCCGAGCCTCGGTTTCACGTTGCCGTGGGCGCTCGCCGTCCCGCTCGGGTTCGCGGCCGCATTCCTCGCGCTCGCGTACCGCGACCGTGTCCACGGGCGAGGCGGCTGGCGGAACGTCGCTGCCCACGCGCTCGACGCGTTGCACATGCTCCGCCGCCTTGCCGAGCAGCCGCGCGAGCACGCCGGAGCGTTCCTCGGCACTGCGCTCTACTGGGTCGGCGACGTCGCCTGTCTCTGGGCATGCCTGCGGGCGTTCCATGAGACGCCCGACATCGCGGCCCTGATCATCGGCTACGCGACCGGCTACGCGTTGACCCGGCGGACGCTTCCGCTCGGCGGTGCCGGGAGCGTCGAGGCGCTGATCTCGTTCGCGCTCGCCTGGACCGGCGTGCCGCTCGCGAACGCGGTCCTCGCCGTGTGCGCCTACCGCTTCTTCAACCTGTGGCTGCCGCTACTGCCCGCCCTGATCGGGTTGCGCTTTCTGAAGCGGTGGCGTGCCGCTGCGACCGTCGCTTAAGCGAGGACACGGCCGAGGAGGACGCCGGCGGTGACCGCCCCCAACCCTGCGGCGAGGCTGCCGAACGCATATCCGGCAGCAAGCGCGACGTGCCCGCGGTCGAGGAGCCGGTAGGTCTCCAGCGACAGCGTGGAAAACGTCGTGTACGCGCCGAGAAAACCGATCGTGATCGCCGGGCGGACGGCTGGGTGTGGGTGCGCGTCGAGCTCGGCGACCACGAGGCCGAGCACGAAGGATCCGCTCAGGTTGATCGCGAGCGTCACCCACGGCACGTGGTGCGCGTCACGTCTGAAGACGACGTCGAGGCCGTAGCGCGCCACGGCACCGAGTGCTCCGGCGAGCGCGACGGCGACGAAGATCGTCACGGACGACTCCTTTCGCTCGTAGGAGCCATCAGCCGTCTGCCGGCGGTCGAGGGCGAGCCCCATCGCCCGTGGACGAAGCCTAGCTACGCCTCGATGCGTGCCTGCGCCCCGTCGAGCGCGTCGAGCGCCGTCCGGATGTCGACGTGCTGTCCCACGAAGATCGGCGTGTCACGCTCGGTGTACCGCGACGCCTCGCTGTCGCGAAGCGTGAGCATGAGGTGCATGAAATCGGCAGGCTCGTCGCACTCGAACGCCGTCATGAACTCCTGGTCGTCGATTCCGAACGAATACGTCGTGTGGTTGTGGATCGACGCGAACTCTGCGCCGATGCGAATGTGCTCGTCCATCGCGCGCTGCCGTTCCTCGGGCGGGAGGGCATACCACGGACGCACCTTCACGAACGGATAGACGACGAGGTAGGGGGAGCCCTGCGGAACGATCTTCCGCGCGCGGCGTGCCTTCGTGTATTGCGACGCCTTCGTCGTCGCCAGGTACGAGTACGGCGTCGCGAGCCAAGCCGCAAGCGGCGTGCCGTTCAATGCCGCTCCGAGCTCGCCCAGATCCTCGTACCGCTCCGTGATCTTCCAGAGGAAGAAGTCGGAGTCGGCGCGGACACCGGTCACGCTGTATGCGCGCAACGCGTCGAACCGACCGCTCCAGTCGTCGACCACCTCCGCGAACGCGTCCTTGCCCGCGACGCGCTCCTCGACCGGCAGGCGGCGCCAGGCGGGGTCGACGCGAAAGAACGTGTAGGCGACGTACTGCCCGCTCACGCGCAGAATCGTAGTGACTATGGGCCGGTCGAGATCAGGCGCCAGGCGTCGCGAGGATCACGCTGCGCCGGCTTGCCGGACGTCGCGCCGGCAGTCTGGCCGGCTGTGGTCGCTCCGGTGATCAAGATCCAGCCGTCGTTCGACGGCACATTCACCGCCGTGCAGTCGACAGCGTGCGCGTGAACCTGATCGATCGTCTCCTTGACGACCGCACGCGTCGACTTCGGCTTTCCGTTCGGGTAGTAGACGCCCGACTGCCAGCGGTCGCGGTCGGTCTCGTCCGTCACGTGGAAGAGGAACATCGCGCGGACGGTCGGCTCGCACGCGGCCAGCTGAAGCGCCTCGTCGTAGTACTCGCCCTGTGTCGTCTCCGCGACGGGCTTCGTCGTCGTCGGCTCTCGCCCGTGGTACAGCGTGAGCTCGGCCGGGGGTGGCACCGACTCGATCCCGTACTCGTCGTAGACGATCGGGAGCTTCGACCCTTTTTGCGCGGTGCCGTCGAATGCGGCCCCGAGCAGACGGACGAGCTTGTCGTAGTCGGCCAGCCCGATCGTCGTCGAGTTCGGGTGCACGGCCGTCGGCGGGACGGACGAGTTCTCGCCGTACGGGTGGAGCGCGAAGCCGTCCATGATCGGCTTCTTGCGGCCGCTGGCGCGGTAGAAGACGCCGAGGTCGTTGATGAATCCCGTGGGGGAGTGCGTCGGGCGCGACAGCTTCGGATCGTCGCTTCCGTGCGGCGACAGTGAGCCGCCGATCACGAACGCTTTCGCGCTGGCCTTCTTCACGGCGTCATACGTGCGGGCGAGGAGCTGCTCGTATTGCTGCGCGGCGACGTCCTCGCCGTTCGGTCCGAACTGCGGCAGCCAGTACCGGTTGATGTTCGGCTCGTTGCCGACGATCACATTGCGAAGCCCCGGGACGCGCCGAACCATGTCGGCCGCGAACGCCGCGAATTGGGCGCGCGCCGTGTCGGTGAGAGGCGTCGTCCTGCTCCCGAACGGCATCACCGTCGTGTAGATCGTGATGCCGTCGAACGCCCCTGCCGCGGCGACGGCCCGAAGCGCCTCCAGCTGGTCGGCAGGAACGGCGCGCTGCCCCGGCGCCCAGATCGCGGTCACACGGAGGACGTCGAAGCCCGCAGCCTTCGCAAGGTCGACCTTCGCCCGCGCGACTGCCGGATCCGAATTGCGGCCCTCGTCCTCGGCTGCGCCGATCTGCATGGTCAGCGACGCCCCGGCCGCGGAGGCGGCGACGCAGACGACCGCGGCGAGCGCGAGAACGATTCGGAAGAGGCGCATGTGCAGGGAGAAGCTGTCTCGAGACAGGGAAAGACGAGTGTAGCCCGATCGTGTTCGGGTGGTGTTAGCTCGCAGACCACCCTTCCGGGGGAGCGCGCGCCCGCCTCGCCGCCGATATGCGTTGACAGGCGTAAGGGTTGTGTTGCCAAAGCTCCCGCCGCAGGGAGCCTCCGGGTAGCTCGCCGCGCCCCATTCACACAGCCCCGATACCTCCGACGGCCCGGCCCTTCTCCAGCCGGGCCGTCACGCTTCTCGGCGCCGTGGAAGCCGCATCGGCCGCGGCTAGATTGGCCATGTGGCGCGGCACCTCGAGGAACAGCTGAAGACGCTGCCGGCGCGGCCGGGCGTCTACCTCTTCCGCGACCGCCGCGGGGACGTCCTCTACGTCGGGAAGGCGAAGTCGTTGCGGCCGCGGGTCCGGTCGTACTTCCAGGACAGCCTCGACTCGCGCGCCGCGATCCGGCAGCTCCCCGAGCGTGTCGACAACATCGAGGTGATCGTGACGCAGACCGAGGTGGAGGCACTCCATCTCGAGCAGAACCTCGTGAAGCGGCACCGGCCGCCGTTCAACGTCCGGCTGCGCGACGACAAGTCGTTCCCCTACATCGCCGTCACCGTCGAGGACGAATACCCGCGTGTGATGTTCACGCGCGAGCGCCACCGCCGCGGCGTCTGGTACTTCGGGCCGTACGCGAACGCGAAGAAGGTGCGCGAGACCCTCGATGTGCTGAACCGCGTCTTTCCGTACCGCCCGTGCGAGGGGCCGAAGCCGGGCCGGCACAGCGGCATTCCGTGCCTCGATTACCACATCGACCGGTGTCTCGCGCCGTGCGTCGGCTACGTCTCGAAGGACGACTACCGGGCGATCATCGACCAGGTGATCGAGTTCCTCTCGGGCGAGACGGAGCCGATCCAGCGTCAGCTCGAGCAGCGGATGCGCGACGCCGCCGCGGAGGAACGGTTCGAGGATGCGGCCCGCTACCGAAACCGGCTTCGCTCGGTTCAACATCTCGCGGAGCGGCAGAACGCCGACCGCCGCTCCGTCGGCACCATCGACGTGATCGGGCTCGCGGTCGAGGGCGACCGCGCGGTCGTCCAGATCTTCCCGTTGCGCGACGGCAAGATGGTCGACCGTTACTCGTTCCACCTCGAGAACGTCGGCGGACAGGATGTGACGACGGTGCTCGAATCGTTTTCCCTCGAGTACTACGGCGGCTCGCCGTCGGTGCCGCCGCAGATCGTCGTCCCTCGCGACGCCGGCGACGTATCGGCGCTCGAGCAGTTCCTGTCGGAGCGGCGCGGCGCACGCGTCGAGGTGCGCGTCGCGGAGCGCGGCGAGAAGCGGCGCTTGCAGGACCTCGCGGCGGAGAACGCGGCGCATGCGCTCACGACCGAGACGGCGGTCGCCGAGCAGAAGCGGCTGCGACGGATCGAGTCGCTCGAGGAGCTCCGCGAGTGCCTGAATCTCGAGTCGCTGCCGATCCGGATCGAATGCTTCGACATCTCGACCGCGATGGGCTCGGACAACGTCGGCTCGATGGTCGTGTTCCAGGACGCGGTCGCGAAGAAGGCGCACTACCGGAAGTTCGGGATCCGCGGGCAGGTCGGGATGGACGACTTCGCTGCGATGGCGGAGGTCGTGTCGCGGCGGTTCGCGCGGCTGTCGGACGAGACGGGGGAGGAGTTCGACGAGTCGTTCGCCGCAGTGCCGAATCTCGTCGTGATCGACGGCGGCAAGGGCCAGCTATCGGCGGCGCTCGCTGCGATGCAGGCGTTCGACTTGCCGCGCGTCGCGGTCGTGGCGCTCGCGAAGCGCGAGGAGGAGGTGTTCCTCCCGGGCCGGGTCGATCCCGTGCAGCTTTCCCGCCATTCGCCGGCGCTGCAGTTGCTGCAGCGGATCCGCGACGAGGCGCACCGATTCGCGGTCGGCTTCCACCGCCAGCGCCGCGACACACGCTCGTTCACGTCGATCTTCGACGACCTCCAGGGGGTGGGGCCGGCGCGCCGCCGCGCGATCCTGCAGCACTTCGGCTCGGCGGAGCGGTTCCTCGCGGCGACCCAGGAGGAGCTCGAGGGCGTCCCCGGCGTCCCCGCGAAGACGGCCCGGGCGATCTACGCCCAGCTCCACAAGGCCGGGCGCGCCTAGCCAACTCCGCCACGTCCCGGGTCTGACCCGGAGCCGTGGCCGACAGCGACAGGTCCCGCGCGCAAAACAGCCATGGCCGCGCCCGGTGCGCCGACGACCGCGATTTGCAGGGGCTTTCCCGAAGCCGCCATGGCCGTTTCGCCCAATCCGGGGTCTGACCCGGGCCGTGGCGCAAAACGACATGTCCGGCGTACCAACG
>JBJMJS010000086.1:0-14706 GCA_045806225.1 Gaiellaceae bacterium
AGCGGTCGGCCGCTCGTCGATAGCTGCGGCAGCACTCCTTCGCGATACGGTCGGGAAGAGAACGGGAAGCGGACCTGACGCGGTGGGACGTCCGCCGCCGGGCGCAGACGATTCGACGGGAGGACACGATGACCGAGGAGCCGGACCGCGACGAGGCGTTCCTCGAAGCACAGGAGCACAAGGGGTACGGCGACGACGAGGGTGAGCGCGGAGAATCGCTCGACGACCGGAGTGCCGGCGAGAGTGACGCAGACGACGAAGCGGCGGGACCCGGCTGAGGCTCGAGCGCCGGCGGACACCGACGCGTGACGAACGGCACGACTGAGTGAGCGCCGGCGGCCGCGCAGCCGGGCAGGTACGACGGACATTCGGACGCGTGGGGCGCGCGGGTGCGCGTCGGCTGACGACCGCACTCGGAGGTGCGGAGCGGACGCGCGTCATCGTGCTCCTGGCGTCAGTGCTGGCGCTCAGCAGTGCGGACGCGTCGACCGTCGGTGCCTCGGCGACGCCTCTTCGTCACGCGCTCGGGATCAGCAACACCGACATCGGCCTGCTCGTCACCGTCACCTCGCTCGTCGCCGCGCTCGCGAGTCTTCCGTTCGGCGTCCTCGCCGATCGCGTACGGAGGACGTGGACGCTTGCCGCGGCGATCGTGGTGTGGGGCGGCGCGATGATCTGGAGCGCGACGGTAGGGACGTTCGGCGAGCTTCTCGTCACCCGCCTGCTGCTCGGCGGCGTCACCGCAGCGGCCGGTCCACTCGTCGCGTCGCTCGTCGGCGACTACTTCGCCGCGTCGGAACGGGGGCGCATCTACGGCTACATCCTGGCAGGCGAGCTCGCCGGCGCGGGGGTCGGATTCGCAGTCACCGGAGATATCGCCGCGCTGTCGTGGCGCGCCGCGTTTGTCGTGCTCGCGATGCCCGCATTCGCGTTGGCCTGGCTGATCTTCCGTCTTCCCGAACCGGTGCGCGGCGGCCGCCACACGCTGGTCGCCGTGAACGCGACGCGCGAGGGAGTCGAACCGGACGGTGAGGTCGACCAGGCAACCGACGCCCAGCGTCTGGCACGCGAGCGCGGAGTCGAGCCCGACCCCGTGCTCCTTCGTGCGGGCGATCCTCGACGGATGGGCCTGCTCGCCGCGACGCGATACGTGCTTCACGTCAAGACGAACGTCATCCTGATCGTGGCGAGTGCCGGCGGCTACTACTTTCTCGCCGGCGTCCAGACCTTCGGGGTCGAGTTCGTCACGCGCCAGTACGGGATCGATCAGGCGCTCGGAACGCTCGTGCTGCTCGTCGTCGGCGCGGGCGGCGTCGCGGGCGTACTGACCGGAGGCAGTCTTGGCGACCTGCTCCTGCGCCGCGGCCGCCTGACAGGGCGGATCCTCGTCAGCGCCGTTTCGGCGACCGTCGCCGTCGCCGTCTTCGTCCCCGCGATCTTCACGCGTAGCGCAGTGACCGCGCTTCCCTACATCACGTTCGCGACGTTCGCGCTCTCCGCCCAGAACCCGCCGCTCGACGCGGCGCGCCTCGACATCATGCCGGCGCTGCTTTGGGGTCGCGCCGAAGGCGTGCGAACGTTCCTCCGCACGCTCGCGCAGGCGACCGCCCCGGTCGTGTTCGGCGGCGTTTCCGACTACGTGTTCGGAGGCGGACGCGCAGGGCTGCAATGGACGTTCATGCTGATGCTTCTGCCGCTCAGCGCCAGCGCGTACTTCCTGTTCAAGGCGCGGAAGACCTACCCGCGCGACGTCGCGACCGCCGCAGCTGCGGCCGCGGGGTCGGGCCCGACCCGCGAGCCACTCCTCGCTCAGCCGACCTGACGGCAGAGGCGGCCTGTCGGCCGTATCCAAGAACCGCCTTCCACCGTTCTTCATGTGCTCCCCAGACCCCGGGGCGACGTTGTGTGTCATCACGAACCGAGGAGGGGTCTGAATGGATGGAGGCGCTTTCCAGCGCGACCGCGACGCGGCACTGAGCCGCGACGACAGCTACGGCGACGGCCGTGGCGGAGTTGACGTCCAGACACAGCAAGGCTTTGGGACGGAGCGGCCCTACGGCCGCACGACGCAGCAGGGTCCGTACGGCTGGGGACACCCCGGTCGCGGGTTCGGTTACGGCCGCGGCGGCGGCTTCCGGACCGAGACGCGTCCGTCGTTTCTGACGAGCGAGTTCATCGGCACGATCCTCGCGATCGTCGCGCTCGGGATCACGGCGGGCGTCATGGACATCGTCGATGCACGACTGACGTGGATCCTGACGGCGGCGATGGTGTTCGGATACGTCCTGAGCCGCGGTCTCGCCAAGGCCGGCACGGCAAGTGGTTCCGTCGACCCGCGCGAGCAGCTGATCGACCGTGGGCAGGCCGGCGGATCTGGCGCGCAGCCGGCGTCGTCGGAACAGCCGACCGAGCCGTACGGCTACGGTCGTTCGGCGTACGGCTACGGTGGCGGCGGCTTCCAGGGCAGGGCGAGCCGGTCTCCGCTCGAGACCCGGCCGTTCTTCCTGACGAGCGAGTTCGTCGGCACGCTGCTGGCGATCGTCGCAGTCGCGCTGACCGCTGCCGCGATGCCGAACCTCGGCGCACGGCTCACCTGGATCCTGATCGCAACGATGGTGGCCACCTATGCGTTCAGCCGCGGGCTCGCGAAGGCCGGCACTGCGAGCCACGCGTTCGACCCGCGCGAGCAACTGCTGGGTGGGACGAACGATCAGGCAGGCCCCTCGCAGGGCGGTTTCGCGAGCCGTGGGCCGATCGAGACGAAGCCGTTCTTCATCACGAGCGAGTTCGTCGGCACGCTGCTCGCGATCATCGCGATCGCCATTTCCGCAGCGACGCTCGACATCCTCAACGTGCGTCTGACCTGGATCCTGATCACCGCGATGGTGTGCGGCTACGTGTTGAGCCGCGGCGTCGCGAAGATCGGAGTCAAGAGCCACTCCGTCGATCCGCGCGAGCAACTGTTGCGCGCGGGCGACGGAAGTGACCGGCAGCACCAGCACCAGCCGGCACAGCGCTAGTCCGCATCCGAGCGGGCGACGCGTTCGCGCGTCGCCCGCTCTCCACCTTTTGATCCACGAGCGGCGATGATTTGCGCTTCCCGTCCCGGTCGTACCGAGGGACGCGACGAAAGGATCGCCCGCCGTGACGGACACCGACGCACGCATCGCGCCGTGAACGCCGTCCCACCGACGCGGCATCTCCTGCGCGCAAAGGACCTGATCGATGCCCGCTATCGCGAGCCGCTCGACGTCGAGACGCTCGCCCGCACCGCGCATCTCTCGCCGGCGCATTTCAGCCGCGAGTTCCGGCGGGCATTCGGCGAGACGCCTCATCAGTACCTCCTGACCCGGCGGCTCGAGCGCGCCGCCGCCCTCCTCCGCAACACCGACCGTACGGTCGCGTACGTCTGCGCATCGGTCGGCCTGCAGAGCATCGGCTCGTTCACGACGAGCTTCCGGCGCACGTTCGGCGTCACGCCGGGGGAATACCGGGCCGCACGCCCACCTGCCTCGGCCCGCGTTCCGCTCCCGACGTGCGTGCTGCAGGCATACGCGCGCCCGCGATCCAGCAGTTTTCGAGAAGCCGTCCGACATCCGGTCGACTACCGTCGGCAATCCCCAATGACCACAGGAGGATGACGATGCTGAAGCTCGCGAACGTGCAGGTGTGGGTCCATGACCAGGACGAAGCGCTCGCCTTCTACACCGACAAGCTCGGGCTCGAGGTGCGGGAGGACGTCACCGTTCCCGAGCTCGGGAACTTCCGGTGGCTGAGCGTCGCCGCGCCGGGCCAGGACAGCGCAATCGTCCTGATGGCCGTCCCGGGTCCGCCGGTCTTCGACGAGGCGACGCGCGCGCAGATCCTCGAGCTCGTCTCGAAGGGTGCCGCGAGCGGTCTCTTCTTCGAGACCGACGACGTGCGGGCGACGTACGAGGAGCTCAAGAGCCGCGGCGTCGAGTTCCAGCAGGAGCCCACGGAGCAGCCGTACGGGATCGACGCCGGCTTCCGCGACCCGTCGGGCAATCACGCGCGGATGATGCAGCGGACGTAGCCGTCTAGCCTTCGCGTCAATGGACCAGCGGATCAGCCTCGTGACGCTCGGAGTGTCCGATTACCGAAGGGCGAAGACGTTCTACGGGGCGCTCGGGTGGACGGCCGCGCTCGATGTCGAAGAGACTGCGTTCTTCAATGCGAACGGGGTCGTCCTCGTCCTCTGGGCGCGCGACAAGCTTGCCGACGACATGGGGATCGCCGATGACGGAGCTCGTTGGGGCGGAATCGCGCTCGCGCACAACGTGGGCTCGCGGCAGGAAGTGCATGACCTGATCGAGCAGGCGCGCGGTCACGGCGCGGAGATCACGCGCGAGCCGTCGGTGACGTTCTACGGCGGGTACGCCGGCGCGTTCCGCGATCTCGACGGGCACGCGTGGGAGATCGCGCACAACCCGAGCTTCGGCCTCGACGACGACGGAAACCTCGTGTTGCCCGCCGTCTGAGCGCCGGCCAATGTGCCGCAGGGGCGGTGCTAGGGTGAAAGCTCGTCCGCCTCGTGGCCGGCGGACGCGCCACATGCGTCCGAGACTCCCCCGCTCGACGGATCACCTGCCGTCATTCGCGGGTGCGACGCAATGGCTCAATACGGAGCCGCTTGTGCCGACCGACCTACGCGGGAACGTCGTGCTCGTCGGCTTCTGGACGTACACCTGCATCAACTGGCTGCGCCAGCTCCCGTACCTGCGTGCGTGGGCCGAGAAGTACGCGGACGACGGGCTCGTCGTGATCGGCGTCCACACGCCCGAGTTCCCGTTCGAGCGAGAGATCGAGAACGTGCGGCGGGAAACGGAGACACGAAATATCGAGTATCCCGTCGCGATCGACAGCAACTATGCGGTCTGGGACGCGTTCGCAAACAGATACTGGCCGGCGCTCTATTTCGCCGATGCAGACGGAGCGATCCGGCACGACCACTTCGGCGAGGGCGCGTACGAGCAGTCCGAGCGAGTCATCCAGGAGTTGCTCGTCGAGGCCGGCGGCGCGGATGTCGATCACGACCTCGTCGCTGTGAACGCCGGCGGCGCTGAAGCGCCTGCCGACTGGGACAGCCTGCGTTCCGCCGAAACGTACGTCGGGTACGACCGCGCCGACAACTTTGCGTCGCCCGAGGGCGCCGTCGTGAACGAGCGCCGCGCGTACTCGACGCCCGCGCGCTTGCCGCTGAATCGGTGGGCGCTCTCGGGCGAATGGACGATCCGACGCGGAGCCGCCGCGCTCGAGGAAGCCGGCGGAGGCATCGCCTTCCGGTTCCACTCGCGCGACGTCCATCTGGTCATGGGGCCCGCGCATCACGAGCCGGTGCGGTTCCGCGTGCTCCTCGACGGAGAGGCGCCCCGGGCGTCGCACGGTGTCGACACCGACGAAAACGGCGATGGAATCGCGTCTGAGCAGCGGTTGCATCAGCTCGTCCGCCAGCAGGGACGGATCGACGACCACACGCTGACCGTGTCGTTCGTCGATCCAGGCGTCGAGGTCTACGCGTTCACATTCGGATGAGACTGTGCGGCTTCACCTATGACGGTGAGACGGTGAACGCCACCTCGTCGACGTAGCACCAACTCCAGTCCTCGCCGCGCTCGGCGGAACGGATGATCGGATGGCCGCTCTCGCGGCCGTGTGCGGTTGCGTGCTTGTTCGGCGAGGAATCGCAGCAACCGATCTTGCCGCAGGTCATGCACATCCGGAGATGGACCCACCTGCTGCCGATCTTCAGGCATTCCTCGCACCCCTCGATCGACGTCGGCAGCGCGGTCACCTCGATCTGATCGAAATGACTACAGATGGGCGCGTCGCGAGACATCCGGCTCCTCTCCGCTTCGATGTGGTTCAACGGCGCGCAGCAGCGCGACCGCGAAGTCGTTTGCTCGATCCGTCCACCACGCGTCGACCCCGAGGCCGGCACGTGCTGCTTCGAGCTCGAACCGCGCGCGGCGAAACTTCGCGCTGATCTCGATCCGAAGCGGCTCGCCGTCCTCGAAGTCCAGGTCGACGCCGAGACGTCGGATCGACACGGTCTGCGCCCCCCGCGCGCGGAAGCCGACGTCCATCCACTCGTGCTCCGCATCCCACTGCGCGCTGTACACGAACCGCCGCTGGTCGAAGGTCGCGTCGAGCTCGCGATTCACCGCGACGAGTGCGTTGCGGGCGAACGCCTCGGTGACGCCGCTCCCGTCGTTGTACGCACGCTCGAGGCGAGCGACGTCCTTGACGAGGTCGACCCCGAGCAGCAGCGCGTCGCCGGCCGCGAACGCGCCTGCCAACGTTGCCAGCAGCCGCTCGCGCTCCGCGGGATAGAGGTTCCCGATCGTGCTTCCCAGAAAGGCAACCAGACGAGGCCGATGCGGCGGGAGCAACGCCAGGTCGCGGTCGAAGTCGCCGACGATCGCGCGCACGTCGAGGCGTGGATACTCGACGGCGATCGCAGACGCGCTCCCGCGTAGAGCCTGTTCGCTCACGTCGAGCGCGACGAAGCGCTCGAGCGTGTGCAGCGCGTCGAGGAGGAGACGCGTGTTCGCTGCCGCTCCTGCGCCGAGCTCGACGAGCGTGCGCGCGCGCGTTCGCGCAGCAATCTCCGCCGACCGCCCGCGAAGGATCTCGGCCTCGCGGCGCGGCAGGTAGTACTGCGGAAGCCGCGTGACCGCCTCGTACAGGCGTGACCCGAGCGCGTCGTAGAGCCACCGCGCCGGCAATTCCTTGATGTCACCGCGGATACTGCCGGCGGTCGACGCCTCGAGGAAGCGCCGCGCATCGGAGCTGTCGCGGGCGACAACCACACGCGCGCCGCGGGCGAGGGATGCGCTAGGCATCGCGCGCGCAGCGCACTCCGCAGAAGATCTGGCGCCGCTCTGGCAAATCCCAGTTTCGGAACGTCGGCCGCGCGACGAGCGGGTCGGCGAACGGCGAGCCACCGCGGAGGACCCGATACCCATCGCCGAAGAACGGCTCGGAGTACTCGGCGTACGGGAACGCGGAGAAACCGGGGTACCCGTCGAAGCACGACGAGGTCCATTGCCAGACTGCACCGCTCATGTGCTCGAGCTCCGCCGCGGCAGTCCGAGCAGCCTTCTCCCACTCCGGCTCCGTCGGCAGGCGCTTGCCTGCCGACCGCGCGTATGCATCCGCCTCGTGGAACGACACGTGCTGGACGGGCGCGTCCGGAGGCGCACCCGGATCCCACCGGAGCGGCGCGTCCGCCTGCTCGGCCTCGCGCCAGTCCCACCCTTCGTCCGTCCAGGAAGCGCGATCGCGGTACGCGCCGGTGGCGACGAACGCAGCGAAGTCCGCGTTCGTCACGAGCCCGCGATCGATTCGGAATGCCGGCACGTCGACGACGTGTGCCGGTCGTTCGTTGTCATACGCCCACGCGTCCGTCGACCCGAGCGTGAACGGGCCGGCGGGAACGGCGACGTCGTCGATTGCCGTCACCGTCGGCGGTGACGGCAGCGGCGGCAGCCAGCCGGCGAGTGCGAGCGTCTGCGCCATCGTCTCGCCGTGCTGGAGCTCGTGTTGGACGACGAGCCCGACGACGAATCCATCCGCAAGCAGCGGATCCCCATCGTCGAGTGGAAGCTCCGGGAGTAGCTCGTGCACACCGGCGCGGACCTCACCGAGGTAATCGCGCGTCGCAGACGGAGAGAGGAGTGGCAGCGTCGCGCGCTTGTTGCGCGTATGCGCGAACGAGTCGTAGACGGCGTCGACAGCGGACGAGAGTGCGGGACGCCCGCCGACGCGTCGCAGGAGCCAGAGCTCCTCGAAGTAGCCGATGTGACCGAGATCCCACACGAGCGGTGACTGGAGCGGCGACACCTGATGCGTCAACTGCTCGTCCGAGAGCTGCGAGACGAGCTGGTCCGTTCGCCGCCGCGCGCGCTCGAGCGCCGCGACCAGCTCAGACGGTGACACCGAGCTCGCCGAGACGAGAGAAGACGAGCGCCGCGGCCATCGACCCTTCTCCGACCGCTGCTGCGACGCGTTTCGTCGAGCCGTGGCGAACGTCCCCCGCGGCGAAGACCCCGACGCGACTCGTCTCGAGCGGAAGCGGATCGCGGTCGAGCGGCCATCCATCGGGCCGCGATCCGTTCGAGACCAGGTCCTGCCCCGTCAGGATGTAGCCGGCGGCATCGGTCTCGATGTGCTCACGCGGGCACCAGTCGGTGTGCGGACGGCCGCCGATACACAGGAAAACGGCGTCCATCGCGTGCGTCTCCGTCGTTCCCGATCCGTCCGCGAACGTCACAGCGGTGAGCTTTTCACCGTCGGTGTGCAGCTCGGTCAGCTGCGTCTCGAGGTGGACATCGATCAACGGGTGCCGCTCGATTCGCTCGATCAGGTACGCCGACATCGTCTTCCCGAGCCGGTCGCCCCGCACGAGCATCGTGACGCGCGCCGTTGCGTTCGCGAAGTTGAGCACCGCCTGGCCGGCGGAGTTGCCTGCGCCGACGATGACGACGCTCTGGCCGCTGCATTGCGCGGCCTCGCTCCGTCCCGCTCCGTAGTACACGCCGTGTCCGATGAGCTCGTCGATGCCCGCGAGCTCGAGTCTCCTCCAGTCCATCCCCGTCGCAGCGAGCACGACGGACGCAGTCACGTGCGCCCCGTCATGGAGGGTCAGCCGGACGGGATCGTCGTCGCCCGTGACCTGACTCCCCGTCACGGCGTTCAGGAACAACAGCTCCCCGCCGAACTTCTCCGCCTGGCGCCCGGCGAGGCGCGCGAGCTCGGCGCCGCCGATCCCGTCGGGAAAGCCGAAGAAGTTCTCGATCATCGCCGTGTACGACGCCTGACCACCCGGCACGTCCCGGTCGCAGACGATCGTGGATAGCCCATCCGAGGCGGCATACACCGCTGCGGCGAGACCTGCCGGCCCCGCGCCGATGACGGCGAGGTCGTAATGGCCCCGGCTCGGCGGCTGCAGGCCGCCCCAGGCCGCCGCAATCGTCTCGACGGTCGCAGCGGTGTGCGGTTGCTCCGAATCGATCAGCACGGGAAGTGGTGCGTCGAGCAGGCCAACGGTCGCAAGCAGGGCGTCGGCTTCGGCGGACCCCGCCTCGTGCCACTGGTACGGCTGTGCGGTTCGCGTGAGAAAGTCGCGGAGGCGGTAATGCTCGGCGTCCATCCGCCGCCCCACCACCTGCACCGTCGGACGAACCGGGCTCATGTCCTCGATAGTAGTGCGGCGCGACGTGGCTAAGCGATCACCCCGCCGGCTGACGACCATGGCTCTGACCGAGACTGGCTCAGACAGCGGTCGTGGAGGCCAATGAGGTTCGACGACGTCATCGTCGGAGGCGGGTCGGCCGGCGCGGTCATCGCGGCCCGGCTGTCGGAGGATCCGGCCCGACGCGTGCTGTTGCTGGAGGCAGGCCCCGACTACACGACGATCGAGTCGACGCCGCATGACCTGCGCGAGTCGGGACGGATGTCGTTGCAGTCCCACGACTGGCGGTTGACCGCCGAAGCCGTGCCGGGCCGCACGATTCCGTACCCGCGCGGCCGCGTGATCGGCGGCTCGTCCGCGGTGAATGCGGCGATTGCGCTCCGCGGCGTGCCGGCGGACTACGACGAATGGGCGGCGCTCGGCAACGACGACTGGAGCTGGGAGAAGGTCCTCCCGCACTTCCGGCGGCTCGAAGACGATCCCGAGGGAGACACCGCGCTTCACGGGCGCGCCGGCCCAGTCCCGATTTGCCGCTGGAGCCGCGACCAGCTGATCCCGACGCAGCGCGCGTTCTTCGACGTCTGTCGGCGGCTCGGCTTCCCCGAGGTCGTCGACCACAACCATCCTGAAGCAGCGGGCGTCGGACCGTTTCCGCAGAACCGCCGAGAGGGCCTGCGGCTTTCGACCGCGATCGCGTACCTGCTACCGGCGCGCGGACGGCCGAACCTCGAGGTGCGGCCACATTGCCTCGTTAACCGGGTCCTAGTCGGCGACGACGGTTCCCTCGCCGTCGAGGCCGACCAGAAGGGGCAACGCGAGGCGATCGCCGGACGGCGCGTGACGCTGGCGGCGGGCGCGATCGGCTCGGCGGCGATCCTCCTGCGCTCCGGCATCGGCCCACGAGCCGAATCGGTCGCGCTCGGCATCGACCCCGTCGTGGATGCGCGCGGCGTCGGCGCGAACCTCATCGACCACGCGGTTACGCGTGTCCTGCTGGTTCCGACACCGGGGAGCTGCGACGTCGCGAGCCCGCTCGCGCAGATCGTGCTGCGCTACACGGCGCCGGGCTCGCACGAGTTCAACGACATGCAGCAGGTCATCTTCAGTCACGTCGACATCGCGGCGATCGGCGGCGCAGCCGCGGTCGCAGCGGTCGGTACCGAGCTCGCCATCGGCCTTCCCGTTGCGCTCGAGCGTCCCCGCGCGCGCGGGCGCGTCTCGCTTACGAGCAGTGATCCCGGCGTCCAGCCGCTGATCGAGCTGAACTTCGCGGCCGACCCGGAGGATCTGCGCCGGCTCCGCGAAGGCGTCCGCCTCGCGTGGGAGATCGCGCAGCAGGAGGAGCTCGCGCGCTACGTCGAGCACGTCGCGCTGCTGACAGACGAGACGGTCGGCTCGGACGACGCACTCGCAGCGTACGTTCGTGCGACCGTGACGACACAGTTCCATCCCTGCGGCACGGTGCGCATGGGACCGGCGGACGACGCGATGGCGGTCGTCGACCAACACTGCCGCGTGCGCGGGATCGAGAATCTCCGCGTGGTCGACGCGTCGATCATGCCGACGATTCCACGCGCGAACATCAACCTCACCTGCATCATGATCGGCGAGCACGCGGCGGACTGGCTCCGCGACGGGACGTAGTCGCGACCGGCACGACGAATGGCTCGTCGACGGCCGATGAGTCTTCCACGCCGGATCGGTCTTCTTCTCGAACGTACGACAACCGAGAAAGGACGAGCGATGACGAAGATTCTGGCTGGGATCACGACGTCCGTCGACGGGTTCATCGCGGGGCCCGACGACGGCCCGGGGAAAGGGCTCGGCGCGGGCGGCGAGCGCCTGCATTACTGGGTGTTCGGCGGGCCGTGGACGTACGACGACGAGCCACGCGGCGAGCCGACCGGCGAGGACGCCGCGTGGCTCGCCGATGCGATCGGGCGGATCGGCGCGGTCGTCGGCGGCCGGAACACGTATGAAGCGTCCCGCCGCTGGGGCGGCAAAAACCCGTGGGGGCTGCCGTTCTTCATCGTGACGCACCGGCCGCAGGAAGAGCCCGACGGCGGAGCGTTCACGTTCGTCTCCGGCGTGCCGGAGGCGATCGAGCAAGCCGCCGCTGCAGCCGGCGACAAGGACGTGCACGTCATGGGCGGCGCCGACGTGATCCGCCAGGCGCTCGAAACCGGAGTCGTCGACGAGCTGACGATCATCATCGCGCCGGTCGTCCTCGGCGGTGGCAAGCGCCTGTTCGAAGGGTTCTCGCGCTCGATCGAGCTCGAGCACATCGGCGTGCGGCAGTCACCGTTCGCAACGTTCATCGACTATCGCGTCAAGGACGGGTAACGCAGCGTCGGACCTATGCTGCAACCGTGCTGACCGAACCGCGAGACATCGACCGTGCACGGCTGGCGTCGTTGCTCGACCGCCACTGGAGCATCCGCGGGGCGCGTCTCGACTACCGGCCGGTCGGGTTCGGCAGCCACCACTGGCTCGCTGTCGATCGCGGCGGCCGTTGCTTGTGGATGAGCGTCGACGACCTGGACGCAGGGTTCCAGGCAGGCCTCGACGCCGACGGCGCGTTCGCCGCGCTCGAGCGCGCGTTCCGCACGGCAGCATCCCTCCGCGACGACGCGGGCCTCGAGTTTGTCGTGGCGCCGCTTCGGGACGACGAGGGCGTCGTCCTACGTCGCATCGACGAGCGCTACGCGCTTCGCGTCGCGCCGTTGGTCGAGGGAACAGCGAGCGACTGGGGGCCGTACGAAAGTGCGGCCGAGCGTCGCACCGTCGCGCGGGCTCTCGGCCGTCTGCACGCCGCGACAGATCGCATTCCGGACGACCTCCCGCGCCGCGAGGACTTCGCGATTCCGTCACGCGCTGAGCTCGACGCGGCCCTGCGCGACGTCGACGCGCCATGGGGCTCCGGGCCGTTCGCCGAGCCGACGCGTGCGCTTCTCGACGCAAACGGCGAGAAGATCGAACGCCTCTCGCGTGAGTACGACGCGCTGGTTGCGGAGGCATGTCGCAGCACCGTTGCGTGGGTGATCACGCACGGCGAGCCGCACCGTGCCAACGTCGTGCGCGGATCGGCTGGCGAGGTGCATCTGATCGATTGGGACACGACACTGATCGCGCCTCGCGAACGCGATCTCCGCATGGTCATCGACGACGCAGGCACAGGTCTCGAGGACTACGCGGCGGCCGGAGGCGATGCATCGCTCGACGCGCGGATCGTCGAGGCCTACGGACGGTGGTGGCAGCTCGCCGACATCGCGGGCTTCGTGGACGTGCTCCGCCGCCCGCACGGGCGAACGGCCGACACGACTGCAGCGTGGGAGAACCTCGCGGCAATCGTCGCTGCGGCGTGACACCTCACACGATCGTCCGGCCGGCAACGCGGACGTACTCGCCGCGGTTCCGCGGGTCGGGCGTCATCCGCGGGCGCGTCGGCCGCTCCGCGCCGACCGGCTGATAGCCGGCGAAGCTGGAATCGAGAACGCCCTCGCCACGCGTCAGCGCCGGCAGCTGTCGCTGAAGCTCGTCCGCGCGCGCAGCGGGAAGGACCGCGTCGATCGTCCCGAGCTTCGACTGCAGCAACGGCGGCTCTGCGACGGCCCCGAGTCGCGCCAGCGCCGGAAGGAGTGCGCCGACGGTATCGAGCGGCGCTTCGATCGTGGCGCGGACCGTCGGCTCGCAAACCGCGACACGTGCATGCTCGAGCGCTTGCATCACCACGATCGGCGTCAGCTTGCGGAAGTCGGCCGCAGTGCTGAGCGGCCCGCGCCGGGAGGGCGGACCGTCCGGCACGCTGTATCCGCACCGAAACATCGTGACGACGCAGTCCGTGACGTTCCAGCCGAAGAGGCCCTCTGCGAGCGCGTCGCGGACGTACTCCGCCAGATGCGTCCGAAAGCTCTCGGCCGTCTTGTAGATGTAGAGCGGGATCGTTCGCGGATCGACGTCCAGACGGACGTCGACACCGTCGCCGGCACTCGCCGGCTCGACGCGCAGACCGATCGTCGCGAGAAACGGATTTCCCTCGGCGCGGAGCACTTCTACTGCCTCGCCGACGCCCGTCGGCCGTTCGATGTAGATCGGTGTCGTTTCACGGAACGTGACGGCGATGCCGAAGTCCGTTGCGAGCGTCGCCTCGACGACCTCCTTCTGAACCTCGCCGTACAGCGACACCGACAGCTCGTTCCGCCGGTCGTCCTGCCGCACGTCGATCAACGGGTCCTGCTCGGCCAGCCGGCCGAGCGCGACGCGCAACCGTCGGCCGTCCGCTGGATCGACCGGAACGACGACCGACTCGAGAGTGGGTGGCTGGAACTCGCGCCTCGAAACCCGCGGGTGCACATCGCCGAGCGTGTCTCCGACGCGGACGTCCGCGAGCCCCTGGAGCGTCGCTATCTCGCCCGCTCGAACCGCGGGCTGCTGCGTCGCACCGCCACGATCGAAGACGGCGATCGCCGTCACCTTCGCGTCGTCGCCGCCCGCGACCTGCACGCGATCGCGCGTCCGGATCGTCCCGGAGAACATCCGCGCGTACGCGATCTTCTCGCCGGCTCGGCCGCGGTCGATCTTGAACACAGCAGCGGAGACCGGGCCGTCCGGATCCCCGGCGGCCGCAGGGAGAAGCCCGGCGATACCGGACATGACGCCGTCGACGCCGGCCCCGGTGATCGCCGCGCCGCAGAAAACCGGATGGACGAGCGCCTGTGCAGTCTGTTCGGCGAGCGCCTGCCGCAGGACTTGCGCGGAGATGCCGGTCTCGTCGTGCACGTACGCCGTCAACAACCGGTCGTCGTGGTCGGCGACCAGCTCGACGAGACGCGACCGGAATCCCTCCTCTTCGTCGGCGAACGCTCGCGCGACGGCGGCTTTCGACCCCTCCCCCTCGACGGAGGTCATCGGGACGACTGCCGGCGTCAACCGCTCGGCGATGTCCGTCAGTGTGCGCGCGCAGTCGGCGCCGAGGCGGTCGATCTTGTTGACGAACACGAGCGTCGGGATCCGCAACCGCTGAAGCGCACGCATCAGCACGCTTGTTTGCGCCTGCACGCCCTCGACCGCGGACACGATGAGAATTGCGCCGTCCAGCACGCCGAGGACGCGCTCCACCTCTGCAATGAAATCCGGGTGCCCCGGTGTGTCGATCAAGTTGACGGTGACGTCGTCGATCGCGAACGAGACGACGGCCGACCTGATCGTGATGCCGCGCTGCTGCTCGAGCGGCAACGAGTCGGTCTGCGTCGTCCCTTTGTCGACGCTGCCGACGTCGCCGATCACGCCCGCGGCATGCAGCAGCCGCTCGGTGAGAGTTGTCTTACCGGCGTCTACATGCGCAACGATTCCCAGGTTGAGCCTTCTTTGAAGCACGCGTCATACCCTCCGAAGTGGTCACGAACGACTTCTGGATGGACATGAACGGTGCGCGCATGCTGGCTCCCGGGATCGGCGCGTTTACGAGACGCCCGGATGATACGACATCGGCG
>JBJMJS010000087.1:0-14349 GCA_045806225.1 Gaiellaceae bacterium
CCACGACCGCGGTCGTCCGTCCGGCAGCCGCGCGGACGAGGCTCGCCGGCGCGTCGTCGCTCGGCTCTTCGACGAACGCGCGTCGCGCTGCGTCCGCCTTCACCGCGCCTGAGACGACGAACAGGATCTCCTTCGCGCCGCGGAGCATCGGGAGGCTGAGCGTGACGCGGTCGACGTATGGCTCCCAGCCGGGCTTGGCCGCCAGGACGCGCTTGCGTTGGCGCAGCGTCGGGGCGTTCGGGAAGAGCGAGGCGATATGCGCATCCGGGCCGACTCCGAGCAGAAGCAGGTCGAGGTCGGTGTCCCCCAGCTCGCGCTCGTACGCCGCAGCCGCCTCGTCCATCCCGAGCTCGCCCTGGATGCGGTGGATCTCGCGCGGCTCGACCTCGAGGTTGTCGAGCAGCGATTTCTTCGCCGCGCCGTAGTTGGAGTTCTCGTCGTCGGGTGGGACGCAGCGTTCGTCGCCCCACCAGAGCGCGACCTTGCTCCAGTCGGGCGTGTCCTTCGCGGCCTGCTCGTAGGCTTGCTGCGGTGTCGTGCCGCCGGTGAGGACGATGTTCCCGCCTTCCGCCGCCGCGCGCGCGAGCCGCTTCGCCACGACGGCCGCGACCTCCTTCGCGTCGTCGACGACGACGAGCTCGACGTCGCGACCGATCACGGCCCGCCCTCCGCAAGCTCTTTGGACCTGACCATGGCCGCCTGGATCGCATTCAGGAACGCCGCGCGCACGCCCGCCTGCTCGAGCTCGCGGATCGCCTGGATCGTGGTTCCCCCCGGCGAGGTGACGGCCTCGCGCAGCTCGACGGGATGGATGTGCTCGTCCCGGAGCAGCCGCGCCGTTCCGAGCATCGTCTGCACCACGAGCTGCGTCGACGTCTCGCGGCTGAGGCCGAGCAGGATTCCCGCCTCGATCATCGCTTCGGCGAGCAGCGCGAAGTAGGCCGGCCCCGAACCGGACACAGCCGTGACGGCATCCATGTACTGCTCCGGCACCCGCGCGACGGCGCCGACATGCGACAGGACTTCCTCGGCCAGCGCGAGATGCTCGTCGGCGGCGTGCGCGCCTGCGCACACACCTGCCATTCCTTCGTGGACGATCGCCGGTGCGTTCGGCATCGCACGCACGACCGGCACGCCCGGCTCGAGGCGCGCCTCGATCAGCGCGGTCGGGATGGCGGCGGCCACGGACAGCACCGTCTGCTGCGGCGTCAGGATGCCGCCGATCTCGCCCAGGAGGACGTCGAAGTCCTGCGGCTTGACCGCGATCACGACGAGACCGGCGCCTGATACGGCCTCGGCGTTCGACAGCGTGCCGCGCACGCCGTAGCGCTCCGCGAGCTCGCGCATGCGGTCGTCCCGCCGGCCGGTGACGACGACGTGTCGCGGCTCGCGCCAGCCCGCGCTCAGGAGCCCCGCGAGCAGCGACTCGCCGATCTTCCCGCACCCGAGGATCGCGACCTTCGGTGTTGCCACCGCCGAAGTGTGCCCGAACGGCGCGGTCGTTCCTACCGCGTTTCCGCGGCATAGAGCGCGCGTACGCGCTCGTCGCGGACGACGAAGCGGACGAGCTCGACGGCCGGATGCGCCTCGACCGCGGCGTTCGTCGCATCGATCGCGACGGGTGCCGCGAGCTCGACCGGATAGCCGTACGCGCCGGTCGAGATCGCGGGGAATGCGACGCTTCGGCACCCGAGCGCCGACGCGACCTCGATTGCGCGGCGGTGGCAGGACGCCAGCAGCGCCGGCTCGCCGTGTACGCCGCCGCGCCAGACCGGGCCGACTGCGTGCAACACGTAACGCGCGGGGAGGCGCCCGGCGCCGGTCGCCTTCACGTCTCCCGTCGCGCAGCCGCCGAGGCCGCGGCACTCCTCGAGAATCGCCGGGCCGCCGGCTCTGTGGATCGCACCGTCGACGCCGCCGCCTCCGAGCAGCGTCGGGTTGGCGGCGTTGACGATCGCGTCGACGTGCTGCTCGGTGATGTCGCCGACGACGACGTCGATCACGCCGACGGGATGGTCCGGAAGAACGCGCGCGGCTTCGACCGCCTCGCCCCGGGGAGCGGAACAAGCCCGCGTGCGTAGCCGAGTGTGAGGTAGACACTCGCAAGGCCCGCCCACTCGCCGTACGGCTCGAGCAGCTCTGCCGTCTCGTGCCCCTCGACCCAGCGGCCGCGGAGATCCGACATCAGCTTCACGAGCGCGAGGTCGCCGACGAGTCCGCGCTCGGGACGGCCGAGGCCTTCCAGACACACGACGCCGACCGACCACGGCCCGACACCGCGCTCCCGCAGGAGCCGCGCGGCGACGACGTCCGTCGGGAGGTCGTGCAGCCGTTCGAGCTCGACGGCACGGCAGATGCGCACGAGCGCGGCCGACCGCCGTTCGTGCAAGCCGAGCTGCCGAAGGCGTGCCGGCGCGACGGCCGCAAGCGTCGGCGTAGTGGGCGCGGCGCAGAGGTTCGTCCCGGCATGGCGCTCGCACGTCGCGCGGACGATCGTGTTCTCGAGCTCGCGCGCCGTGCGCGTGTCGATCAGCTGGCCGCAGAATGCCCGGAGCAGTGTCTGCGCGACCGTCGGCGAGCGGAGCACGCGCATTCCCTGGAATGCACGTGTCGTCTCGCCGAGCAAGGGGTCGCGCGCGAACGCGCGCAGGAAGCCGCTGTGGTCCGCGTCGAGTGCGAGGATGAAGCGCAGCCGCTCGAATCCGTCGTCGCTCTGCGCGCGCAACGTCAGGCGCCCGTCCACCGACTGTTGCGCGGTCCCGAGCTCGACGCGGTCGCCGACGCGGAGCGTCGTCGTCAAGACACCGTCGCGCACGTGGCGCGTCGCGTCGTTCAGATGTCGGATGCAGAGCGCGAGCGAGTACGGGCCCCGTGCCCGGACGACGCGCTCGAGCTTCAGCTGCGGCGGGTCGGCTCCACCGCGGTCGCGCCGAGGTCCGCTGCCCGCTGCAACACCGATTCCGCTTCGGCCTCGCGTCCGCACTCGCGGAGGAACGTACCCCACTCGACGGCTGCCTCGGCGGCTTCGTGCCGGCGGCCGTGCACGACCAGCAAATCGACAGCCCGCCGGTACGCATCGACCGCCCCAGCGTCGTCGCGCTGAAGCGCGAGCCCGCTTGCGAGCGCCCAGATCGCCGCGCCCTGCTCGCCGCCGTGGAAGTTCCCGAGGACGTCGAGCGCGCCACGGGCGGACTCGACGGCCGTATCCGCGTCCCGTTCGAGCCGGGCGATGCGTGACCGGCCGATTCGGATCATCGCCACGTCGCGCGCTTCGGGCGCCTGCCCGAGCAGGCGCTCTGCAAGCGCCAGATGCTCACCGGCCTCCCGTACATGGCCCTCACGCGCTTCGATGCCTGCCGACATCAGGTAGCCGCGCGCAAGCTGCGTCGTGTCGTCGGTCGCCTCCAGCAGGCAGATCGCCTTGCGAATGTAGTGGAGCGCCTCCGAAAAACGACCGTCGATACCCGCTGCGCGTGCGATCGACCAGTACAGGCGGATCCGGTTGTGCGGATCGGCGGTCGCGTCGGCGTGGTCGAGGCCTTCCCGGACCGCGGCGGCCGCGCCGTCGTAGTCGCCGGCGTCGGTGAGCGCGTAGCTGAGCAGCGCGGCGAAGCGCACGTGGATGCTGTGGTCGTCCGGCGCCGCGTCCTTCGCTTCGTCGAGACATTCGCGGAACAGCCGTGCGGCGCGATCAGGTGCGCCGAGCGCCGCGTACGACTGGCCGAGTGTGGCGTAGACGTCGGGACGAACGTGCGGCGCGAGGCGTTGGACCTTGAGCGCCGCCTCGAGCTGCTCGACGGCGTCGAGATGATTGCCGCGCCTCGCGGCTGCGAAGCCCAGGCCGACGGCAGCGCGTGTCTCGGCGACCGGGTCCCCGGCGCGCCGCGCGTCCTGCAGCACGCTGTGAAGCGACTGCTCCGCCCGGGCGACGTCGTTGTCCAGGCGGAGGGCCAGTTCCGCGTCGATCAACTGCAGCTCGCGCTCCTCGGACTCGCGGACGTCGCGGCCGGTCTCGAGGTACTCGACGGAGACGCCGAGCTTCGCCGCCAGCATGCGCAGCGCCTTGACCGAGGGCGTCCGTGCGCCTGCCTCGATGCGCGAGATATACGCGTACGACACGCCCGGCGACGAAAGATCGCGTTGCGAAAACGCGCGGTCGAGGCGCAGTCGCCTCAACCGCGCGCCGATGGTTTCGGCCTGCGGGTCCTCGGGTGGTGGCATCGCCACGGTCGCGCAAATCTTGGCGTCAACGCCAGACATAAGTCAAATTCGCATGAAATCGAGGGTTTTGGGGCGTTGAGCGCGCAGTAGTCAATCGGCGCTGCCGCGTGACAACATATCCCCCGATCTGCGGACGGAAGGGGAAGGGAGGGGACGCTCATGTGGCCGTGGGGCGAATAGCCTGACCCTGCGCGTGGCCGCGGCGCCGGAGTCGCGTCGGTCCCGCCGCTATACGCTCGAACGATGACCACGGGGATCGCGCTCGCGGTCTACGTCCCGCTCCTCCTCGCGGGCGCGATCGCCGTCTGGCGACGGCCGCTCGTTGCCGTCTACGCGTGGATCGTCGGCGTTGCGGTGCACAACGCGGTCGGCGCGGCGCTCTACGGAGCGGGCGTTCGCGGGCACGCGCTCACCGCGATCCAGGCCTGGAAGGAAATCCTCCTCGCGATCGCGCTCGCCCGGGTCGCGACGAGCGCCGTCCGCGCCCGAGCGCTCGCATTCGCACCGGGCGTCGTCGACGGGCTCGCGCTCGCCTACGGCGTCCTCGTCTGCGTCTACGCGCTCATCCCGCAACACGTGCTCGGTGGACATGCCGATCGGCACGCGGTCGGCCTCGCGCTGAAGCACAACCTGATCCCTGTCGCGGCCTACTTTGTCGGCCGCTCGCTCGTCGTCTCCCGCGAGCAGATCGCCCGCCTCGCCTGGACTGTCGTCGGCACGGCGGGCGTCGTCGCGGCGCTCGGGCTCATCGACGTCTATGCAATCTCGATCTCGTCGTGGCGCAATTCCGCCGTCGTGCCGTATTTCCACAAGCAGCTCGGGTACGACTACCACGGCACGGGCGGGCTGCCGGAGAACTTCATCTACAACGTCGGCGGCGACAAGCCGTTCCTGCGTCGGCTGGTGTCGACGTTTCTCTCGCCGCTCGCGTCCGCCTACATGCTCGTGATCGCGCTGCTGCTCGCCGCGGCGCTTCGCCGGCACGCACGTGTCCTCGCGGTCGTGGTCGCCGTCGCGGCCGGCGGCTTGCTGTTCACGTTCTCGCGCAGCTCGTTGATCGCGCTCGCTGCGGGGCTCGTCGTGCTCGGCGCGGTGCGCGGACGTTGGTGGCCCATCGCCGCAGCGCTCGTCACGATCGCGGTCGCAATCACGTGGGTGCACGTCTTCCCATCGATCGCGGCGACGGGCCGCTTCACCGCAGCGGACATCCGCTACCAGCATCAGGAGGCACGGCAGCACCCGGGCGCGAGCTTCAACGCGGCGAGCGAGAACGAGCCTTCGATCCGCAGCCACCTGACGAGCCTCCGCGACGGCGCGCGCACGGTGGTCCACCACCCGCAGGGCTACGGCCTCGGCAACGCGGGCCAGACCGCGTCGCGTACCGAGACGCCGATCAAAGCGGGGGAGTCGAACTACACGGAGATGGGCGCCGAGATGGGGATCCTCGGTTCGCTCCTGTGGATCGCCTGGATCGCGGCGCTGCTCGTCGCGCTCGTTCGCGCAGCCCGGCGTACGGCATGGTGGGCGCCGGCGGGAGTCGCGTCGGCGGCCGTGGCAGCGGCCGTCCTCGCGGTCCAGACGGACGTCATCGGCGATCCGTGGGTGGGGTACGTCCTGTGGTCGCTCGCCGGGCTGACGCTGTCACGCCCGAACGACGAGCCGGCCGTCGAAGTCGCCGCAGGCCGGCCGGTGCGGCGCGTCGGCGCGGTTGTGGAGGGATAGCCGGTCACGCCCCGCGTGCCCGCGCGTTACAACTCACCCGTGACGATCGATCCCCGCGTCGACATCGGACACGTCCACCTGAAGGTGGCCGACATCGACCGCTCGCTCGGCTTCTACCGCGACGTGCTCGGGTTCGAGGTGCAACAGCGCCACGGCGACCAGGCGGCGTTCATCTCGGCGGGCGACTACCACCACCACATCGGGCTCAACACCTGGGAGTCGAGGGCAGGCGCGCCGCCGCCACCCGGGACGACCGGCCTCTTTCACGTCGCGATCCGTTACCCGGACCGCGCCGCCCTCGCCGACGCACTGCGACGGCTCGTCCAGGCGCGGGTCCCGCTGACGGGCGCGAGCGACCACGGCGTCTCCGTCGCGCTGTACCTCAACGATCCCGACCGGAACGGCGTCGAGCTCTACTACGACCGGCCGGAGTCGGAATGGCCTCGTCCGCCGGACGGGCGGGGCGTCGCGATGTACACGCATCCCGTCGATCTCGAGGCTCTGCTCAGCGAGGCGCCGCCTACACTGGAGGCATGAACGCAAGCGCACGCAGGGTCGCCGTCGTCGCGTCCTTTGCGCTTGCCTCGCTCGGCTGCTGCGCGCTGGTCGGCGTGCGGATCATCCACACGCACGTCCCGAACTTCACGTACCTGATCTGGAACCTGTTTCTTGCGTGGATCCCGTTCGTCCTCGCGATCCTGCTCTATGACGGGCAGCGGCGCGGCGCGCGCAAGCCGGCGCTCGTCGTGCTCGGCGCTCTGTGGCTCGCGTTCTTCCCCAACGCGCCGTACATCGTCACGGACTTCGTGCATCTCGACCGCGACCCGCTGTCGCCGTACTGGTTCGACGGACTGATCATCACGTCGTTCGCAGTGACCGGGATGCTGCTCGGGCTCGGGTCGCTGTACCTGGTGCAGAGCGTCGTCCGCCGGGAGGCGGGTACGGTGGCCGGGTGGGTCGCCGCCGCGACGGCGCTCGTGCTCGGCAGCATCGGGATCTACGTCGGCCGCTTCGTCCGGCTCAACAGCTGGGACCTGTGGACGAGCCCGCGCGCCTTCCTCCACCTCGCCGGCGAGCGCCTCGCCGATCCGCTCGGGAATCCTCGGCTGCTCGCGATCACCGTCGCCTCGACGCTCCTGATGGGCGCGGCGTACCTGATCCTCTACACCTTCGCGACGGCGGGTCTCCGACTCGACCTCGAGCGCGGCTGACCTAGACGTTCGGCCATAGACGGTGCTCGACGCCGGCGCTATGCCTTTCTCGAGCATGCGAATCGACGTCAGCGACCCGACTTTGATCGACGACTTGCGCGACTACCTGCGTCGCTGCAACTGCGAAGTCGAGGTGCGCGGCCGGAACGCGGTCGAGGCGTGGCCTCCTTCCCGCAACGTCGAGTACGTCTACCTCCGGATGGAGCTGGACGCGTATCTGCGGGTCTGGCGGGCGATGCATCCCGGCGCTGACGCTGCGATTGCGGCCTGACCGGTCAGGGCCGGCCCCGCCCCGGGCCTGACCGTCTGAAACCCGCCTCGGCCGGCCGCCCCCGGTTCGCTATACCTCTACCGTGGCATCGAAGCCGGTCGAGCAGCTCGATTCGGTCGTGATCCGGTTCGCCGGCGACTCCGGCGACGGGATGCAGCTGACGGGCGGCCAGTTCACGTCGGAGACGGCCGTCCTGGGGAACGATCTCGCGACGCTCCCGGACTTCCCCGCCGAGATCCGCGCTCCGGCCGGCTCGCTTCCGGGCGTCTCCGGGTTCCAGCTCCACTTCGCCGACCACGACATCCTCACGCCCGGCGACGCGCCGAACGTCCTCGTCGCGATGAACCCGGCGGCGCTGAAGACGAATCTCAAGGACCTGCCGCCGACCGGCATCCTGATCGTCGACTCCGACGCGTTCACCGACCGGAATCTCAAGAAGGCGGGGTATGCGGGGAACCCGATCGAGGACGGCTCGCTCGAGTCGTACGAGGTGCACGCGATCCCGCTGAGCACCATGACGATCGAGGCGCTGAAGGAGATCGAGGGGATCACGAAGCGCGAAGCCGAGCGCGCGAAGAACATGTTCGCGCTCGGCCTGATGTCGTGGCTCTACGGGCGACCGACGGAAGGGACGATCGCGTTCCTGCGGTCGAAGTTCGCAAAGCGGCAGGAGATCGCGGAGGCAAACGTCAAGGCGTTCAACACGGGCTACGCCTTCGGCGAGACGACCGAGTCGTTCGCGGTGCAGTTCGAGGTGAAGCCTGCGCCCCTGCGGCCGGGCGTGTACCGGAACATCACCGGCAACACGGCGCTCGCGTACGGATTGATCGCGGCGTCGGTCAAGTCGGGGTTGCCGCTCTTCCTCGGCGCGTATCCGATCACGCCCGCGTCCGCGATCCTCGAGGAGCTCGCGCGGCACAAGAGCTTCGGCGTGCGCACGTTCCAGGCGGAGGACGAGATCGCCGCCGCCGGCGCCGCACTCGGTGCCGCGTTCGGCGGCGCGCTCGGCGTCACGACCTCGTCCGGGCCGGGCATCGTGCTCAAGCAGGAGACGATCGGCCTCGCGATCACGCTCGAGCTGCCACTCGTGATCGTGGACGTCCAGCGGGCCGGTCCATCCACGGGAATGCCGACGAAGCCCGAGCAGGCCGACCTGCTGAGCGTGCTTTACGGACGGAACTCGGAGTCGCCGGTGCCGGTGCTCGCGGCAGCGACACCGTCGGATTGCTTCGACGCAGCGCTCGAGGCTGCGCGGATCGCGGTCAAGTACCGCACGCCCGTGTTCCTCCTCTCGGATGCGTATCTCGCGAACGGCTCGGAGCCGTGGCTGCTCCCTGACACCGACACGATTCCGCGGATCGAGCCGAGCTTCGCGCACGACAGCGGCGGCGAGTTCGAGCCGTACCTGCGCGACGAGGCGACGCTCGCGCGGCCGTGGGCGATTCCGGGAACGCCGGGCCTCGAGCACCGGATCGGTGGGCTCGAGAAGCAGGACGTCACGGGCAACGTTTCGTACGACCCCGACAACCACGATCGGATGGTGCGGCTCCGTGCACAGAAGGTGGCCGGGATCGCCCAGGACATCCCCGAGCTCGCGGTCGACGATCCCGACGCCGCCGAGACGCTCGTCATCTCCTGGGGCGGCACCTATCCCGCCGTTGCCGCCGGCGTGCGACGCGTCCGTGCGAAGCGGAAGAAGGTTGCGCACGCGCACCTTCGCCACTTGAACCCCTTCCCGCGAAACACGGGCGAAGTCGTGAGACGATACGACAAGGTGCTCGTACCGGAGATCAATCTCGGACAGCTGGTGAAGTTGCTGCGCGCAGAATTCCTCGTCGATGCGACCGGGTTCAACCTCGTGCGCGGAATCCCGTTCCGTGCGAGCGAGGTCGAGCAGGCGATCGACGCAATGGTCGACGCGTGAGCGGCATGCGCCTCGGCGTCGCGAGCTTCGTGCTCTTGCTCGCCGCGGGCATTCTGCTGTTCTGGAGCGTGTGGGCGGGGCTGGCGGCGTTCGTCGCGTCCGTCGTCGCGCAGTTGGTGGCGCGCAAGCGGTTCACAAAGGACGACGTTCCGCTCCGCCGTCCGCTGCGCTGAGGGATGAGCGACCGGTTTCGCCCGCTCTGGGACTTCGACGACCTCGACGCGTCCGCACAGCGCTTTCGCGCGCAGCTCGAGCAGGAGGATTCGGACGCCGGCCGCGCCGAGGTTCTCGCACAGGTCGCACGCGTGCACGGGCTCCGCGGCGCGTTCGCGGAATGCGAGCGCGTGCTCGACGAGGCCGAGCCGCTCGCCGGGGACGACGCGCGCGCGAACGTGCGCCTCGAGCTCGAGCGCGGCCGCATGTTCCGGTCGAGCGGTGATCCCGAGGCTGCGTATCCCCTGTTCGCGTCGGCGTACGACCGGGCGCTCGAAGCCGACGAGCCGTACCTCGCCGGCGACGCAGCGCACATGTGCGCGATCTCGGTCGACGACCGGAAGCTGCAGGAGGAATGGACGCAACGCGGTCTCGAGCGCACCGACGCGTACTGGGCGGGACCGCTCTACAACAACCTCGGTTGGGCGTACTTCGAGGATGGCCGCTACGACCGGGCGCTCGAGCTGTTCGAACTGGCGCTCGAGGCGCGGTTGCGCGACCCCGGCAACCCGCAGGCGATCGAGTGGGCGCACGAGGCGATCGCAGAAGCGAAGCAAGCGCTCGCTGGAGCGTGAGCGGGTGCTGCTCTACAACAGCCCCGTTTCCGGCAACTGCTACAAGGTGCGCCTGCTGCTCGCGCAACTCGGGATCGCGTACGAGACGCGCAATATGGATGTCGTCGACCGGTCGAACCGGCGTGACGTCCTCGGCGAGCTCAACCCGTCGCTTCGCGTGCCGACGATCGTGCTGGACGACGGCCGTCCACTTGGCGAGTCGAACGCGATCCTCTGCTACTTCGGCGAAGGGACGCGCTTCGTCCCGGACGACCGGTACGTGCGCGCGCAGATGCTGCAATGGATGTTCTACGAGCAGTACGAGCTCGAGCCGGCGCTCGCCGTCGTCCGCTTCTGGGTAGCGTACTCGGGCCGTCCCGACGGGCTGCCCGTCGAGCGGCGTGAGGAGCTGACGCGCGCAGGCGAGCGCGTGCTCGCGACGCTCGATCGTCACCTCGACGGTCGGGAGTACGCCGTCGGCGACCGACCTACGCTCGCGGACATCTCGCTGTACGCGTATACGCACGTTGCGCCCGAGGGCGGGTTCGACCTCGAGCCCTACCCGGCGGTCAGGCGGTGGCTCGAGCGCGTCGCGGCGGAACCCGGCCATATTGCGATCGACGCGTAGCGGCGAAGAGAGAAGGGAGTGCAGCGGCGAGACCCCCGCGCCCTCGGGGCGTGAGCTAGCCTGGGGTCGTGGCGACGAACGGCGACGTCGGCTCCCCGCTGAAGGCGAAGGACTTCAAGACCGACCAGGAGGTCCGCTGGTGCCCGGGCTGCGGCGACTACGCGATCCTCGCGGCGCTGCAGTCGTTCATGCCGGAGCTCGGCGTCCCGAAGGAGAAGATCGTCTTCATCAGCGGGATCGGCTGCGCAGCGCGCTTTCCGTACTACATGGAGACGTACGGGATGCACTCGATCCACGGGCGCGCGCCCGCGATCGCGACGGGTCTCTCGACGTCGCGGCCGGATCTGTCCGTGTGGGTCGTGACGGGCGACGGCGACGCTCTGTCGATCGGCGGCAACCACCTGATCCACGCGCTCCGGCGCAACGTGAACCTGAAGGTTCTCCTCTTCAACAACCAGATCTACGGCTTGACGAAGGGGCAGTATTCGCCGACGAGCCCGCTCGGGAAGCGAACGAAGTCGACGCCGCTGGGCTCGCTCGACTGGCCGTTCAATCCGCTCTCGCTCGCGATCGGCGCTGAGGCGTCGTTCGTCGCACGGTCGATCGACACCGACCGAGCGCATCTGACCGAGGTCCTGCGCGCCGCGGCGAACCATCGTGGCAGCGCGTTCGTGGAGATCTTCCAGAACTGCAATATCTACAACGACGGCGCATTCGACTTCGTCCGCGACGACAAGTCGAACCGCATCTATCTCGAGCACGGGAAGCCGATCCGGTTCGGCGAGGACGGCGAGAAGGGCGTGCGCCAGCATGCCGACGGCTCGGTCGAGATCGTCGACGTGACCGACGAGGGCGAGCTCGTCGTGCACGACGCAGGACACGCGGAGCCGAGCCTTGCCTTCGCGCTCAGCCGGCTGACACGCGACACGTGCGGCGCGACACCGATCGGCGTCTTCCGGAACGTGCAGCGGGGTGTCTACGACGAGCTGATGCGCGAGCAGATCGACACCGCGCAGCAGAAGCAGCGCGGCGAGCTCGCGTCGCTCCTGCACACCGGCGACACCTGGACGATCTGACGGTCACCGCCTAGCGCGCCGCGAAACGATCGTTCGCGTGCGCCCCAGCGCTTCACGCGGCCGACGGGGACCGGCGGCGACCCGTAGAGTGGCGCGAAACGACCGGGGAGGAATCATGCACGCACGCATCGCGACGTTCGAAGGCGATCCGGCGAAGATCGACGAGATGATCAGCCGCGTCCGCGCCGACGTGGAGTCCGACCAGCCGCCGGAAGGGCTCGAGAGCGCCCGCGGGATGATGATGCTCGTCAACCGCGAGAACGGCAAAGGGATCGGGATCACGTTCTTCGATTCCGAGGAGAACATGCGCCGCGGCGACGAGGCGCTGAACAACATGAACCCGGGCGATGGGGGACGGCGCACCGCGGTCGACTTCTACGAGGTTGCGGTCGAGCGGATGCGCTAGCCCTCCTTTTGCGAGCGGCGTGTCGCGAGGTAGCGCGCCTTCGCCGACGCGAAGAACTCCGGGTCGCGAGCGTCCTGCTCGACGAGCCAGTCGACGAACGCATCGCTGTACTGCGGCGAGCCGAACTTCGGAACGTGCACGAACTCCGGGCGCGACTCTTCGGTGATCTCGTACACGCGGCGGACGCTGAGGACGTCGAAGGCGTTCACGTCATGACGGCCGTCAAGACGCCGGTTCGTCTCGGCGATCACTTCCTTCTGCCGGTACGGATGCGACAGATCGGGGTCGACCTGGCCGTAGAGCGGCGCATGCGGATCGGTCGTCAACCGGATCAGGGTCGGCCGGCCCTCCTCGTCGCGCTCTGCGGTCTCGACGATCGCAACCTCCGCCCGATCGGGCGCATGCATCACCTGACGGATGTTCGAGATCCACTGCCGCCGCGTCGCGTTCAGCTGGCGCAGGATGAAGTCGCGGACGTCGGCGCCGTTCGCGCGCCTGCTGCGGCCGCCGTGCCGGAAGTACAGCTCGCCGTCGTCGACGAAGACGAGCGGCGCGCCGATCGCGGCGTCGACGACGATCGCGGTCGCGGGAGCGTCTCCGCGCGTGATCGCGTGCGTCTCGAACGCGTCGAACTCGGGCTCGACGCGCTGCTCGAGCTCCTCGTGCAGGAGCTCTTCCGCCACCGCGCCGCCGACGACGACGACGCCGCCGCCGGAGTTCGCCATCGCGGCGATGTCACGCGCGAGCTCGGCCGGCTCGACCGCTGCGTGCAGCTGGACGCGCTTCGAGCTCCGCGCCGCTTCCGCGGCGCGCTTCAGCAGGCGTGCCGCATTCATGCACGTGTCATTCCGCGACCTCGACCGCCGGCGCCTCCGGCGCGGTGTAGAGCAGGTAGCGCTCGACGTCGCGAAAGCCGAGCCGCCGATAGACGGGATACCCGAGGCTGCTCGATTGCAGATACGCGAACCGCGCGCCTGCGGCGAAGCCCTCACGGGCTGCGTATGCGGTGACCGCCGCGCCGTATCCACGGCCGCGGTGCGCGGCCGGCGTCGCGACGGTGAAGACACCGACGGCGTCCTCGATCGTCAAGCCGACGGCGGTTGTCACGTCGACCTCTCCGGCGCGGCCGACGTAGATCGCGAGCCCGTCCATCGACGCGACCTCGGGGACGTACAAAGGCGCGAAGATCTCGGGCGGCGCGGCGAACCCTTCGGCGGCGACCGCGAGCGCCTGTGCAAGCCCGTCGGAGGTCCGCACCCGGATGACGTGCAGGCCGTCGACCTCGATGTCGCGGAGCTCCTTGGGGCGCGCGAGCATCCCGGGCAGCTCGGACTCGACGAGCAGGCCGAGACGCTCGGCCTCGCGCTCGGCCGCGGGCGTGCGGCCGGCGCGGACCTGGACGGAGTACGGGAGCCCGAGTGCCCGTACCTCGTCGAGTGCGGCCTCGAGCGCCGGCGCGCTGGAATCGTCGATCGGCCACACGCCGTTGAACTGTGGGACCGGGACCGCCGGGCAGATCGTCCAGAGGTAGCCGTCACGATGCTCGAGGCGGCCGCCCTCGAGCGCGCCTGCAAGGGCCTCCCACGCGGCCGTGAGCGCGGCGTGCAGGCGATCCGCGTCCTCGCTCATCGGGACTGAGGCTAGAGGACCTGCGTCGCGGCGTGTCCGAGAACGGCTCTCGACCGTTCCAGGCCCGAGGCCTAACGGTGGACGAACGAGAGCGACGGCTGGCGCAGAACGAAGCCCTCTTCCGCGAGGTCAACGAGGGCGCTGCCGACGTGCAGACGCACTGGGCGGAAGCGGCGTCGATGGGCATCATCTGCGAGTGCGGTCGCGAGACGTGCGTCGCGACGATTCAGGTCGGCCCGGGCGCCTACGAGGCAGTACGCGCCCATCCGGCGCGGTTCATCGTCCTCGACGGCCACGAGTTTCCCAACGTGGAGCAGATCGTCGAGCGGTCGCCGGGGTACCTGGTCGTCGAGAAGATCGGCGATTCGCGCGCCTACGTCGAGCACCTCGATCCGCGTTCGCGCTGAAGCGCCAAGCGGTCAGTCGCTGAACTGCGTTCGATCGAAAGACGCGCCCGCCGGAAGCGCGGCGGCGTGACGAGCACAGCGACTCCC